>JAPSLD010000097.1 GCA_031181105.1 Isoptericola sp. | reverse complement strand
GCATGAAGACGGTGTCGGGGCGGATCGCGTCGGTCCACCGCGCGGTGGCCACGACGGCGCCGCGCGCCGACGCGACGCGCACGCGTCCGCCGTCGGGCACCCCGAGGCGGAAGCCGAGCTGCGGGTGCAGCTCGACGTACGGCTCGGGCACGAGCCGCTCGAGCTCGGGGACGCGGTGCGTCTGCGCGCCGGACTGGTAGTGCTGCAGCACCCGCCCGGTGACGAGGTAGGTCGGCGCGCCGGGCCGGACGTCGTCGCTGGGGCCGACGTGGTCGACCGGGACCGCGCGGGCGCGGCCGTCCGGGGTGGCGAACCGGTCGAGGAACAGGCGCGGCGTCCCGCCGGGCGAGGCGGCCGGGCAGGGCCAGTAGAGGCCGTCGCCGCCCGCGGCCTCGTGCGCGTCGAGGCGCGCGTGGCTCAGCCCGGAGTAGTCGGCCGGGCCGCCGGCGGACGCGCGGGCGAGCTCGTCGAAGACCTCGGCGGGATCGGTCGGGAACGCGTCACCGGGCACGCCCTCGGGTGCGAGGCGGCGCGCGAGCTCGGCCAGGATCCACAGCTCGGAGCGCACCTCGCCCGGCGCGGCGGCCGCGCGGCGCCGCCGGATGACCCGCCCCTCGAGCGACGTCATCGTGCCCTCCTCCTCGGCCCACTGGGTCACCGGCAGCACGACGTCGGCGAGCAGCGCCGTCTCGGACGGCACGACGTCGCACACGACGAGCAGGTCGAGGGCCGCGAGGCGCTCGCGCACCCGGTCCGCGTTCGGCGCCGAGACGACGACGTTCGACCCGTGCACGAACAGGGCGCGCGGCCCGCCGGCGGTGCCGAGCGAGGACAGCAGCGCGACGGCGGGCTTCCCCGGCCCGGGGATCGTGCTCGCGTCGACGCCCCACACCGCGGCGACGTGCGCCCGGGCGGCCGGGTCGTCGATCCTGCGGTAGCCGGGGAGCTGGTCGGCCTTCTGCCCGTGCTCGCGGCCGCCCTGCCCGTTGCCCTGGCCGGTGAGGCAGCCGTAGCCCGACCCGACGCGCCCCGGCAGGCCGAGCGCGAGCGCCAGGTTGATCGCGGCGGTCACGGTGGCGGTCCCCTGCGTCGACTGCTCGACGCCGCGGCCCGTGAGGACGTACGCCCCGCGCCCGCCGCGCGCCGGGGACGCCGCGGCGAGCAGCCGGGCCACGCGGCGCAGCTCGTCGGCGGGCACCCCGCACACGGTCTCGGCGCGCTCGGGCCACCACGTGGCGACGGAGCGAGCGACGTCGTCGAACCCCGACACGCGCTCCGCCAGGTACGCGCGGTCGGCGAGGCCCTCGGCCAGCACGACGTGCAGCAGCGCGAGCAGCACCACGAGGTCGGTGCCGGGGACAGGCTGCAGGTGCACCCCGTCCCCGCCGCCGTGGCCGTCGTCGGCGAGCCGTGCGGTCGCGGAGCGGCGCGGGTCGACGACGACCAGCCCGCCCGCCGCGCGGGCCCCGGCGAGGTGCTGGACGAACGGCGGCATCGTCTCGGCGACGTTGGACCCGAGCAGGACGATCGCCTGCGCGCCGCCGAGGTCCGGCACGGGGAAGGGCAGGCCGCGGTCGACGCCGAACGCGCGGTTGCCCGCCGCCGCGGCCGACGCCATGCAGAACCGGCCGTTGTAGTCGATGTCGGGCGTGCGCAGCACCGTGCGCGCGAACTTGCCGAGCGCGTACGCCTTCTCGTTGGTCAGCCCGCCGCCGCCGAAGACCGCGACCCCCTGGTGCCCGTGCTCGGCCTGGACCGCGCGCACGCGCTCGGCGACCAGCGCCAGCGCCTCGTCCCACGACGCCGGCGCCAGCTCGCCGTCGGCCTCGCGCACGAGCGGGGTCGTGAGCCGGTCGGGGACGGCGAGCACCGTCGCGCTCGTCCAGCCCTTCTGGCACAGCCCGCCGCGGTTGGTCGGGAAGTCGCGGGGAGCCACCGTGACGGGCAGGGCCGCCCGCCCGTCGGGGCCGGCCGCCGTCGGGGACGACGGCGACGCCCCGGCGGGCGTGAGGTCCATGCCGCACTGCAGCGCGCAGTACGGGCAGTGGGTCGCGACCGGACTCATACGCCGGCCGCCCGCATGGCCGTGCCGCGCCGCGCGTACACGGCCCAGGTCACGACGGCCATGACCACGTAGGCCCCGACGAACACCCACAGCGCGGCGACGAGCGAGCCGGTCGCCGACGTCGACATCGCGAAGCCGCGCGGGATCAGGAAGCCGCCGAACGCACCGACCGCCCCCGCGATGCCGATGCACCCGGCCGCGGCCTTCGCCGTCGCGCCCCCGCCGCCCGCGGCCCCGGCGACCCGGAACGCCGCCGGGATCATGCGGTAGACCGAGCCGTTGCCGACGCCCGAGGCGACGAAGAGCAGCAGGAACGAGGAGAAGAACAGCGCGAAGCTGTGGCTGCCGAGCGCCGTGATCGCGCCGACCGCTCCCACGACCATCACCGCGAAGCACGCGACCGTGACGAGCGCGCCGCCCACGTGGTCGGCGAGCATCCCGCCGAGCGGCCGGGCGACCGACCCGACGAGCGCGCCCAGGAACGCCAGCGAGAGCGTGACCTCGGGGAACTGGCCGGCGAGCAGGGTCGGGAACGCGCCGGAGTAGCCGATGAACGAGCCGAAGGTGCCGATGTAGACGAACGAGATGATCCACGTGTGCCGCTCGCGCACGGCCGCCCCGAACGAGCGCGGGTCGGCCTTGGCCGTGGACAGGTTGTCCATGAACCGCCACGCGAGCAGGGCGGCGAGCAGGACCAGGGGCACGAACATGAGGCCGGCCCGCTCGAGCGCGACCCCGGCGCCCGTGACGATGACGAGCGGTACCGCGAGCTGCACCGCCGCGGTGCCGATGTTGCCGCCCGCCGCGTTCCAGCCGAGGGCGGCACCCTTCTCCTTCTCCGGGAAGAAGAACGAGATGTTGGCCATGGAGGAGGCGAAGTTGCCGCCGCCGAAGCCGGCGAGCGCCGCGACGAGGAGCATGACGCCGAACGACGTGCCGGGCCGCTGCACCGCCCACGCCATCGCGAGGGTCGGGATCAGCAGGAGCGACGCCGACACCACGGTCCAGTTCCGCCCGCCGAACACCGGGACGGCCAGCGTGTAGGGGATGCGCATCGTCGCGCCCACGAGCGACGGCACCGCGATGAGCCAGAACAGCTGGTCGGTCGTGAACGCGAACCCCGCGGCCGGCAGCTGCGGCACGACGATCGACCACAGGGCCCAGACGCAGAAGCCGAGGAACTCGGCGAAGACCGACAGCACGAGGTTGCGCCGCGCGACCCGCCGGCCGCCGTCGCGCCAGAAGGTCTCGTCCTCGGGGTCCCACCGGTCGATCCACCGGCCCCTGCGGGTCGGGCCGGCGCCGGCGTCGTCGCGGGGCGGTGCCGGGTTCGTCACCGTGGTCGGAGCAACCATCGCTGTCCTCCTGTGCGCGTCGCCCGACGGCGTCGGGCGGCCTGGGAGCACCCGGCGGGCGCCGGGAGCCGTCGTGCGAACCGTCCGGTTCGCCGTCGAACCGACTGCCCACGACGCTAGGGACGGGGTGTTTCACGCCGCCGCGCGGCCCCGTGAAATCAAGGTGAGGACAAACGCACAGGCGACCGGGGCATCCTGTGAGACCGCGGCTGCACGGGCGTCACACTCGCGGCCTACCGTGGCTGCATGACCGACGGACCGGTGCGGCGCGACATCGCCGAGCACGTCGCGGCGGTGCTCGCGCGCGTGACGCCGCTGCCCGCCGTCGCGCTGCCGCTGGAGGTGGCGGCCGTCGAGGGGCTCGGGCTCAGGCTGGCGCAGGACGTCGTCGCCACGGCGGCGGTGCCGCCGTTCGACCACGCCGCCATGGACGGCTACGCCGTACGGCTCGCGGACCTGCCCGACGACGGGACCCCGGTCACCCTGCCCGTGACCGGGGACATGCGTCCCGGGTCCGACGACGCGGGCCTCCCCGGCGCCGCCGGCTCGGCGGTGCGGATCATGACCGGCGCGCCGCTTCCCGGCCGGGCGGACGCCGTCGTGCCGGTCGAGCGCACCTCGACGGGCCGGTTCGTCGCGGGCGGTGCGACGGCGGAGCGCGAGGTGCGCCTGCGCCGGCAGGCGCGCACGCACGTGCGCCGGGCGGGCGAGGACGTCCGGCCGGGCGACGTGCTGGCGCGCGCCGGCGACCCGGTGACGCCCGCCCTGGTCGCGGCCGCCGCCGCGTCGGGGGTGCCGGCCGTGCTCGTGCACCGCCGCCCGCGCGTGGCGGTCCTGTCGACGGGCTCGGAGCTCGTGCCGGCGGGCACGCCCCCGGCGGGCGGCACCGTCCCCGACTCGAACTCGCTCGCGCTGGCGGCGCTCGCGCGCGCCGCGGGTGCCGACGTCGTGCGCGTGGGTGCGGTGCCCGACGACCCCGCCGCCCTCCGCGCCGCCCTGGACCACGTTGTGGGCGGACTTTCGGCCCACTCCGGCGACCAGAACAGGGCCGATGGTCCGCTCACAGCGGTCGACCTGGTGGTGACGTCGGGCGGGGTGTCGGCCGGGGCGTCCGACGTCGTGCGCGAGGTGCTCCCCCACGGAGGGCCCGAGGTGAGCGAGGTCGAGCTCGCGGCCGTGGCGATGCGCCCGGGCCGGCCGCAGGCGCTCGCGCGGTGGCGCGGCGTGCCGTGGGTCGCCGTGCCGGGCAACCCGGTCAGCGCCTTCGTGTCGTTCGCGCTGTTCGCCCGGCCGGCGATCGGGCGGCTCGCGGGCGTCGCGGTGCCGCGCGGGACGGCTGCCCGCGCCGCGGTCGGCTGGCCGAGCCCCGCCGGGGTCGCGCAGGTCCTGCCCGTGCGCGTCCTGGCCGCGGGCGAGGTCGAGCCGTGCCAGCCGCTGCACGACGACGCCGCCGCGACGCATCACCTGTCCGCGCTGCTGGCGGCCGACGGTCTCGCCGTCGTCGCGGCCGACGTCGAGAAGGTCGCGGTCGGCGACGAGGTCGACCTCCTCGACCTGCGGGGGCGGATCGGGTGACCGGCGACGGGACGTTCGACGGGACGTTCGACGGGCTGGTCCTGGCCGGTGGGCGCGCGTCGCGCCTCGGCGGCACCCCCAAGCCGGGCGTCGTCGTCGCGGGCGCGACGCTGCTCGAGCGCGCGCTCGCCGCGACGCGCGAGGCGCGCCGCACCGCCGTCGTCGGGCCCGACGACGGCACCTCGCTCCCGCACGCCGCGTTGCGGACCCGCGAGGACCCGCCGTTCGGCGGCCCGGTGGCCGGCATCGACGCCGGTCTGCGCGCGCTCGAGGAGCACGACGACGCGGCGCCGCTCGTGCTCGTGCTCGCGGTCGACGTGCCGCGAGCGACCGGGGCCGTGCCGCGCCTGCGCGACGCGCTCGCGGGCTCGCCCGCGGCCGACGGCGCGTACCTCGCCACGGGGGCCGGTCCGCAGTGGCTCGTGGGGCTGTACCGGCGGGCGCCGCTGCGCGCCGCGCTCGACGCCGTCCGGGACGCCGCCGGGTCGGTGCACGGCCTGCCGGTGCGGCGGCTCGTCGCGCGGCTGACGTGCGTCGAGGTCCGTGACGACGCGGGGCTGAGCGCCGACGTCGACTCCTGGGACGATGTGACGAGGCTCGAGAAGGAGGGCATGCCATGACGCAGGACACCCCGACCGTCCTGGAGACGTGGGTCGAGGCGCTCGAGACCGAGCTCGGGCTCCCGGCCGGCTCGATCGACGTGACCACGGTGCTGGACCTCGCCCGCGACGCCGCGCACGGGGTCGCCCGGCCGGCGGCGCCCGTGACCACGTACGCCGTCGGCTACGCGGACGGCCTGGCGGCCGCGCGCGGCGAGGACTCCGAGGCCGTGGACCGCGCCACGGCGCTGGCGCTCGACTGGCGGCCGGACGCCTGATGTCCCTGGTCGAGCTGGGCATGCCGGGCGTCGTGCGCCGGCCCGCGCCGCCGGACGGCCGGCCCGCCGTGGCGGGCCTCGTGGACCGGTTCGGCCGCGTCGCGACGGACCTGCGCGTCTCGCTGACCGACCGCTGCAACCTGCGCTGCACCTACTGCATGCCGGCCGAGGGCCTGCCGACGCTGCCGCGCGACGCCGTGATGACGCGCGCGGAGATCACCCGCCTCGTGGACGTCGCGACGCGCGAGCTCGGCGTCCGGCAGGTGCGCTTCACGGGCGGCGAGCCCCTGCTGCGGGGCGACCTCGTGGAGATCGTGCGCGACTGCGCCGCGCTCCCCCGGCGGCCCGAGCTGAGCCTGACGACCAACGCGGTCGGGCTCGAGTCGCGGGCCCGCGCGCTGCGCGACGCGGGACTGGACCGGGTCAACGTCTCGCTCGACACGCTCGACCCCGACACCTTCGCGACGCTCGCGCGCCGACCGTTCCTCGAGCGCACCCTGGCGGGCATCGACGCCGCGGCGGAGGTGTTCGCCGTCGTGAAGGTCAACGCGGTGCTGGTGCGCGGCGTGAACCTCGACCACGCCGCGGACCTGCTCTCGTGGTGCCTCGAACGGGGCTTCGAGCTGCGGTTCATCGAGCAGATGCCGCTCGACGCCGACCACGCGTGGGACCGCGCGGCGATGGTCACCGCCGCCGAGGTGCGCGCGCTGCTCGGCACCCGGTTCACGCTGGAGCCCGACGACGAGCCGCGCGACGGCGCCCCGGCCGAGCGGTTCCGGGTGCTCGACCGGACGACGGGCCGCGCCCTCGGCCGGGTGGGCGTCATCGCGTCGGTGACCGAGCCGTTCTGCGGCGACTGCCGCCGCACGCGGCTCACGGCCGAGGGTGCCGTGCGGGACTGCCTGTTCGCGCACACCGAGACCGACCTGCTCGGCCCGCTGCGCGCCGGCGCGTCCGACGGCGCGCTGGCCGACCTGTGGCGCACGGCGATGTGGGGCAAGCGCGCCGGGCACGGGATGGACGGCCCCGGGTTCACGCAGCCGGCGCGGACGATGAGCGCGATCGGAGGATGAGCGTGGTCGGAGGATGAGCGTGGTCGGAGCATGAGCATGATCGAGCTGCGCTACTTCGCGGCGGCGCGCGCCGCCCTCGGCCGGTCCGGCGAGAGCCTGTCGCTGCCCGCCGGGGCGACCGTGCGCGACGTCGTCGGGCGGCTCGCGGCGGCGGCGCCCGCGGCCGAGCCGGTGCTGGCGCGCTGCGCGGTGCTGGTCGACGGCCGCCGCGCCGAGCCGGGCGACGTCGTGCCCGACGGCGCGCGCCTCGACCTGCTGCCGCCCTTCGCCGGCGGCTGACCGGAGCCCGTCAGCGACGCGCCGCGGCGACGGGGCGGACGTCGGTCCACCCCTCGGCCGCGAGCAGCGTGGCGGCCCCGCGCGACCGCAGCCCGTGCGGGCACACGACGACGACCGGCGCGTCCTGGGGGTGCGCCGCCAGCTCGGGCGGGTACTCCCCCGCGGCCAGCCGCTCGAGACCGACCCGGACGGCACCGGGGACGGCCACGCCGCCCGCGGGCCCGACGTCGAGCACCAGCGCCCCCGCCGGGACGCCACCCGTTGTGAGCGGAGGATCGGCCCGGTTCTCGGGCGAAGAACGGGCCAAAGGTCCGCTCACAGCGGTCGGCGGGGTGAGCTCGACCGAGTCCCAGGACGAGGTGCGCGCGTCGTAGACGAGCAGCCGTCCGAGCGCGACGTCGCCCGTCCCGGTGAGGAGCTTGACCGCCTCGACGGCCATGGTCGCCCCGACGACGCCGCACGCGGGCGACAGCACGCCCGCCGTCGCGCAGCTCTCCCCCTCCTCGGCGGGCACCGGCCCGAACACGTCCGGGTACGTGATCGCGCGGCCGCCCGGCGCGGCCGACCACCACACGCTGACCTGCCCGTCCCAGCCGAGCACGCTGCCCCACACCACGGGCAGCCCCAGGGCGTCCGCGGCGTCCGACACCGCGTACCGCGTCGCGAACGTGTCGCAGCCGTCGACGACGAGGTCGTACCCGTCGAGCAGCGCGCGCGCGTTCGCCGCGTCGAGCCGCTCGCGGTGCTCGACGACGCGCACCTCGGGCCGCAGCGCACGCAGCGCGGCCGCGGCGGACGCCGTCTTGGCGGTGCCCACGTCCGCGGCCCCGTGCAGCACCTGCCGCTGCAGGTTGGACTCCTCCACGACGTCGTCGTCGACCACGCCCAGCGTCCCCACGCCGGCCGCCGCGAGGTACTGCAGCACCGGCGACCCGAGGCCCCCGGCCCCGATCACGAGCACGCGGGCCGCGGCCAGCCGCTCCTGGGCCGCGGGCCCGAACCCGTCGAGCAGCAGGTGCCGCGCCGCCCGCCGTCGCTCGCCGGCCGGCAGCGGGCCGCCGGACGGCACGAGCGGGTCGAGCGCGGCCACCGGGCTACTCCCCTCGGTGCGCCCGGATCTTCGCGGCGGCCTGCGGCAGCACCTCGGCCAGGTCGCCCACGACGGCGAAGTCGCAGATCTCGAAGATCGGCGCCTCGGGGTCGTTGTTCACCGCCACGATGACCTGGGAGGCCTGCATGCCGCCACGGTGGTGCGGCGCGCCCGAGATGCCGGCGCCGATGTACAGCCGCGGCGCGATCGTCACGCCGGTCTGCCCGATGTACTGGTCGAACCAGCCCTCGAAGACGGCGTCGCGCGACGCGCCCACGGCCGCGCCGAGCGCGTCCGCGAGCTCCGTGACCGGCCCGAAGTCGCCGTCGGTCCCGCGCCCGCCCGCGACGACGATCGCCGCCTCCTCGAGCGACGGGCGCCCGCCCGTGCGCGCCTTGGGCGTGCGCGCCACGACGGTCGGCGCGGGCGCGTCGACCTCGACGGCGAAGCCCTCGACCTCGGTCGCCACGGCGGCCGGCGCCGGCTCGGGCACGACGGCGTTGGCCCGGACGGTCAGCACGGCGAGCTCGGTCGTCACGCGGCTCTCGGTGTCCCACGCGCCCGCGAAGACCCGCTTGGTGGCGACGACGCGGCCCTCGGCGTCCTCGCGCACGCCCGCGGCGTCGATGACGAGACCGGCGCCCAGGCTCCGGGCCGCCAGCGCCGAGGCCTCCTTCGCGGAGAACGTGGCCGGGGCGAGCACGACGTCGGCGTCGGTGCGCCGGACGGCCGCGGCGAGCGCCGCGCCCACGACGACGGGCAGGTGCCGGGCGTCGCCGGTGTACGACGGCGGCAGCTCGGCCTGGTGCACCGTCTCGACGCCGAACGCGCCGAGCTGGGCGAGCACCTCGACCGTCGGCGCCTCGAGCGCGACGGCCTCGACGCGGCCGAGCGACCGCGCGATCGTGAAGAGCTCGAGCGCGCTCGAGCGGACCTCGGTCGCCGGGTCGAGCAGGACGAGGACGGTGCGGTTGCGGGTGGGCTCCTGGACGGTCATGACGGCCTCCCTCAGACCAGCTCGTTGCGGATGAGGAACTCGGCCAGGGCGGTGCCGCCCTCGCCCTTGTCCTGGACGACCTCGACCTCGGGCCGCGGCGGGCGCGGGGTGGCGCTCGTCGTCTCGGTCCGCGCGCCGGCGGTCCCCACGGACGCGGCCTCGACGTCGAGGTCGGCGAGCGACCACGCCTCGATCTGCTTGGTCCGCGCGGCCATGATCAGCTTGAAGTTCGGGAAGCGCGGCGTGTTGGCGGTGTCCGCCACGGACAGCACGGCGGGCAGCGGCGCCGAGAGCTCCTCGGTCGCGTCGTCCGTCTCGCGCGTGACCGTGAGCGTGCCCGCGTCCACGGCGACCTTCTTCGCGAGCGTCAGCGCCGGGCGGCCGAGCTCGGCCGCGAGCAGGGCCGGCACCACGGAGCCGAGCCCGTCGAGCGCGGCCATGCCGGTGACCACCAGGTCGACGGTGCCCTCGGCCTCGAGCTTGCGCACCGCGGCCGCGAGCGCCGCGGTCGTGCCGAAGTAGTCCGAGCCGGCGAGCGCGTCGTCCGTGACGCGCACGCCGCGGTCCACGCCCATCTGGAACGCCTTGCGCAGCGCCAGGTCGCCGTCGGCCGGGGCGACGGTCAGCGCGACGACCTCGCTCGCCGCGCGCTCGTCGTCGGGCAGCGCCTCGACGATGCGCAGCGCGGCCTCGAGCGCGTTCTCGTCGAGCTCGTTGAGCGAGCCCTCGGCGGGGTCCCGGACGACGCGACAGTCCTCGAAGCGGCGGTCGGCGTTGATGTCCGGCACGTACTTCACGGGGACGACGATGCGCACGGGGAACCTTCCGACTCGAGTGCTCGACGGGCCGGACGGCCGGGGCCGTCCTGCGCCGAGCGTACTGCGCTCGCGCGCCGCGCCCGCCACCGGTCCGCATCGCGCGACGCGCCGGGCTCGTTTGACGCGCCGAGGACGATGGAGCCATGAACGCCCGCCCCAAGGTCACCCCGCTCACGCGCCCCACCGCGCGGCGCAGCCACGTGCCGCCGCTCGGGGTGCACGCGACGCCCGACGGCGGGATCGACGTCGCGGTGGTGGCCTCGCACGCCACGGGCGTCGACCTGTGCCTGATCGACGTCGCGGACCCCTCGCGCGACGAGCGCGACCCGGCGCGCTACCGCGAGCGCCGCGTCGCGCTCGACGGGCCGACGTACGGCGTGTGGCACGCCCACGTGCCCGACGTCGCGCCCGGCCAGCGGTACGGCTTCCGCACGCACGG
>JAPSLD010000096.1 GCA_031181105.1 Isoptericola sp. | reverse complement strand
CCACCAGGAGCTGCTGGCCTCGCTCGACGCCGTGACCCCCGGTGACGACGTCGTCCTCGGCGTCCTGCGCGACGGCGAGCCGGTCGATCTCACCATCACCACGGGCGGGTCGGACGGGTCGGACGGGCGGGCGACGCTCGGCATCTACCTCGACCCGGAGTACGAGTACCCCGTCGACGTGCGCATCCAGATCGAGGACGTGGGCGGCCCGAGCGCGGGCACCATGTTCGCCCTCGCGATCATCGACAGGCTGACGGCGGCCGACGAGCTGGCCGGACAGGTCGTCGCGGGCACGGGCACGATCGACGTCGAGGGCAACGTCGGGGCGATCGGCGGCATCGAGCAGAAGATGTTCGGCGCGGTGCGCGACGGTGCGCGCTGGTTCCTCGCGCCCGAGGGCAACTGCCGCGACGTGGTCGGGCACGTCCCCGACGGTCTCCGGGTCGTCGCGGTGTCGACCCTGTCCGGGGCGCGCGACGCGATCGAGGCGATCGGGACCGGCCGGGGCGCGGGCCTGCCGTCCTGCTCCTGAGCCGCACGCCCCCGGGCGGGTGTGCCCGGCGTGAAGGCGCCGTTGACCACGTGTGCCCGAAACGTGGGAACCTGGGAAGAGACCGGGTCGTTCACCAAGGACGACCGCTCCCGGTCGTCAGCCCAGTCCCGAGCACGAGCGAGGTGCCCGCACCGTGTCCTTCACCGCCCCGCCACGACGTCCTGGTCCGCCGACCAAGCGGCGCCGCAGTCCGCTCACCATCACGATCGCCGTCCTGGCGGCGGTCGTCGTGGCGGTCCTGCTGCTGGCGAACTTCTGGACCGAGGTCCTGTGGTTCCAGACGCTCGGGTTCGGCAACGTCATCTGGACGCAGTGGATCGCGCGCGCCATCCTCTTCGTCACCGGGTTCCTCGTCATGGGAGCGGCCGTCTTCGCGTCGTTCGCGGTCGCCTACCGCGTGCGCCCGGTGTACGCCCCGTCGACGCCGGAGCAGGCGACGCTCGACCAGTACCGGGAGGCCGTCGAGCCGCTGCGCAAGGTCGTCACCGTCGCGGCGCCGCTCCTCGTGGGGTTCTTCGCCGGCGTGGCTGCGGCAGCGCAGTGGCGCACGGTGCTCCTGGCGCTCAACGGCGGCGAGTTCGGCACGTCGGACCCCGAGTTCGGGATGGACCACGGGTTCTTCGTCTTCACCCTGCCCGCGGTGCGATTCCTGATCAGCTTCCTGATGAGCGTCGTCGTGATCTCCGGCATCGCCGCGCTCGTCACGCACTACCTCTACGGCGGGCTGCGGCTCGGTCCGGCGGTGGCCGGGGCGCCCCGCACGACGCCGGGGGCGCGCGTGCACCTGGCGATCATCGGCGCGGCGCTCATGCTGCTGATCGGCGCGAACTACTGGTTCGACCGGTACTCGATCCTGACGACCTCGAACAACCGGTACGACGGCGCCAACTACACGGACGTGCACGCGGTGATCCCGTCGAAGGAGATCCTCACGGCCGTGGCCGTGCTCGTGGGGCTCCTCTTCGTGGTGGCGGCGTTCCGCGGCACGTGGCGCCTGCCGGCGATCGGCGTCGGCCTCATGGTGGTCTCGGCCATCGCGATCGGCGGCGTGTACCCGGCGGTCGTGCAGCGTTTCCAGGTCAACCCGAACGCCCAGCAGCTCGAGGCGCCGTACATCCAGCGCAACATCGACGCGACGCTCGCGGCGTTCGACCTCGACGACATCGAGAAGCAGTCGTACGACGCCACGACCGAGGCCGCGGCCGGGCAGCTGCGGGAGGACGCCGAGACGACCGCGTCGGTCCGCCTGCTCGACCCGCAGGTCGTGAGCCCGTCGTTCCGCCAGCTGCAGCAGAACAAGCAGTACTACGACTTCGAGGAGAACCTCGCGGTCGACCGGTACGAGATCGACGGCGAGGTGCGCGACACCGTCATCGCGGTCCGCGAGCTCAACCTCGAAGGCCTGGGGGAGCGCAACTGGACCAACGACCACACGGTCTACACGCACGGGTACGGCGTCGTCGCGGCGTACGGGAACGTGCCGGGTCCGGACGGGCAGCCCGCGTTCTTCGAGGGCGGCATCCCGACCCAGGGCGCGCTGACGGACAAGGGCTACGAGCCGCGCATCTACTTCTCGCCCAGGACCACGACGTACTCGATCGTCGGCTCGCCCGAAGGCACGGAGCCGTGGGAGCTCGACTACCAGGCGGACGACGAGGGCGGTCGCCAGATCCGCACGGCGTTCCCGACGGACGAGGTGTCGGCCGGTCCGGAGATCGGCTCGTTCCTGCGCAAGCTGCTCTTCGCGCTGAAGTTCGGCGACGAGCAGATCTTCTTCTCCGACCGCGTCACGAGCGAGTCGCAGATCCTCTACGACCGCGACCCGCAGCAGCGCGTGGCCAAGGTCGCGCCGTGGCTCACGCTCGACAACAAGATGTACCCGGCCGTCGTCGACGGGCGCGTGAAGTGGATCATCGACGCCTACACGACGTCGGACGCGTTCCCCTACTCGACGTCGATGCCGATGCAGGAGGCCACGACCGACTCGCTGACGCTGGCCGCCCAGGGCGTGCCCGTCGAGCTGCCTCCGGAGGTCAACTACATCCGCAACTCCGTCAAGGCCACGGTCGACGCCTACGACGGCACGGTGACGCTCTACGCGTGGGACCCGGAGGACCCGGTGCTCCAGGCGTGGTCGGAGGTCTTCCCGACGTCGCTGCGCCCGCTGGAGGAGATCTCGGGCGACCTGATGAGCCACATCCGGTACCCCGAGGACATGTTCAAGGTGCAGCGCGAGCTGCTGACCCAGTACCACGTCACCGACGCGGCCCAGTTCTTCTCGAGCTCGGACGAGTGGGAGACGCCGGCCGACCCGGTCGCGAGCACCGAGACCATCGCGCCCACGCAGCCGCCGTACTACCTGACGCTGCAGATGCCGGGCCAGGACACGTCCGCGTTCTCGCTGACCACCACGTTCATCCCGGGCGGCAACACCGACCGCGAGATCCTCACCGGGTATCTCGCCGTGGACGGCGACGCCGGCTCCACGCCGGGGGAGAAGGCCGAGACCTACGGCCAGCTCCGGCTGCTCGAGCTGCCCCGCGACTCGACCGTCCCCGGCCCCGGTCAGGTGCAGAACAACTTCAACTCGAACCCGACGATCTCCGAGCAGCTCAACATCCTCGAGCGCGGCTCGTCGACCGTCGTGCGCGGCAACCAGCTCACGCTGCCGGTGGGCGGCGGGCTGCTCTACGTGCAGCCGGTGTACATCCAGTCGGCCGGCGGCACGCAGTTCCCGCTGCTGCGCCGCGTGCTCGTCGCCTTCGGCGACCAGACCGGGTACGCGGCGACGCTCGACGAGGCGCTCGACCAGGTGTTCGGCGGCGACTCGGGTGCGAACGCCGGTGACGCCGAGGGCGAGACCGAGACCGAGGTACCGACCGACCCGGTCGAGCCGGGCACCGACCCCGGGACCGAGCCTGGCACGGACCCCGGCGCGGAGCCGGAGCCGACCGAGACGAGCGAGCCGACCGCACCGCCCGCGGAGGGCGGCGACCCGCGCGCCCGCCTCGACGCGGCGCTCCAGGAGGCCAACCAGGCCCTGGCCGACAGCCAGGCCGCGCTGTCCTCCGGTGACTTCGGTGCCTACGGCGAGGCGCAGGACCGCCTCCAGCGGGCCATCGAGGAGGCCGTCGCCGCCGAGGCCGAGCTCGCCGGCTGACAGCGAGCGCACGGGCACGAAGGGCCGCCGTCCTGCGGGACGGCGGCCCTTCGCCGCTCGGGACGGGCCCACCTGTGACCTGCGTCCCATGTGGCCGGTTCGATTTGATGTGGGTGTTTCGATGCCGTAATGTTCAGGGAGTCGACGCGGGGTGGAGCAGCTCGGTAGCTCGCTGGGCTCATAACCCAGAGGTCGCAGGTTCAAATCCTGCCCCCGCTACCACATCAGGCCCGGGGATCCACGGATCCCCGGGCCTGAACCGTTTCCCGGCTCGGTCCCCGTCCGACGGGCCGTGCCGCGGGCCCGGCGGACCGGCCCCGCGGCACGACGTCTCGTCCTAGCCCCGCGGCGCGACGCGGTCGAGCGACGGTGGGGTGAGCGGCGAGTGGGCGCGCAGGTAGCCGGACAGGGCGTCCGGCCCCGAGTAGCCGGACCGGTGCAGGTCTCGTGCCCCCACCAGGGCGTCGAAGCCCTCCATCGCCTCCGTGGCCACGAACTCCCGGGAGAGGGTCGCCACGCGGTAGGACCTGGTGGGCTTGAGCGGCTTGCCGTCGACGCGGACCTGCCCGAACGCGACCTTCTCACCCACGGGCGCGTCCGGGTCGTAGCGGTAGCGGACGTTCCCGGAGAGCGACAGCGGGCGGAACGTGACGGTCCCGTCCGCGTCCTCTTGCCACTGGCTCTCGAGCAGGGCGTCGAGCTCACGGCCCGTCACCTCGCCGCTGGTGAGGGCCGCGCCGAAGCCACCGGTCTCGTGCACGACCCCGAACATCACCTCGCCGAAGGTCACGAGCCCTTCGCGCTCGGGCGCCTGGTCGGCACGGTGCAGCGTCCGCACCTGGTCGGCGGTCAGGGCCGTGCTCCACACGCGGACGGCGGCGACGTCGCCCTGGAAGGCCCGCGGGGTCTCGGCGACCGGGTAGGAGTCACCGATCGCGAACCCCCGCGCGGACGCGGTGGCCGGCACGCTGATCGGGCCGGAGTCGGCCTGGGAGGCGACGACCTCACCGTTGACGTAGACGGTCCACCTGGCGCCGTCGTAGGTCATGACCACGTCGAGCCACTGGTCGGCGGGGAGGTTGGTCTCCTTCCACGCCTTCCCGGCGGCGTCGAGGTAGGAGACGATGCGCTGCTCCTGCCGGTAGAAGGAGAACGCGCCCGCGTTGTTGCCGCAGATGATCCCCCAGCGCTGCGTGGCGGGCACCGGACCGGTGGACCTGAACGTGCACTGGAGCGTCACCTGCGTGGTCGGTCGGACGTAGCGCTCGTCCTGCCACGCGGCGGCGAACCCCTCGTAGCGGAACGCGTCCTCGGAGCCGTCGAAGGTGGCCACCTGCTGCCCCAGCTCGGGGTCGCGGACCAGGGTGGCGTCGCCCACCGCGGTGGCGGTGAACCCTTGCGCCACGTCGTCGGGGGTACCGCGGCCGAAGTCCACGTCGAAGACGTCCGCGGGCGGTACCTCGGCGCTCCCCGCGGCATACGGGATGTCGCGCAGGAGCTTGTCCGGCATGACGATCCCGATGTCCGCGCCGCCGTCCTGCGCCGCGGCCCACCGGAAGGAGTCGGCGACGGTGTTCCCCAGGGTCGTCTCCTCGGGGTCGGTCGACGTGAGCGACAGGTCGCCGGTGATCTCCGCGACGGGCTCGTCGCGCCGCTCGGCGAGCCGGTCGCGCCAGTACCGTGCCATCCGGAGCACCTCGGGGTCGGGCGTCACCGTGCGGGTGTTGGCGTGGTTGGTCGAGACCGTCCGGTCCCGCAGCACGTCGCCCGTGGCGCGGTCCAGCTCTAGCGAGATCTCGTTGATGAGGCGTCCGTGGTTGGCCGCCGCGACGACCGGCCGCGGGTCGCCGGCCGGGTCCGGCAGCATGCAGCTGCCCAGGGCGTGCCAGTGGCCCGTCACGATGGCGTCCACCGCAGCGCTGATCTCGCCGTTCATCTCGACCACCGGGCCGCTCGGGTTCCTGCAGTCGTTGTAGCCGCCCGCCTGCGTGAATCCCTCGTGGATGACGGCGACGATGGCCTCGACACCCTGTGCCTGCAGCTCGGCCGCGTACCGGTTGACCGCTGCCGCCTCGGGGAGGACCTGCAGCTGGTTCTCGGGCCAGAAGGAGAGGCCGCCGTCGGGCGTCGTGCTCGTCGTCGCGTGGACGAAGCCGACGGGCATCGTCCCGCCGTGCCCGTCGTCGACCTGCTCGACGTGGTACGGGCGGACGACGAGCGCGTCCTGCTCGGAGTCGACGACGTTGGCGGAGTAGTAGTCGAAGTCGGCACCGGCGAACCGTCGGCGGGTCGCGTCCGTGAAGCAGAGGTCGCCGTCGGGCCGGCCCTCGCAGGTGCCGTCCGTCATGTGGCGCAGGTAGGCGAGATCCCGGTCGAGCTCGTGGTTGCCGATCGTCGAGAACTCGAGCCCGACGTGGTTCAGGTACTCGATCGTCGGCTCGTTCCAGAAGTACGCCGTCTCGCTCGGCCACCCGGAGAAGTCGTCGCCCGCGGAGAACAGGATCGAGTTCGCCTCGGGGAGAGCCGCCTCCTCGCGGAGCCGGTCCAGGTGCGAGGCCAGGTACGCCCCGCCACCGACCGCCTGCGACGGCTGGCCGGTGTGCGCCCCGGGCACCGAGTCGACGTGGTCGCCGAAGTAGCCGTGCAGGTCGGTGATCGACAGGAGCTGGACCGGCACCGACCCGTCGCCGGCGGCGTCGGCAGCGACGTCGTCAGCGAGGGCCGGGGTGGCCGTCAGGGTGAGCACGACGACCGCGCCCGCGGCTGCCGCGCGGTGCTTCCTGGCGGTGCGAGCGTGTGGGCGGGACGACGACATCGTGGCGTGGCTCCTTCGGGTGGGCGTCGTGGCGTGCGACCCACCCCGCGCAGGGCCGGTGAGCGGGTGGTCGCCGGTACAGCCTCATGACGACGGATGAACACCGCCTGACGCGGATGCGGCCGCGAACCGAACTTGCGGTGCCCGGCGCACGGCGACCCGGACGTCCGCGCGCAGCGACGACGCCCGCGTCACTCCCGCGGACGGGGAGCGTCACCTCCGTGGTCGCCGCCGTCGCCGGCCGGCGCGTCGGGTCCGGAGCGGTAGCCGTTGACCTTGTGCGTCCCGTCGCACCACGGCGGGATCGCCGTGCCGCCGCAGCGGCACAGCGCCACGGTGGCCCGGTTGCGCGGGACCGGCTCGCCGTCGGGACCGAGGATGGTCGCCGGCCCGCGGACCAGGAGCGGCCCGTCGGGGCATGCGGTCACCGTGACGTCGTCCGGCGGTCCTTGGATCGTCACGCCGCCTCTCCTCTCGTGTCTCCCCGCACAGGCGAGGGAACCTGTCCGGCGGCTCGGCGTCGCAGCTCGCGCACCGGGTGCGCCGCGGTGCGCAGTCGGGTGCCCGCGTACGGCACGCCCCCGCGCACCCGCCACAGGACGGCGAGCCAGGCGCAGACGGCACGCTCGGCAAGCCACAGCGGCGCCCACAGCGCCGCCGTCGGCCCGAAGTGCGCGGTGCCGCCGCGCCGGCGCCGTCCCGCCTCGGCGAGCAGGATCGCGGCGACGGCCACGGTCGCCGGTGCGACGGCGGCCGCGCGCGGGCCGCGGGTGCGGCCGCGCCGGGCCAGCGCCACGGTCAGGGGGAGCACCGCCAGCTCGGCCGCGAGGCGGCCGGGCTGGGCGAACGAGTCGTACGCCTGCCGCACCCGCTGCTCGAGGAACTTGCCGACGGTGGGCGGCCGCCGGGGGACGTAGAGGTCGGGCGCCTGCAGCACGCGCCCGCCGCGCGCGCGGACGGTCCGGAGCAGCTCGAGGTTCTCGAAGAGCACCCGGGCGTCGTACCCGTCGGGGCCGAGCGCCGCCCGCCGCACGGCGAGGGTGCCGGGGAAGTCGCCCCCGAACGCGCGGTTCAGCAGGGAGCGGGCGGTGTCCCAGCGCGCGTGCCAGGGGAGCGCGTCGTAGACGTTCTGCGGGACGACGGCGTCGGCGTCGTCGAGCAGGCCCACGACGCGCTCGAGCGCGTCGGCGTCGTACCGCACGTCGTCGTCGGCCACCACGACGCGCTCGGCGGTCGTCGCGGCGAGCCCGGCCAGGACGCCGACGACCTTGCCGTTCGTCCCGGCCACGGGCGCCGGGACGGGGACGACCCGGGCGTGCCCACCCCAAGCGTCCTCGTGCTCCGCGCGGACCGACGGTGCGGACCCGTCCGCGACCACCACGGGCAGGACCTGGGCGACGCTTGCCAGGTAGCCGGCGAGCTCGCGCACGTCGTCGTCCTCGACCGTGGCGCGACGCAACGGCAGCAGGTAGACGGCGTCCTCGACGGGCCTCCTCGTGCCGGAGCTCATGCCGGGTCCGGTCATGCCGTGGCGAGCGGTCGGCCCAGCGCCGACTCGCCCCGCTGCCACCGCTCGAGGGCGTGCGCCGCGACGTCGCCCTCGACCGCGAGGCACAGCGCCGCCCCCCACAGGACGTCGTCGCGCAGCACCGGCTCCTGCTCGACGAGCCGGCCCGCGAGGTCGCGGGCCGCGATCTGCTCGTGCACCGCGTCGGCCTCGACGTGCTCGTCGAAGTACCAGGTGGTGTCCGTGTCGTGGCCCAGGCGACGGAAGCCGTTGCCGTACAGCCGGCTCGGGATCGACGACGTCATCTCGAACGCCGCGAGGTGCCCCACGATCGCGCCGCGCAGGCGGCGGTGCAGCCCGAGCAGCGACATCGTGTTGACCGCGACGAGCGAGACCGCCGGCACGGCGTCGACGTACCGGCCGTACGAGTCGTCGAGGCCGACGCCGCGCATGGCCTGCGCGAACAGCTCGGCGTGCATGCGACCGGGCCGGCCGCCGCCGTACTCGTCGGCCTGGATCTCGACGAGCGCGGCCTTGGGCGCGCCGGACAGCCGCGGGATCGCCCAGGTGTGCGGGTCCGCCTCCTTGAGCTGGTACACCGACTTGAGCGCGAGCAGCTCGCGCGCCTGGGCGGCGTCGGCCTTCTTCGCGACGTACCGCGACAGGCTCGGCCCGTCGTCCTCGGCCGCGAGCGCGAACAGCCGTGCCGCGACGCCGGCCGCGTCGGCGGGGGTGCCGTCCCAGGCCGGCTGGGGGACCCGTGCGCGCAGCGCCGCCTCGAACGGGCGCTCGAGCCGGGAGCGCAGCGCCAGGAGCCCGGGGTGCCACTCCCAGCCGTCGTCGACGCCGTCCACGCCCCGGTAGTGCAGCTCGTAGAGGACCAGCAGCGCGAGCTGCGCGTCCTCGCCCAGCACGACTCGCGGGCCGTCGGGCCCGTCGATCCGCGCCTCCTCGAGCGCGTCCGTCACCGGCGCGAGCCGCGCGTCGTCGGGCGACCCCTCGAGGGCCGCGAGCAGCGCCTCGCTGACGGCTCCCCGAGGACGCGGGGCCGGCATGCGCCAGGGGTCCGCCGGTCGCGCCTCGGGCAGCGGCGCGGTGTCGGTCGGCAGGGGTGTCGTGCTCATGGGGCCTCCTGGTGCGAGGCGGGTGCGCCCGCCGTGCGTCGTCGTGCGAGCACATGCTGGAGCACGCCGCGGCCACTCGCTCGGCGACCGCGCGCTACCTGCCCGCGGACGGCTGGGGCACTGCCGGCGCCTCCTGCAGGAGGGTGATGTCCGCCAGCACGTGCGCGGGCAGCGCCTGTCGCTGCCGCAGGGCGGGCACGATCCCTCGCACGGCGTCGAGGGCGCCTCGCCGCTCCGGCCGCCCGGTCCGCAGGTCGCCGGCGACCCGGCGCGCGGCCTGCCGCCACGGGAGCCGCAGCACCGCGGTGAGGGTCCGTGACCGCGCGACGGCGCGCCGCCGGGTCTCCCGGTCGTGCCGCCGGGGCGAGGGGTGGTGGTGCACGACGGCGCCGGGCAGGTGGACGAGGTCGGACCCGCGCGCGGCCAGGTCCCACGCCAGCCGCTCCTCCTCGCCGGGGAAGCGGACCACGTCGTCGAAGCCGCCCGCGTCGAGGAACGCGCTGCTCCGGACCATCGCCGCGCAGGCCATGAACCCCAGGACGCGCGGGCCCGGCAGCGCCCGCCCGGGGCGTTCGGGCAGGGGAGAGGCGGCGAGGACGTGCGTGAACGGGTCGCGGCGCTCCTCCTCGCCGACGAGGACCTCGACGGCCACCAGCCCGACGTGGGGGTGCTCCTCCAGGGCGTCGGCGGCGGTACGCAGGGCGCCCGGCGCCCACCAGGAGTCGTCGTCGGCGAACGCCACGAACGGTGTGCGTGCCCGGCGCACCCCGACGGTCCGGGCGGCCGCCCCGAGGTTGCGGCCCAGCTCGACGACGTCGACGTGCGGGTGCGCGCGGCGGACGGCGTCGGGCGTGCCGTCGACCGAGCCGTTGTCGACGAGGATCACGGGTGCACGGTGGCGGCCGAGGGAACGGACCAGCTCCTCCCGGCGGTCCCGGCTCGCGACGACCACGGTGACTCTCGGATCCTCTGTCGGCTGCATCCCTCCGTCCTATCTCGGGCGCGCCCCCGCGGCACGCGGGAGGCCGCCAGACCCTCGCGGGTCACGACTCCGTCACGCTCACCGGCTCACCCTTGACACCCGCACGAGGCGAGGTCGAAGGTGAGCGAGAACCAGTTGACAGCGCTGTCAACGCGAGGGAGGGCGACGTGGCCCAGGCGCAGAAGCAGGGACGACCGGTCATGGCCGACGTCGCCCGGCATGCTGGCGTCTCCCTCAAGACCGTCTCCCGCGTCGTCAACGGCGAGCCCAACGTCCGCCCGGGGGTGCGCGACCGCGTCCTGGCCGCGGTGCGCGAGCTCGGGTACCGGCCGAACGCCGCGGCCCGGGCGCTCGCGGCCCGCCGGAGCTGCGTCATCGGCGCGGTGATCCCCGGGACGGCGCACTTCGGCCCCACGTCGCAACTCTTCGGCGTCGAGCGCGCCGCGTGGGAGGCCGGGTACTCGGTCGTCGTGTCGTCCACGTTCGAGGCCACCCCCGAGGAGCTCGTCCGTGCCGTGCGCGAGCTGGTCAACCACGGGGTCGACGGGATCGTCCTCGCGACGCCGGTGCACATGGCCCCGATCGGGACCGACGACCTGCTCCAGCAGATCCCCGCGGTGT
>JAPSLD010000095.1 GCA_031181105.1 Isoptericola sp. | reverse complement strand
ACTTCAAGGTCTTCGCGCAGGTCTTCCTCATGCCGGGCGGCGGCGGCACGAACCGCGAGGTGCTCAACCTCGGCGTGTGGTCGTACGTCGAGTCGTTCGGCCAGAACCGCTACGGGTTCGGCTCCGCTATCGCCGTCCTGCTCACCCTGCTGCTGCTCGCGATCACGGTCGCCTACGTCCGCACGATCCTGAAGGAGGAGGAGCTGTGAGCGCCTTGAGCACGCGGCGCCCGTCGCGCGCCGCCCAGGTCGGCAAGGGCGTGGCGGTCGCGCTGCTGCTCGTCTTCACGCTGTTCCCCGCGTACTGGATGCTCGTGAGCGCGCTCGACGCGCGGGCCGGTCTCGGCTCGTCGTTCGTCCCGGCCTCTCCGACGCTCGAGCACTTCCGCTTCGTGCTCACCGAGGGCGGCTTCGACCGCTTCCTGCGCAACTCGGCGGTCGTCGCGCTCGCGACCGTGCTCGTGTCGTCGCTGCTCGCCCTCCTGGCGTCGGTGGCCGTGGCGCGGTTCCGGTTCACGTTCCGCACGCAGGTGCTGCTCATGGTGCTGATCGTGCAGATGGTGCCACTCGAGGCGCTCGTCATCCCGCTCTTCGTGCAGGTGCGCGACCTGCGGCTGCTCGAGCAGCTCCTCGGTCTCGTGATCGTGTACGTGGCGCTCGCGCTGCCGTTCGGCATCTGGATGCTGCGCGGGTTCGTCGCCGCCGTCCCGGTCGAGCTCGAGGAGGCCGCCTACCTCGACGGCGCGACGTGGGGCCGCATGTTCCGCTCGATCCTCCTGCCGCTCGTGGCGCCGGGCCTCGTGGCGACGAGCATCTTCAGCTTCATCACGGCGTGGAACGAGTTCCTCTTCGCGATGACGCTGCTCGGCGGGGCGACCGAGAACTACACGGTGGCGATCGGCCTGCGCTCGTTCTTCGGCCAGCACTCCAACCAGTGGGGCGCGATCATGGCCGCGTCGACCATCATCACGGTGCCCGTGATGATCTTCTTCATCCTGGTCCAGCGCCGCCTCGCCGCCGGGCTGACGTCCGGCGCGGTCAAGGGCTGAGCGATGGACGAGCGGACCACCGAGATCACGCGCGCCGTGCACGGCGTGCTCCTGCCGGGGTTCACGGGCACCGAGCCGTCGCCCTGGCTGGTCGAGGCCGCGCGCGCCGGGCTCGCCGGCGTCGTGCTGTTCGGCCACAACACCCCCGACGTGGCCACCACCGCGGCCCTGACCTCCCGGCTCCACGCGCTGGCGCCCGGCCTGCTCGTGGCGACCGACGAGGAGGGCGGGGACGTGTCCCGGCTCGAGGCCGCCACGGGCTCGTCGCTGCCGGGCGCGGCCGCCCTCGGGCTCGTCGACGACGAGGCGCTGACCGAGGCGGCGGGCGAGGCGCTCGGGCGGCTGCTCGCCGCGACGGGCGTCGACCTCGACCTGGCACCCGTGCTCGACGTCGACACGCCCGGCAACCCGGTGATCGGCGTGCGGGCGTTCGGGTCCTCGCCCGGCCTCGTCGCCCGCCACGGCGCCGCGCTCGTCCGCGGCCTGCACCGTGGCGGGGCGGGGGCGTGCGCCAAGCACTTCCCCGGCCACGGGGCGACGACGGTCGACTCCCACCTCGCGCTGCCCGTCGTCGAGGCGACGGTCGACGAGCTGCGCCGCCGCGACCTGGCACCGTTCGCTGCGGTGCTCGGGCCGGACGCCGACGGCGGCCCCGGGCTCGACGCCCTCATGACCGCCCACGTCGTCGTCCCGGCGCTCGGCCCGGCGCCCGCGTCGCTCGAGCCCGCCGTCGTGGCGCTCGCGCGCGAGCTGGGCTTCGAGGGACCCGTGATCACGGACGCGCTCGACATGCGGGCGGTGTCCGACGGTGCCGACGTCGGGGAGGCCGCGGTGCGCGCGGTCGAGGCGGGCGCGGACCTGCTGTGCCTCGGCACCACCGTCGGCCGCGACGACGAGAAGCTCTTCCGCAGCGCCCTCGACGCGCTCGTGGCGGCCGTCCGCGGCGGGCGTGTCGGCCTCGACCGGCTGGCGGCGTCCGCGGCGCGCACCGCGCGTGCGGTCGCCGCGATCCGCGACCGGCAGGCGCGCTCCGGGGTGCGGCCCGGCCCCGCCGCGGCGCACGCCGCGCTCGAGACGCTCGGCCAGGTCGGCCGGCGTGCCGCGCGCCAGGCCGTCCATGCGGCGGGCCGCGAGCTGCGACCGCTCGCCGGCGCGCCCGACGTCGTGGACCTGCGTACGCGGCTCGACCACGCCGCGGGCCGGACCGCGCAGCACGTGCAGGCCGCGATCACCGAGCGTTGGCCGGGCGCCGCCGCGCACCCCGCGCTCGACGACGACGGGTTCGCCGCCCTGCTGGCCAGGCTGGCGGGGAGCGACCCGGGGGAGCGGCCGCTGGTGGTCGTGACGCGCGAGCCGCTGCCGGGCACGGCCGAGCGGGACCGGGTCGGGGCGCTCGCCGCCGCCCGGCCGGACCTGGTCGTCGTGCACACCGGGGTGCCGGCCGAGGCCGGCCGGTGGCTCGCCGGCCTGCCCGGCGGGATGCCGGCCGTCGTGCTCGCGTGCGGGACCGGGCGCGCCAACGCCGCGGCGGTCGTCGAGCTGCTCGCCGGCAACCGGGGAGGTGCCGCGTGATCGTCGTCGGCGTCTCCTCGGGCACGAGCGTCGACGCGATCGACGCGGCCGCGGCCGACCTCGCGCTGCGGCCGGACGGGACGCTGCACCTGCGGCCGCTGGGCCACACCGAGTACCCGTGGCCCGGTGCGCTGCGGCGCCGGATCCTGGCCGCGCTGCCCCCGGCCGCCGTCGACATGGGCGAGGTCTGCGAGCTGGACACGCTCGTCGGCCAGGAGCTCGGCGCGGCCGCCCGGCGGGCGGTCGACGACCTCGCGGGCGGCGACGCGGACCTCGTCGCCTCGCACGGCCAGACGCTGCACCACTGGGTCGTCGGCGACCGCACGCGCGGCACGCTCCAGCTCGGCAGCGCGGCGTGGGTCGCCGAGCGCGCCGGGCGGCCCGTCGTGAGCGACTTCCGGGTGGCCGACGTCGCCGCGGGCGGGCAGGGCGCCCCGCTCGTGAGCATCCTGGACGCGCTCTGGCTCGCGAGCGACGACACGGACCCCGGCGCCCGGCCCACCGCGGCCCTCAACATCGGCGGCATCGCCAACGTCACGGTCGTCGGGAGCGCCGGAGAGCCGGTCCTCGGCTGGGACACCGGCCCCGGCAACTGCCTCCTCGACGCCGCGGTCCAGCGCCTCAGCGGCGGGCGCGACGGCTTCGACCGCGACGGCCTCCTCGCCGCGTCGGGCACCGTCGACGACGTCGCGCTGGCGGCGCTGCTCACCGAGCCCTACTACGCGCAGGCACCGCCCAAGTCCACCGGCCGGGAGCTGTTCGACGGCGAGCACGCCGCCGGGCGGCTCGCCGCGCACGGGCTGCGGCTCGACGGCGCCGACCTCGTGGCCACGCTCACCGAGCTCACCGCCGTCACGATCGCCCGCTCGCTGGCCGAGCACGGGCCCGCGGGCGGCGTCGGGCGGGTCGTCGTCTCGGGCGGCGGTGCCCGCAACCCCGTGCTGCTCGACCGCCTGCGGGCCCACCTGCCCGCGGGCACCGCCGTCGTGCCGGCCGACGACCTTGGCCTGCCCTCCGACGCCAAGGAGGCCTACCTGTTCGCGCTGCTCGGCTTCCTCGGTGTCCACGGCGTCGCGGGCACCGCGCCCGGGCCGGACGGCCGTCGCGCCACGGGCGCGCGGCGACCCGTCGTGCTCGGCTCGCTCACCCCGCCCACGCCGCTGGACCTGCCGGCGGCCGGGACCACCGTGCGACGCCTCGTGCTCGCGAACACCCCGCACGCCGTCGTGCCGTCCCCGAGAGGATCCCGCCCATGACCCGGACATCCGGTCTGTCCGCGAGCCCGCACGACCGTGCCGGCGCCGGGGACGGCGACGACTGGCGCGAGATCGTCGGGCTCGTCTCGCCGACCGAGGAGCGCAACCCGCGCACCACCGACATCGACCTGCTGCCGACCGGCGACGTCGTGCGCCTCATCCTCGACGAGGACGCGGGTGTGGCGGGTGCTGTGCGCGCCGCGCAGGCCCACGTCACGCGGGCGGTCGACCTGGCGGTCGACGCGATCCGCGCCGGCGGGCGCGTGCACTACGCGGGCGCGGGCACGTCCGGGCGCCTCGGGGTGCTCGACGCCGTCGAGCTGCTGCCCACCTACGGGGTCGGCGAGGAGTGGTTCGACGCGCACCTGGCCGGCGGCGTGGAGGCGATGACCGTGTCGGTCGAGGGCGCCGAGGACGACGTCGCCGCGGGCCGGCGCGACGTCGACCACGTGGGCCCGCACGACGTCGTCGTCGGGCTCGCCGCGAGCGGGCGCACGCCGTACGTGCGCGGGGCGCTGGAGCTCGCGCGCGAGCGCGGCGCGCGGACCGTGCTCGTGAGCGCCAACCCGGCGGCGGTGCTCGCGCCGCACGTCGACGTCGCGATCCTGCTCGACACGGGCCCCGAGGTGGTGACCGGCTCCACCCGGATGAAGGCCGCGAGCGCCCAGAAGATCGTGCTCAACACCTTCTCGACGGCGGTCATGGTGCGCCTGGGCAAGACGTACTCGAACCTCATGGTCGACGTGCGCGCCACGAACGCCAAGCTGCGCGCGCGGCTCGTGCGGCTGCTCACCCAGGCGACCGGGCTCGACCCCGACGCGTGCGCCGACGTCCTGGCCGAGTCCGGGGGCGAGGTGCAGGTCGCGCTCGTCATGCTGCTCGCGGGCGTCGACGTGCGCGCCGCGCGCCAGGCGCTCGCCGACGGCGGGGGAGTGCGCGCCGCCGTCGCCCGCCTCGGCGGGGTCCCGGCGAGGTAGCGCGTCCTCGGCCGAGGTAGCGCGGCTTGCGCCGAGGTAGCGCGCCTACCGGGGCGCGGGCCGGGCGCCGAAGACCGCCGTGCCGACGCGCACGATGGTCGCACCCTCCGCGACGGCGAGCTCCAGGTCGCCGGTCATGCCCATCGACAGGTCGCGCGCGTGCTCGGTCCCCGGCGCGCCACCGGCCACCACCTCGTCGCGGATGCCGCGCAGCCGGGCGAACCCCGCTCGCACGACGGCCTCGTCGTCGGAGCGCGCGCCGATCGTCATGAACCCGGTCAGCCGCAGCCCGTCGAGCGCGGCGACGTCGGCCGCGAGCGCCGCCGCGGCGCCGGGCCCGACGCCCGACTTGCTCTCCTCGCCCGAGACGTTGACCTGCACCATGACGTCGAGCGTCCGGCCGTCGCGGGCGCAGCGCGCCGCCACGGCCTCGGCCAGGGCGAGTCCGTCGACGGTCTCGATGCACGACGCCGTGGCGAGCGTCGCGTTGATCTTGTTGCGCTGCAGGTGCCCGATCATGTGGACCTCGAGCCGGCCCGCGGAGACGAGGTCGGCGAGCTCGGGCGCCTTGGCGACGAGCTCCTGCACCCGGTTCTCGCCGACGAGCACCGGCCGGTCGTCCCCGGCGGCGGTTGCGAGGTCCGACGCCGCGGCGACCGCCTCGAGCGCGGTCGGGGCGTCCTGCGTCTTGGTGGCGAGCAGGAGCCGGACGTCCGCAGGGTCCCGGCCGGCGGCGGTGGCGGCGGCGTCGACCCGCTCGCGCACGGCGGCGAGCCGGGACGCGATCCCGGTGCTGGTGGGCATGGGCGCCAGTCTACGGAGGGCCCGCACCCCCCCTGGCCGGGGCCGACGATGGCCGATCAGGGTCCGCTCCGGGGTCTTCCCGGATTCGTGCCGGCGCCGGCGATGTCACGATGGGGCGATGAAGGCGTTGCTGAACGTGATCTGGCTCGTGCTGTCCGGCTTCTGGCTCGCGATCGGCTACGTCGTGGCCGGCGTCCTGTGCTGCCTGCTGATCGTGACGATCCCGTGGGGGATCGCCTCGTTCCGCATCGCCGGCTACGCCCTGTGGCCGTTCGGCCGCACCGTCGTCGACAAGCCGCGCGCGGGCGCCTGGTCGGTGATCGGCAACGTGGTCTGGCTGGTCGTCGCCGGGTGGTGGCTCGCGCTCGGCCACGTGCTCACCGCGATCCCGCAGTTCCTGTCGATCATCGGGATCCCGCTCGGCATCGCGAACCTCAAGCTGATCCCGATCTCCTTGCTCCCGCTCGGCAAGGAGATCGTCCCGAGCGACGCCCGCTACCCGACGTTCCAGCGCTCGCCCTGAGCCCCCGCACGCACGTCCGTCCGGTCGGCCTCGTGCGCGACGCCGCCCTCATCCGCGCCCGATCGGCGCGAGGCGCGCCCCGGTGAGCCGCACCAGGTCGGCGGGCGCGAGCCCCACGTCGAGCCCCCGGCGCCCGCCCGAGACGTAGACGACGTCGAAGGCCTCGGCGGACGCGTCCAGCACGGTCGCGTGCCGCGCCCTCTGGCCGAGCGGGGAGATCCCGCCGACGACGTACCCTGTCGCCCGCTGCGCGACCGCCGGGTCCGCCATGGCCGCCCGCTTGCCGCCGACCGCGCGGGCGAGCGCCTTGAGGTCGAGCGTGCCCGCGACCGGGACGATCCCGACGACCAGTGCGCCGTCGACGTCGGCCACGAGCGTCTTGAACACGCGCCCCGGGTCGACCCCCATCGCGGCGGCCGCCTCGAGCCCGTAGCTCAGGTCGGAGCCGGGGTCGTGCTCGTACGCGTGCAGCGTGTGCGGCACGCCGGCCCGCTCGAGCGCGAGGACCGCCGGCGTCCCGTGCGACGCGTGCGCCTTCTTCTTCGCCACGCGCGCGATTCTGCCCGACGGCGGTCGCGCGCGTCCGGGATTTTCCCGCCACCGTCGTCGCCGACGGGCGCCCGTCCCGTACCGTTGACCCCGTGCTCGCCCTCCTCGTCCTCGCGATCCTGGTGGGCGGGGCGCTCCAGCGCGTCACCGGCATGGGCTTCGGCCTCGTGGCGGGCCCGTTCATCGTGCTGCTCGTCGGACCGCTCGAGGGCGTGCTGTTCGTCAACCTCTCCGGCGCGATCGCGTCGATCCTGATCCTCGGCCGGGTGGCCCGCGGCGTCGACTGGCGCCGGTACGCGTGGCTCGCGACGACGTCGGTCCTCGTGACCATCCCTGCCGCGCTCCTGCTGCGGGACGCGAGCTCCGCGGTGCTCGAGGTGACCGTCGGCGCGATCGTCATCGTCGCCATGACGCTCGCCGTCGTCACGACGAGGCTGCGCCGTGAGCGCGCCCACGCGCTGCGGCAGGGGTCGCGCTGGCCGCTGGCCGTCACCGGTGCCGCGAGCGGGTTCGGCAGTGTCGCGGCCGGCATCGGCGGTCCGCCGCTCGCGGTGTACTCCGTGCTCAGCGGCTGGGACCCGCGCGGGTTCGCCGCGACGGCCCAGCCGTTCTTCGCCACCAACGCCGTCGCCGCGCTCGTGGCCAAGCTCGTCCTCGCCGACGCGTCCTTCCCCGCCTTCGCCGGGTGGCAGTGGGCCACGGTGCTCGGCTCGATCGTGGCCGGCCTGGTCATCGGCGACCTGCTGGCCCCGCGCGTCTCGGCCGCGGCCATGCGTCGCGGGCTCGTCGCCCTGGCCTACCTGGGCGGCATCGCGACGCTCACGCAGGGCATCGCGCACCTCTGAGCCGTCCGGCCCTCGGGCGTCGCACGGTCAGGCGCGGTGGCGGCCGTCGCGGTCGACCCGGTCGTCGTCGTGCGCGTCCGGCGGAGCGTCCGCACGGTGCTCGGGCGTGCGCTCGGGGCCCGGGTCCAGCTCGTCGGCGCGCCGCAGCCGCTCGTCCAGCTCGGCCCGGCTCTCGCCGACCTTGGCGGTGCGCTCGTGGGCCTCCTGCTGGAGCCGCGCCGCCTCGGCGGCCTTGCGGTCCGCCTCGGCCTGCGCCAGCCGCGCCTCCGCGTCGAGCTTCGCGGCCGACGCCTCGCGCTCCTGGACACCGATGCGGTCGCGCTCGGCCTCGCGGCGCAGCTCGGCGGCCTCCTCGCGCTGCGCCTCACGCCGCTTCTCCTTGGCGGCGCGCGAGCGGCGCAGGAGGAACCAGGCGAGGAGAGCGAGGAGCAGCACGGCGACGATCGCCACGATGACCCACACGGTGGTCGAGTTGTCCATAGCAGCCTCCCGGCTCGTGTCGAGGAAGTGCACCTGCCCCGATCTCACGGCGGGCACGTGCCACCCGCAACCGCTCGACGCCATCGTGCCAGGACGTCCCGGACGTTCTACGCGAAGCGACCGACGTCGACGACCGTGAGCACGACGGTGCCGGCCTCGTCACTGGCCGCGAGATCGACGACGGCGGTGACGGCCCAGTCGTGGTCGCCGTCGGCGTCGTCGAGCACCTGGCGCACCCACCACGTGCCGGCCTCGACCGTGCCGCCGCCCGACGTCGTCGCCCCGGCCGGCAGGTCGGCGCCCGGCTCGAGGATCGTCAGCAGGGCCGACGACCGCGCCGCGGGCCCGATGCCGATCGCGTCGTCCCCCTGCGACTCGAACAGCTCCTCGAGGGCGTCGGCCCACGCGTCGCCGTCCCAGCCGGACGCGCGGTCGAGCGCCTCGAGGGCGTCGTAGTCCTCGCGGGCGGCGAGCTCGACCCGGCGGAACATCGCGTTGCGGACCAGGCGGCGGAACGCGCGCGGGTTGCCGGTCACGGGCCGCGCGGGCGCCTCGGCCCCCGCCTCGGCGAGCTCGCCCTCCGCGGGGGCGGAGTCGTCGGCATCGTCCATGGTGGGGTTCTGCAGCCGCTCCCACTCGTCGAGCAGCGACGAGTCGACGCCGCGCACGAGCTCGCCGAGCCACTCGACGACCTCGTGCACCTCCTCGGTGCGGTGCTCCTCCGGCACCACCTGGCGCAGCGCGCGGTAGGCGTCGGCGAGGTAGCGAAGCACGACGCCCTCGGTGCGCTCGAGGCCGTACACGCTCACCAGCTCGGCGAACGTCATCGCCTGCTCGAGCATGTCGCGCACCACGGACTTCGGCGCGAGCTCGGCGTCCGCGACCCACGGGTTGGACCGCTTGTACATGGCGAAGGCGGGCTCGAGCAGGTCGGCCAGCGGGCGCGGCCAGGTGACGTCCTCGAGCGCCTCCATCCGCTCCTCGTACTCCAGCCCCTCGGCCTTCATCGCGGCCACGGCCTCGCCGCGCGCCTTGTTCTGCTGCGCGTAGAGGATCTGGCGCGGGTCGTCGAGCGTCGCCTCGATGACCGAGACGACGTCGAGTGCGTGCGTGGGCGACTCGACGTCGAGCAGGTCCATCGCAGCGAGCGCGAAGGGGGACAGGGGAGCGTTGAGGGCGAAGTCGCGCGGCAGGTCCACGACGAGCCGCACGCTCGGGCGGTAGCCCGCGGGTCGCGACGCGTCCGGGACGCGGACCTTCTCCACCACGCCCGCGGTGCGCAGCGAGCGGTAGATGCGCAGCGCCTGGCGGACGTGGTTCGCCTGCTGGGCGTCGGTGTCGTGGTTGGCGGTGAGCAGGTGCCGCATCGCGTCGACGGGGTCGACGGTGCCCACGGTGCCGTCGGCGGAGCGCGGACCGGTCTCGCGCGTGCGGGCGAGCACGTTGAGCACCATCGCGTGGTTGACGCGGAACTGGCTCGTGAGCGGCTCGGGCGCCGCGTCGCGCAGGCGCTCGAACGTCGAGTCGGTCCAGTTGACCGCACCCGCGGGCGCCTTCTTGCGGACGATCTTCTTGCGCTTCTTCGGGTCGTCGCCCGCCTTGGCGAGCGCCTTGCGGTTCTCGATCACGTGCTCGGGCGCCATGACGAGCACCTCGCCGACGGTGTCGAACCCCGCCCGTCCGGCGCGCCCGGAGATCTGGTGGAACTCGCGCGCGCTCAGGTGGCGCATGCGCTCGCCGTCGAACTTCACCAGCGACGTCAGGAGCACCGTACGGATCGGCACGTTGATGCCGACGCCGAGCGTGTCGGTGCCGCACACGACCTTGAGCAGGCCGCGCTGGGTGAGGCGCTCGACGAGCCGGCGGTACTTGGGCAGCATGCCCGCGTGGTGCACGCCGACGCCCGAGCGGAGGAACTTGCTCAGCGTCTTGCCGAAGCCCGTGCCGAACCGGAAGGCGCCGATCTCGGCGGCGATGGCCGCCTTCTCGTCCTTCGACGCGAGGTTCGTGCTCAGCAGCGCCTGCGCCCGCTCGACGGCGTCCTTCTGCGTGAAGTGCACGACGTAGACGGGCGCGCGGTGGGTCGTGACGAGCTCCTCGATCACCTCGCCCAGGGGCTCCTCGACGTAGGAGAACGTCAGCGGCACGGGGCGCTCGGCGCCTGCCACCTCGGCGACGGGCCGGCCCGAGCGCTCCTCGAGGTCCTCGCGCAGCCTGCTCGTGTCGCCGAGCGTGGCCGACATGAGCAGGAACTGCGTGTCGGGCAGCTCGAGCAGCGGCACCTGCCACGCCCAGCCGCGCTGCGGGTCGCCGTAGAAGTGGAACTCGTCCATGACGACCTGCGCGATCCGGTCGTCGTCGTCCGGGCTGCCGCCGCCGCGGCGCAGCGCGAGGTTGGCCAGGATCTCGGCCGTGCAGCAGATGATCGGCGCGTCCGGGTTGACCGCCGAGTCGCCCGTCATCATGCCGACGTTGCGCGACCCGAACGCCGCGACCAGGTCGAAGAACTTCTCGCTCACCAACGCCTTGAGCGGCGCGGTGTAGAAGGTGCGGCCGCCCATGCCCGAGCGGCGGGCGGCGAGCGCCGCGAACTGCGCACCCATCGCCACCATCGACTTCCCCGAGCCCGTGGGCGTGGCGAGGATGACGTGCGAGCCCGTCACGAGCTCGAGCAGCGCCTCCTGCTGGTGCGGGTACAGGTCGCGGCCGGTCGACGACGCCCACTCGCCGAAGCCCTCGAACAG
>JAPSLD010000094.1 GCA_031181105.1 Isoptericola sp. | reverse complement strand
CCACCGACGAGCGCGTCGACGAGGCGCACGCGGACGCCGTCGCGCGCCTCGACGGGCTCGCGGCCCGCCTCGCCGCGCCGTCGCCCGGCGTGCGGACCGTCCTGCGCGACGAGGGTGACGTCGTCGTGCCCGAGCTCGAGTTCCGCTCGACGCGCGACGAGTTCGAGGCGGCCGTGCGGGCCGGCCAGGAGGCCATCCGCGACGGCGAGGTGTTCCAGGTCGTGCTGTCCCAGCGCCTCGACCTCGACTGCCCGGCCGACCCGCTGGACGTCTACCGGGCGCTGCGCACGATCAACCCGAGCCCGTACATGTACTACTTCCACCTGACGGACCCGGCCGGCCGCGACTTCGCCGTCGTGGGCTCGAGCCCCGAGACCCTCGTCAAGGTCACCGACGGGCACGTCACGACCTACCCGATCGCCGGGTCGCGGCCGCGCGGGGCGACGGTCGAGGAGGACGTGGCGCTCGGCGAGGAGCTGCTCGCCGACCCCAAGGAGCGCGCCGAGCACCTCATGCTCGTCGACCTGTCCCGCAACGACCTGGTCAAGGTGTGCGAGCCGACGAGCGTCGAGGTCGTCGAGTTCATGGCGACGCGCCGGTTCAGCCACATCATGCACCTGTGCTCGACCGTCGTCGGGCGGCTGCGGGCGGGCGCCACGGCGCTCGACGCGCTGCGGGCGACGTTCCCGGCGGGCACGCTCTCGGGTGCCCCCAAGCCGCGCGCGATCGCCCTGATCGACGAGCTGGAGCCCGCGTCGCGCGGCATCTACGGCGGCACGGTCGGCTACCTCGACTTCGGCGGCAACATGGACATGGCGATCGCGATCCGCACCGCGTTCATCCGCGACGGCCGCGCCTCGGTCCAGGCCGGCGGCGGCATCGTCGCCGACTCGGTCCCCGCGCTCGAGTACGCCGAGTCGCGCAACAAGGCCGCCGCCGCGGTGCGCGCGGTGCAGCTCGCCGCGAGGTTCGGCTCGCTGTGACGCCGGCGATCCGCTCGCGCTCCCGGGCCGTCTGGACGCTGGTCGCCCTCGGTGGCGCGGCGCTCGGCGCGGCCGTGCCCACCTGGGTGCGCACCACCGTCGCGACGGCGCTCGAGCCCCGGGTCGCGGTCGAGGTCGCGGGGACGACGGCCGCGCCGGCCGTGGGCGCCGGGGCGCTGGTGGTCGTCGCGGCCGGGCTCGTGCTCGCGATCGCCGGACGGGTCGCGCGCTGGCTCGCGCTCGCCGCCGCCGCGCTCGCCGGGCTGCTCGTCGCCGGCTCCGCGGTCGTGGTGCTCCTCGACCCCCTGCCCGCCGCCACTGCGGGGGCGGCGGACGCCGCGGGCGTCACCGACCTCACGACGCCCGCCACCCTCACGCCGTGGCCGTGGCTGGCGGCCGTCGTGGGCGTGCTCGTCGCGGTGGCCGCGGCGCTCGCCGCGGCGGGCGCGACCGCGTGGGGCGCGACGTCGGGACGCCACGAGCGCGCCGGTGCCGTCGGCGGCACCCGCCCGCCCGCCGAGCCGGACGCGCACGACGACTGGGACGCGCTGTCCCGAGGCACCGACCCGTCGGCGGACCGATAGGCTGGGACCGCACCACGTCACGAAAGGCAAAGCCACCCATGACCGACAAGACCAACACCGAGATCGCCTACCTGCCGCCGGCCGTCCCGCCGTCGAACCACGGCCACACGGTCGCGGCCTGGACCGCGATGATCGGCATCATGCTGGGCGCCCTCGTCGCGTCGATCGGCGTCGCCGTCGCGCAGGCCGTGATCTTCTGGGTCGGCATGGGCGTCGTGCTGGTCGCGTGCATCCTGGGGCTGGTGCTGCGGAACATGGGCTACGGCCAGGCCAAGCCCGGCGTGACGCCCCGGCGCGAGGGCTCGGGACACCAGCACTGAGCCCCCGGGGCGGCGCCGTCTCGCTCTGCGGAGGCGTGGTCGGTCCCACTCGGGGACGGGCCTACGATGTCAGGACCGACGAGAACGAACCGGCGCCACGGGGAGGTAGAGCATGACGGTCCTGGAGGACATCGTCGCGGGGGTCCGCGAGGACCTCGCCGTGCGCCAGGCGCGCACCTCGCTCGACGAGCTCAAGGCGCGCGCCGCCCGGGTGCCCGGGGCGCTCGAGTGCAGCAGCCGCCTCCTCTCCGAGGACCGCGTCGCGGTCATCGCCGAGGTCAAGCGCTCGAGCCCGAGCAAGGGCGCGCTGGCCCCGATCACGGACCCGGCGGCCCTCGCGGTCGAGTACGCCCAGGGCGGCGCGAGCGCGATCTCGGTGCTCACCGAGGAGCGGCGGTTCCGCGGCAGCCTGGCGGACCTCGACGCCGTGCGCGCGCGCGTGGACGTGCCCGTGCTGCGCAAGGACTTCGTCGTCACGCCCTACCAGGTGTGGGAGGCCCGCGCGCACGGAGCCGACCTCGTCCTGCTCATCGTCGCGGCGCTCGAGCAGACGGTGCTGACCTCGCTCGTCGAGCGGGTCCACTCGCTCGGCATGACCGCCCTCGTGGAGGCCCACACCGTCGACGAGGTGCACCGCGCGCTCGACGCCGGCGCCCGGGTGGTGGGCGTCAACGCGCGCGACCTGAAGACCCTCGAGGTCGACCGGAGCACGTTCGCCCGGCTCGCCCCGCACATCCCGGACGACGTCGTGCGCGTCGCCGAGTCGGGCGTGCGCGGGCCGCACGACGTCATGGAGTACGCCCGGGCGGGCGCGCACGCGGTGCTCGTGGGGGAGGCGCTCGTGACCGACGGCGCGCCCCGGCAGTCGGTGGCGGACCTCGTGGCGGCCGGGCAGCACCCGTCGCTGTGGTCGGTGCGCCCCGCGGCCCAGCCGTGACGTCCCAGCCCGCCCCCGTCGAAGGAGAACACGTGCCCGCGAGCGAGCCCGTGCGCGACGCCCTGACCCAGACCCTGGCGCACCAGGTGCTCGGCCGCCTCGCCGACCAGCCCGGACCGTACTTCGGCGAGTTCGGCGGTCGCTTCGTGCCCGAGGCGCTCGTCGCCGCGCTCGACGAGCTCGACACGGAGTACCGCAAGGCGCTCGGCGACCCGTCGTTCCGCGACGAGCTCGCCCGCCTGAACCGCGAGTACACGGGCCGCCCCTCGCCGCTGACCGAGGTGCCGCGGTTCGCGGAGAACGTCGGAGGTGCGCCGGGCGCGGTCCGGGTCCTCCTCAAGCGCGAGGACCTCAACCACACCGGGTCGCACAAGATCAACAACGTCCTCGGCCAGGCGCTCCTGGTCAAGCGCATGGGCAAGACGCGCGTCATCGCGGAGACCGGCGCCGGCCAGCACGGCGTCGCGACCGCCACGGCGGCCGCGCTGCTCGGGCTCGAGTGCGTCGTCTACATGGGCGAGGAGGACACCCGCCGCCAGGCGCTCAACGTCGCCCGGATGCGGCTGCTCGGCGCCGAGGTGGTGCCGGTGACGATCGGGACCCGCACGCTCAAGGACGCGATCAACGAGGCGCTGCGCGACTGGGTCGCCAACGTCGAGACGACGCACTACCTCCTCGGCACCGTGACCGGCCCGCACCCGTTCCCCGAGATGGTGCGCGAGTTCCACCGGATCATCGGCGAGGAGGCGCGCGAGCAGGTCCTCGAGCGCGTGGGGCGGCTCCCGGACGTCGTCGCCGCGTGCGTCGGCGGCGGGTCGAACGCCCTCGGCATCTTCAACGCCTTCCTCGACGACGAGGGGGTCCGGCTGTACGGCTTCGAGGCCGGCGGCGAGGGCGTCGAGACCGGCCGGCACGCCGCGCGCTTCTCGGGCGGCGCGCCCGGCGTGCTGCACGGCGCGCGCTCGTACCTGCTCCAGGACGCCGACGGCCAGACGCTGCCGAGCCACTCGGTCTCGGCCGGCCTCGACTACCCGAGCGTCGGGCCCGCGCACTCGTGGCTGCACGACCTCGGCCGCGCGACGTACGAGCCCGTGACGGACCAGGAGGCGATGGAGGCGTTCCGCCTCCTGTGCCGGACCGAGGGCATCATCCCCGCGATCGAGTCGGCGCACGCGCTCGCCGGCGCGCTGCGCGTGGGCCGTGCCGCCGTCGCCGCGGGACGCACCGACCAGGTCATCCTCGTCAACCTGTCCGGGCGCGGGGACAAGGACGTGGCCACGGCCGCGCGCTGGTTCGACCTGCTCGACGACGTCGGCGGGGACGAGGCCGTCGTCGAGACGGTCACGAGCGAGGAGGGCAACCTGTGAGCGCCCCGGCCACCGTGTCGCCGACCGCCGCGCGCCTCGCGGAGCTGAGGTCCGCCGGCCGCGCCGCGCTCGTCGGGTACCTCCCCGTGGGCTTCCCCGACGTCGCGCGGTCGACCGAGGCCGCCCTCGCCATGGTCGACGCCGGTGTCGACGTCGTCGAGGTCGGCGTGCCCTACACGGACCCCGTCATGGACGGGCCGGTCATCCAGCGGGCCGCCGAGGCCGCGCTCGCGGCCGGGACCCGCGTGCGCGACGTCCTCGGCCTGGTCGAGGCCGTGGCCGAGCACTCGGGCGGCCGCGTCCCGGCGCTCGTGATGAGCTACTGGAACCCCGTCCTGCGGTACGGCGTCGACGCGCTGGCGCGCGACCTCGCCGCCGCCGGCGGTGCCGGGCTCATCACCCCGGACCTCATCCCCGACGAGGCGCGCGAGTGGATCGCGGCCTCTGACGCGCACGGGCTGGACCGCGTCTTCCTCGTCGCCCCGAGCTCGACCACGGAGCGCCTGCGCCTGACCGCGCGGGCGTCCCGCGGCTTCGTCTACGCGGCCTCGACGATGGGCGTCACCGGCGCGCGCGCGACGGTCGGCGACCGCGCCGAGCAGCTCGTCGCCGACACGCGTGCCGCGGGCGCGGAGAACGTGTGCGTCGGCCTCGGCGTGTCGACCGGCGCGCAGGCGGCGGAGGTCGGCCGGTACGCGGACGGCGTGATCGTCGGGTCCGCGCTGGTGCGCACCCTGCTCGACGACGCCCCGTGGACGGCCCGCCTCGACGCGCTCGCGCGCCTGACGGGGGAGCTGGCGGACGGCGTCCGCGGCGCCCGCACGACGACCACCCGCACGACGACCCGCAGCACGACCATGGAGGCGGCCTCGTGACCGGCACGCTCAGCACGCTCGCGGCGTCGATCCCGAGCCCGAGCCAGCACACCTGGTACCTGGGCCCCGTGCCGCTGCGGGCCTACGCCCTCGCGATCCTCGCCGGCATCGCGGTCGCGGTCTGGATGACGTCCAGGCGCTGGGCCGCACGCGGCGGCAACCCCGACGACGTGCTCGAGATCGCGTTCTGGGCCGTCCCGTTCGGCATCGTCGGCGGGCGCATCTACCACGTGCTCTCGACGCCGGACCCGTACTGGGGACCCGACGGCGACCCGGTGCGCGCGCTCTACGTCTGGGAGGGCGGCCTCGGCATCTGGGGCGCCGTCGCGCTCGGTGCCGTCGGCGCCTGGATCGGCTGCCGCCGCCTCGGCGTGCGCCTGCCCGCGTTCGCCGACGCGCTCGCACCCGGCCTGCTCGTCGCCCAGGCCGTGGGCCGGCTCGGCAACTGGTTCAACCAGGAGCTGTTCGGGGCCCCCACGACCCTGCCCTGGGGGCTGGAGATCTCCCCGCAGGTCATCGAGCGCCTCAACGCCACGACCGGCACGTCGTTCGCCGAGGGCACGCTGTTCCATCCCACGTTCCTCTACGAGCTGCTGTGGAACCTGGCGGCGGCGGCGGTCCTCGTCTGGCTGGACCGTCGGTACAGGCTCGGTCACGGGCGGGTATTCTGGGCGTACGTCGCGCTCTACACCCTCGGCAGGGTGTGGATCGAGATGCTCCGCATCGACACCGCCGAGCACGTGCTCGGGCTCCGGCTCAACGTGTGGACGTCGATCGTCGTCGGCCTCGGGGCCGTGGTCGCGTTCGTCGTCGTCGGCCGGCTGCACGCGGGCCGCGAGGACGGCGTCGAGCTGCCGGGCCGCGAGCGGCCCGCGCAGGCGGAGGCTGACACCGACACCGACGCCGCGGCGGAGGGGGACGACGCCCAGACCGCACCCCCCGCGGGTGCGGACACGACGAGCACCGGCGACGCCGGTGCGGACGCGAAGGCTGCCGGGCACGACCCCGGCACGGCAGCACGCGCCTGAGGCGGCACGGTTCCCGGGCACACCCGGTCCGTGCCACCACCTGAGTCCCACGGGCCGAGGACGTCCCGACCATCCCTTGGAAAGCAGACGTGCCCGCACGCGGGCGCAGGAGGACGGTGTTGATGACCACGCCGCAGCATCGGGTCGCGCAGCCCACGGCGCAGGGCCTCTACGACCCCGCGGCCGAGCACGACGCGTGCGGGGTCGCGTTCGTCGCGACCCTGCGCGGGACGCCCGGACGCGACATCGTGGACGCGGGCCTCACCGCGCTGCTGAACCTCGACCACCGCGGCGCCGTCGGCGCCGAGGAGGACAGCGGGGACGGCGCCGGGATCCTCACGCAGATCCCGGACGCGTTCCTGCGCGACGTCATCGACGCCGAGCTGCCGTCCGCGGGCCGCTACGCGATCGGCATGGCGTTCCTGCCGACCGACCCTGCCGAGGCCGACGCCGTCGCGCGGCGGTTCGAGGCGATCGCCGCCGAGGAGAAGCTCGACGTCCTCGCGTGGCGCGACGTGCCCGTGACCGCCGACCTCGTCGGCCCGACGGCGCGCGCCTCCATGCCGCTGTTCCGCCAGGTCGTCGTCGCCGACCCCTCGCGCGAGCTCGCGGGTCTCGACCTCGACCGCCGTGCCTACCGGCTGCGCAAGCGCGCCCAGAACGAGCTCGACCTGTTCCTGGCGTCGCTGTCCGCGCGCACCCTGACGTACAAGGGCATGCTCACGACGGCCCAGCTCGAGCCGTTCTTCCCGGACCTGTCCGACCCGCGGTACGCGTCCGAGATCGCGCTCGTGCACTCGCGCTTCTCGACCAACACCTTCCCGTCGTGGCCGCTCGCGCAGCCGTTCCGGCTCGTGGCGCACAACGGCGAGATCAACACCGTGCGCGGCAACCGCAACTGGATGGCCGCGCGCGAGGGCACCCTGGCGAGCGAGGCGCTGGGCGACCTCGGGCCGCTGCTGCCCGTCTGCACCGAGGGGTCGAGCGACTCGGCGAGCTTCGACGAGGTGCTCGAGCTGCTGCACCTCGGCGGCCGGTCGCTCCCGCACGCCGTGCTCATGATGATCCCCGAGGCGTGGGAGAACCACGCCGAGATGGACCCCGCGCGGCGCGCGTTCTACGAGTACCACGCCAACCTCATCGAGCCGTGGGACGGTCCCGCCTGCCTGACCTTCACGGACGGCACGCTCGTCGGGGCGGTCCTCGACCGCAACGGCCTGCGCCCGGGGCGCTACTGGGTGACCGAGGACGGCCTGGTCGTGCTCGCGTCCGAGGCCGGCGTGCTCGACCTCGACCCGGCGACCGTGATCCGCAAGGGCCGGCTCGAGCCGGGCCGCATGTTCCTCGTCGACACCGGCCAGGGCCGGATCGTCGAGGACGACGAGATCAAGTCGCAGCTCGCCGCGCAGCGCCCCTACGCGCAGTGGATCGCCGAGCAGTCGATCGCGCTCGAGTCGCTGCCCGAGCGCGAGCACGTCGCGCACAGCCCCGCGTCGGTCCAGCGCCGCCAGCGCGCCTTCGGGTACACGACCGAGGAGCTGCGGATCATCCTGTCGCCCATGGCGAACGCCGGCGCGGAGCCGCTGGGCGCGATGGGGTCGGACACGCCGATCGCGGTGCTCTCGCAGCGACCGCGCCTGCTCTTCGACTACTTCACCCAGATGTTCGCGCAGGTCACCAACCCGCCGCTCGACGCGATCCGCGAGGAGCTCGTCACCTCGATCGGCGGCGCGATCGGCCCCGAGCCCAACCTGCTCGACGACACGCCGGAGCACGCGCGCAAGGTCGTCCTGCCGTTCCCGGTGCTCGACAACGACCAGCTCGCCAAGATCGTGCGCATCGACCGCGACGAGCGCCTCGAGGGGACGTTCCGCGCGGTGATCGTCCGGGGCCTGTACGAGGTCTCGGGCGGCGGCAGGGCGCTGCAGGAGCGCCTCGAGCAGATCTTCGCCGAGGTCGACGGTCACATCGAGGCCGGCGCGACCCACATCGTGCTGTCGGACCGCGACTCCGACTCCGAGCTCGCGCCCATCCCGTCGCTGCTCCTGACGAGCGCCGTGCACCACCACCTGCTGCGCCGCCACACGCGCACGCGGATCTCGCTGCTGGTCGAGGCCGGCGACGTGCGCGAGGTGCACCACGTGGCGCTCCTGATCGGGTACGGCGCGGCCGCGGTCAACCCGTACCTGGCCATGGAGACGGTCGAGGACCTCGCGCGCCGCGGCTACCTCGACGTCACGCCGGAGAAGGCGGTCGCCAACCTCATCAAGGCGCTCGGCAAGGGCGTGCTCAAGGTCATGAGCAAGATGGGCATCTCGACGATCATGTCGTACCGCGGTGCCCAGATCTTCGAGGCCGTCGGCCTCTCGCACGAGCTCGTCGAGGACTACTTCACGGGCACCACGAGCCGCCTCGGCGGCATCGGGCTCGACGTCATCGCGGCCGAGGTCGCCGCCCGCCACACCGAGGCCTACCCGGCGTCGGGCAACCACACGCCGCACCAGCGCCTCACCACGGGTGGCGAGTACCAGTGGCGCCGCGACGGCGAGGAGCACCTCTTCGACCCCGAGACGGTGTTCCGGCTGCAGCACGCGACCCGCACCGGCCGGATGGACATCTTCCGGCAGTACACGCGGCGCGTCGACGAGCAGTCGCGGCGCCTCATGACGCTGCGCGGCCTGCTGCGCTTCAACCCCGACCGGGAGCCCGTGCCGATCGACGAGGTCGAGCCCGTCAGCGAGATCGTCAAGCGGTTCAACACGGGCGCGATGTCGTACGGCTCGATCTCGGCCGAGGCGCACGAGACGCTCGCGATCGCCATGAACCGCCTCGGCGGCCGCTCCAACACGGGCGAGGGCGGCGAGGACCCGGACCGCCTCTACGACCCCGAGCGGCGCTCGCGCGTCAAGCAGATCGCCTCCGGCCGCTTCGGCGTCACGAGCGAGTACCTCACCAACGCCGACGACATCCAGATCAAGCTCGCCCAGGGCGCCAAGCCGGGCGAGGGCGGCCAGCTGCCCGGGCCGAAGGTCTACCCCTGGGTGGCCCGCACCCGGCACTCGACGCCCGGCGTCGGCCTCATCTCGCCGCCGCCGCACCACGACATCTACTCGATCGAGGACCTGGCCCAGCTCATCCACGACGCCAAGAACGCCAACCCGGCCGCGCGGGTCCACGTCAAGCTCGTCTCCGAGTTCGGCGTCGGCACCGTGGCGACGGGCGTGTCCAAGGCGCACGCGGACGTCGTGCTGATCTCCGGGCACGACGGCGGCACGGGCGCGAGCCCCCTGACGTCGCTCAAGCACGCCGGGACGCCGTGGGAGATCGGCCTGGCCGAGACGCAGCAGACCCTCGTGCTCAACAACCTGCGCGACCGCATCGTCGTCCAGGTCGACGGCCAGATGAAGACGGGGCGCGACGTCGTCGTGGCCGCGCTGCTGGGCGCCGAGGAGTTCGGCTTCGCGACCGCCCCGATGGTCGTCTCGGGCTGCATCATGATGCGCGTGTGCCACCTCGACACCTGCCCGGTGGGTGTGGCGACGCAGAACCCGGAGCTGCGCAAGCGGTTCACGGGCAAGCCCGAGTTCGTCGTGAACTTCTTCGAGTTCATCGCCCACGAGGTGCGCGAGCACCTCGCCTCGCTCGGGTTCCGCTCGATCGAGGAGGCCGTCGGCCAGGTCCAGGCGCTCGACACACGCAAGGCCGTCGACCACTGGAAGGCCCAAGGGCTCGACCTCGCGCCCGTCCTGGCCAGGCCGGAGCCCTCCCCGGGCACGGCCCTGCACCGCACCCGGGCGCAGGACCACGGGCTCGCCAAGGCGCTCGACAACCAGCTCGTGGACCTGGCGCGCCCCGCGCTCGAGGACGCCCTGCCGGTGCGGATCGAGCTGCCCGTGCGCAACGTCAACCGCACGGTGGGCACGATGCTCGGCCACGAGGTCACCAAGCGGTACCGCGGCGCCGGCCTGCCCGACGACACGATCGACGTGACCCTCACGGGCTCGGCCGGCCAGTCGCTCGGCGCGTTCCTGCCCCGCGGCATCACGCTGCGCCTGTTCGGCGACGCCAACGACTACGTCGGCAAGGGGCTGTCGGGCGGGCGGATCGTCGCGCGCCCCGACAAGGCGGCCGTGCTCGAGGGCGCCGCGAACGTCGTCGCGGGCAACGTCGTCGGCTACGGCGCGACGGCGGGCGAGATCTTCCTGCGCGGGCGGGTGGGGGAGCGCTTCGGCGTGCGCAACTCCGGCGCCACGCTCGTCGTCGAGGGCGTGGGCGACCACGGCTGCGAGTACATGACGGGCGGGACCGTGCTGGTGCTCGGGCCCACGGGGCGCAACTTCGGCGCCGGCATGTCGGGCGGCGTCGCGTACGTCCTGGACCTGCGTGCCGTCGCGATGAACACGCAGGCGGTGACGAGCGGCGAGCTCGTCGTCGGCCCGCTCGAGGACGGCGACTGGGAGCTCGTGCGCGGGCTCATGGAACGTCACCAGGCCGAGACCGGGTCTCCGGTCGCGGCCGAGCTGCTGGCCGACCCGCAGGCGCGCGAGCGGTTCTCGCGCGTCCTGCCCGTGGGCTGGGCCCGCGTGCGCACCGCGCTCGCGGAGGCCGAGGCGGTCGGCAGGCCGCTCGGCGAGGGCGACGACTTCGACCCGTCGCTGTGGGAGCAGATCATGGAGGTGGCGCGTGGCTGACCCCCGCGGATTCCTGAAGGTGCGGCACCGCGAGCTGCCGCCCAGCCGACC
>JAPSLD010000093.1 GCA_031181105.1 Isoptericola sp. | reverse complement strand
GTCGACTTCGGTGCCGTCGACTTCGGTGCCGTCGACTTCGGTGCCGTCGACTTCGGTGCCGTCGACTTCGGTGCCGTCGACTTCGGTGCCGTCGACTTCGGTGCCGTCGACCTCGGTGCCGTCGACCTCGGTGCCGTCGACCTCGGTGCCGTCGACCTCGGTGCCGTCGACCTCGGTGCCACCGGTCTCGCAGCCCGGCGTCGTGAACACGTTGGAGTCCAGGGTCACCGCGCCGTTGCGGGCCAGGGCTCGTCCTTCCACGACGGTGTCGGTGGTCACGGTGATCGAGCTCAGGGCCATGATCGTGCCGACGAAGGTAGACCCGGTACCGAGCGTCGCCGAGCTGCCGACCTGCCAGAAGACGTTGCAGGCCTGGGCCCCGTTGGTCAGGAGGACCGTGCTCGATGACGCCGTGATCAGCGTCGAGGCGACCTGGAAGATGAACACCGAGCTCGGGTCACCCTGTCCGTCCAGGGTGAGTGTCCCGCTCAGCGCCAGCGGGCCGGTCGAGTTGTACACGCCGGCGGTCAGCGTCTCACCGACCAGGTCTCCGCTGACGGAGGCCGTCGGGGCGCGGCTCGCCGCGTCGTCATAGGCGATCACCAGGTCGGACTGCGCCTGGGCGGCGTGGGCGTCACCGGCATGCTCCGTCCCGCCGGTCGTGCCCGGAGGGAACCCGGTGATGGCGGTCCCCGGGCTGACACCGACGTTGTCCTCCAGCGTGGTCGGGCCCGTGTTGGTCACCGCCTGCCCGCCGAGCACCGAATAGGTCTCCGCGGTGCCGAGCTCGACCGTCGCCGGGGCGGCGGACGCCCCGGGTGGCGCCAGGACCATGCCTGCGAGCGCCAGTGCCAACGTCGCCACCAGCGCGGATATCACCCCGAGAATTCTTCCGGCGCGGTTCTGCCGAGCGTCAGGGCGTCCTCGCCCCGATCCGTGCCGTGCCGGGTAAGCCCCCATGGTGCTGCCTTTCGTCGTCCGAGCGGCACGCCTGTGAGGGATCGTCAGGAGCGGCGGTCCGAGGCGAGTGCTGTGCACAGGCACGACCTGGCCGCCCCCGCGCTCTTCTATCATAATTCGTCGATCGAGTATTTGAGCGGGTGAATTGTCGGCGCCCATTTCCGAGAGGATTCTTCCGGGCGTCATTCCGGAAAACCAATGTCGATGCCTTCGGCGATCATGTCGATATCAATCATTCCGGCATTTTCCAACTGTGAGCACGCCGACCACTCCCCGGTGTACGCCGTCCCGCAGACGCCCGGGCGCGCCCGATGCGTGACAGTCTGGAGGGATGGCGAACCGGCTGAGGAGCGCGACCAGCCCGTACCTGCTCCAGCACGCGGAGAACCCCGTCGACTGGTGGGAGTGGGGCGACGACGCGTTCGCCGAGGCCAGGCGCCGCGACGTGCCCGTCCTGCTGTCCGTCGGGTACGCCGCGTGCCACTGGTGCCACGTCATGGCGCACGAGTCGTTCGAGGACGACGACGTCGCGGCCGCCCTCAACCCCCGCTTCGTCCCGGTCAAGGTCGACCGCGAGGAGCGGCCCGACGTCGACTCGGTCTACATGACGGCCACGACCGCGATGACGGGCCAGGGCGGCTGGCCGATGACCTGCTTCCTGACGCCGGACGGCGAGCCCTTCTTCTGCGGCACCTACTACCCGCGCGAGCACTTCCTCAAGCTGCTCGACGCCGTGTGGGACGCGTGGACCGAGCGGCGCGACGCCGTCGCGCAGCAGGGCGCGGCGCTCACCGAGGCGATCGCACGCACGTCCGCGCGGCTGACGCCCGACGTGCTCGACGAGGCCGCGCTGGAGCGCTCCGCACGGCTCGTCGCGCGCGACGCCGACCCGGTCGACGGCGGGTTCGGCGGCGCGCCGAAGTTCCCGCCGTCGATGACGCTCGAGCACCTGCTGCGCCACCACGCACGCACCGGTGACGCCACGGCGCTCGACCTCGTGGAGCGCACGTGCGAGGCCATGGCGCGCGGCGGGATCTACGACCAGCTCGCCGGGGGCTTCTCGCGGTACTCGGTCGACGAGGCGTGGGTCGTGCCGCACTTCGAGAAGATGCTCTACGACAACGCGCAGCTCCTGCGCGTGTACCTCCACCTCCACCGAGCCACCGGGTCGCCGCTGGCCGAGCGGGTCGCGCGCGAGACCGCCGACTTCCTCCGCGCGGACCTGCGCACGCCCGAGGGCGGGTTCGCGTCGGCCCTCGACGCCGACACCGACGGCGTCGAGGGGCTCACCTACGTCTGGACGCCGGAGCAGCTCGCCGACGTGCTCGGGCCGGCGGACGGCGCCCGTGCGGCCGAGGTCCTGTCCGTCACGCTCGAGGGCACGTTCGAGCAGGGCAGCTCGACGCTCCAGCTGCGCCAGGACCCGGACCCCGACTGGTGGACCGGGGTGCGGGCGCGGCTCGCCGAGGCCCGTGCCGCGCGGCCCCAGCCCGCCCGGGACGACAAGGTCGTGACCGCCTGGAACGGCCTGGCGGTCGCCGCGCTCGCCGAGGCCGGTGTCCTGCTCGGCGTCCCGGCGTACCTGGACGCCGCGCGCGCGTGCGCCGACCTCGTGCTGGGGCTCCACGTCGTCGACGGGCGGCTGCGGCGCGCGTCGCGCGGCGGCGTCGTCGGCGCCGCCCCCGGTGTGGCGGCCGACCACGGCGACCTCGCCGAGGGCCTCCTCGCGCTGCACCAGGCGACGGGCGAGCGGCGCTGGCTCGAGGCGGCACGCGAGCTCCTCGACGTCGCGCTCGAGCGGTTCGGCGACGGGGCCGGCGGGTTCTTCGACGTCGCCGACGACGGTGAGCGGCTCGTGAGCCGGCCCAAGGACCCCACCGACGGGCCGGAGCCGTCCGGTCAGTCCTCGCTCGCGGGCGCGCTGTGCACCTACGCGGCGCTGACCGGCTCGGCGCGTCACCGCGACGCCGCCGAGGCGGCGGTCGCCGCCGCCGGCACGCTCGCCCGGCAGGTCCCGCGGTTCGCGGGCTGGACCCTCGCCGCCGCGGAGGCGCTCGCCGCCGGGCCGCTCCAGGTCGCGGTCGTCGGGCACGACGACGGGACGCGGCTCGCGCTCGAGCGCGCCGCGCGTGCCGCGACGTCGCCCGGGCTGGTGGTCGCCGTGGGCGAGCCCGACGCGCCGGGAGTGCCGCTGCTCGCCGACCGCCCGCTCGTCGGCGGGCGGGCCGCCGCGTACGTGTGCCGCGGGTTCGTGTGCGACCGTCCGGTGACCGGCGTCGACGAGCTCGAGCGGGCGCTCGCGTCCTGACCGGCAGGAACCACCGGCGCCTCCGGTTCGTCTCAACGGGTGTCCTCGACCCCTCCCGGAAGGTTCGCCATGCCCCCGATGTCCCGCACCGGCCGCCTGTTCTCCGTCGTCGCCGTGATCGAGGCGTTCACGTGGGCCGGCCTGCTGGCCGGGATGTTCCTCAAGTACGTCACCGAGACGACGGACGCGGGCGTCTGGTTGTTCGGACGCCTCCACGGGGCGGCGTTCCTCGCGTACGTCGCGGTCGTGCTCGTGGCGGCCGTCCGGCTGCGGTGGGGCGCGATCCGCACGCTCGTGGCGCTCGCCGCGGGGGTGCCGCCGCTGACCACGCTCCTGGTCGAGCGGTGGCTGCGCCGCACCGGCCACCTCGTCGACCCGGTCGCGCGCGACGCGACCGGGGACCGCGGGCGAGGGTCGAACGAGCTCGTCGACGCGAGCTAGGGTCCGCGCCCGCGAGGGCGGGTGGGCCGGCGTGTCGGACGCCGTCCCTACCGTGGGGGCCATGGACCGGAGCGGCAGGCTCTCCTGGGCGGTGTTCCCGACCGCGATCGGGCACTGCGCGCTCGTGTGGGACGAGCGAGGGGCCGTCGTGGGTTCGACGCTCCCGCAGGGCGGTGCCCCGCAGGTCCGCCGGGCCGTCCAGCGGTGGTACCCCGGCGCGGTCGAGGCCGCGCCGCCGGCACCGGTCGCTGGCGTCGTCGCGGCGGTCGCCGCCCTGCTCGACGACGGGACCGCGGACCTCTCGGACGTGCCGCTGGAGATGGGCGCCGTGCCCGAGTTCGACCGGCGCGTGTACGAGGTGGTGCGCAGCATCCCGCCGGGGCAGACGCTCAGCTACGGCGAGGTCGCGGCGCGCCTCGGCGCACCGGGTGCGGCGCAAGCCGTGGGCCGGGCGCTCGGCCGCAACCCGTTCCCGCCGATCGTGCCCTGCCACCGGGTGCTCGCCGCGGGCCGCAAGGTCGGTGGGTTCTCCGCACGCGGCGGCCCCCGGACGAAGCTGCGCATGCTGGCGGCCGAGGGCGTGCACCTGGAGCAGCCGACGCTCTTCGACCTGTGACGTCCGGGCGACGCGCCGGGAGTTCGACGGTCGTTCCCCGCCCGTCCACCTCGGTGTCGTGGGTGCCGGTTACTGTGGCTCCGGCCACAGCCTCTTCACCTCGGGAGCCCATCCATGTCTTCTGCTCGCCAGCGGACCGCCGGGGCGCTCAGCCTCGGTCTCGCCCTCGCGGGTGTCACGACGGCCGGCGCCGCACCGGCGCACGCCGAGCCCTTCGTCGACATCCAGATCCTCGCCACGAACGACTTCCACGGCCGCATCCAGGCCAACGGTGCCGAGGCCGGTGCGGCCGTCCTCGCCGGCGCGGTGGACCAGCTGCGCGCCGAGAACCCGAACACGGTGTTCGCCTCGGGTGGTGACCTCCTCGGGGCCTCGACGTTCGAGTCGTTCATCCAGCAGGACAAGCCGACGATCGACGCGCTCAACGCCGCGGGGCTCGACGTGTCGGCCGTGGGCAACCACGAGCTCGACGGCGGCTACCGGGACCTGGTCGACCGCATCGGTGCGCCGTACGACGCCGCGTCGAACCCCACGGGTGGCGCGCAGTGGCCGTACGTCGCCGCGAACCTCAAGCTGGCCGGGACGGGCGAGGACGCCGTCCCCGGCTCCTGGGTCACCGAGCTCGACGGCGTGCAGGTCGGGTTCGTCGGCGCGGTCACCGAGGACCTCGAGAGCCTCGTGAGCCCGGCGGGGATCGCCGAGCTCGAGGTGACCGGCATCGTCGAGTCGGTCAACGCCGAGACCGCGGAGCTCAAGGCGGCGGGCGTGGACGTCGTGGTGCTGCTCGTGCACGAGGGTGCGACGACGACGGACTGCGCCGCGATGCCCACCGCCGGCGACGTGTTCGCGGACATCGTCAACGACGTCAGCCCGGACGTGGACGCGATCTTCTCCGGCCACACCCACCTCACGTACGACTGCGCCTTCCCGGTCGACGCGTGGGCCGGCCAGCCCGTCACCGAGCGCCCGGTCCTCGCCGCCGGCCAGTACGGCACCAACCTCAACCAGCTGGAGCTGACCGTCGACGCCGGCAGCGGCGAGGTCGTCGGCCTCGAGACCGCCGTGCTGCCGCTCGCGGGCCAGTACGCACCCGACGCGGAGGTCGCACAGATCGTCGCCGACGCCGTCGCGGAGGCCGACGTGCTCGGCGCCGCGCCGCTCGGCGAGATCGCGGCCCCGCTCATGCGGGCCCGGCTCGCCACGGGGGCCGAGAACCGCGGCGGCGAGTCGACCCTCGGCAACCTCGTCGCCGAGGTGCAGCGCTGGGCGACGGAGACCCCCGAGGCCGGTGGCGCGCAGATCGCGTTCATGAACCCGGGCGGCCTGCGGGCCGACATGCTCGGGTCGGGCGACGGCGCCTACCCGCGCACGCTGACGTACAAGCAGGCGGCGGTCGTGCAGCCGTTCGCCAACACGCTGGTCAACATGCAGCTCACGGGCGAGCAGATCAAGACGGCGCTCGAGCAGCAGTGGCAGCCCGACGGCGCGTCGCGACCCTTCCTGCGTCTCGGCGTCTCCGAGGGCTTCACCTACACCTACGACCCGGCCGGCGCCGCGGGAGAGCGCATCACGGCCATGCACCTGGACGGCGAGCCCATCGACCCGGCCGCCTCGTACTCGGTCACGGTGAACTCGTTCCTCGCCACGGGCGGCGACAACTTCGACGTCTTCGCCGAGGGCGTGGACGCGCGGGACACCGGCAAGATCGACCTGACGGCCATGGTCGACTACATGGCGGCGTTCGCGGCCGACGAGCCGCTGGCCGCCGACTACTCCCAGCGCGCCGTCGGCGTGTCGTTCCCGGCCGACGCGCCCGAGGCGTACGCGCCGGGTGACACGGTCGCGTTCGACGTCTCGTCGTGGTCGATGTCGACGGACGCCGACGTGACGGACACCGAGCTCACCGTGACCCTCGACGGCGAGGTGCTCGGGTCCTTCCCGGTCGACAGCGCCGTCGGCACCGTCGCGTCCGACGAGAACGGCACCGCCGCGGTCAGCGTCACGCTGCCCGCCGACGTCGCGGCCGGCACGGCGACGCTCACGCTCACCGGCGCACAGACCGGGACGGAGGTCGCGGTCCCGGTCGAGGTCGCGGTCGACGCCGAGCACCCGTCGAGCAACGGCAAGGCCAAGGGTCACGACAAGGGCAAGGCGCAGGGCAAGGCAAAGGGCCACCACAAGGTGCGCGGCCCGGCGCCCGTCGCCGCCGTCTGACCGTCGGACCCTGACGCCGTGGGCGCGGTCCCGACCTGAGACCCGCCCACGGCGTGGCCGATGTCCCCGGCCGGCTCACTCCCAGCCGCAGGCGTCGTGGAGGAACGCGAACAGCTCGGCCGCGGCCTCGTCCGGCAGGGGCAGGTAGACGACCGGCTGCTCCTCGCCGTCCACGGTCGCGTACACCGGCACGAACGTGCCCCGCTTGTCCTCCGCGACCGCGTGCGGGTCGCACCGGGCGGGCACCACGTCGAGCCGGAGCCGCCGGGAGTCGCGACCGGAGAGCGACGCGCCGGTCCAGCCCTCGCCACCGTCGGCGGGCGCCATGAGGGTCGTCGCCCCGACGCGCGTCACGAGGACCTCCGGGCCGCCCGGCACCGGCGTGACGCCGATCTCGAGCCGCGCGGCGCCGGCCGGGTCGGCCGGCCGGTCGAGCCCCTCGACCGTGAGCGTCGCGCCCGCGGCGATGCGTGCCAGCGCGCACTCCTCGGCATGCACGACGGCGAGGCGTCCGTGCGGGTCCGTCACGTCCAGCACGACGGTGGTCTGCGGCCCGTGGGTGCCGGCCTCTCCCAGGGCGACGCTCACCTCGGCCGTGCCCACCGGCTCGCGCGGCCCGACGGCGGCAGGAGCCGTCGCGCAGTCCGCCTCGCCGAGCGCGATGCGCACGTCCCGCGCACCATCCGGCCGCAGGGTGCGGGGACGGGGCTCACCGTCGGGCCGGCTCGGGCCGAACCCGTCGGCCGCCAGGTGCCCGTCGAGCAGCGTCAGGGTCTGCGCCGAGCCGTTGGTCACGTGCAGGACGGCGCGCCGGTCGGCGTACTGGCTGCGGTCCTGGCGCACCTCGACCCGCAGCGCGGCCCCGACGTCGTCCGGCACCGGCGACGTGGCCGCGGGCGAGACGTTCGTGCCGCCGTCGGGCACCGTGCACGCGGCGAGCACCGGCGCGAGCACGAGCACGGCGCTCACCGCCGCGCCCAGCGCCGCGGCGCGCGCGCTCACGACGCGTCGCCGCCCACCGACCCGGGCCGCGGCGGCCGGTCGATCACGCGCGACATGACGATCGACGTGCGGGTCTTGTCGACCTTCGCGTGCGTGCGGATCGCCTCGACGGTGCGCTCGATGTCGCTCATGCTGCCGGCCATGACCTGGACGATCGCGTCGGCCTCGCCCGTGACGGTGTCGACGCGGACGACCTCCGGCAGCGGCGCGAGGTCGCGCAGCAGCGTGGTGGGCGAGATGTTCCCGCGGCAGAAGATCTCGACGTACGCCTCGATGTCCCAGCCGAGCTCCTCGGGGGCGACGCGCACGGTGAACCCGTGGATCTCGCCGCGGGCGCGCATGAGGTCGACCCGGCGCTTGACCGCGGGGGCGGAGAGCCCGACGGCGTCGCCGATCTCCTGGTACGTGGCGCGCCCGTCGCGGAGCAGGTAGCCGACGATCTTGCGATTGATGGCGTCCACGGCACCTCCCGCGACGGATTCTTCAGCACGGGGCACCGGATCGCAAGGAAACTCCACCGGGCGCGCAAGGATCCGCGCCCGGGACGTCGGCGGACGTTCTCTAGCGTCCGGGGTATGACGCTCACCACACCGCCGGCGGCAGGCACCACCGCAGCCCCGGCCACGTCGACGGCGCCCGCGCCCGCGGCCACGAGCCGCCGCGCCGCTCCGCGCCACTTCCTCATGTGCCCGCCCACCTACTTCGACGTGGTCTACGCGATCAACCCGTGGATGGACCTGTCCGTGCCGGTCGACCGCGGCCGCGCCGTCGCGCAGTGGGAGGCGCTCAGGGCCGCCTACGAGGCGCACGGCCACCGCGTCGACGTCGTCGACCCGGTGCCCGGGCTGCCCGACATGGTCTACGCCGCCAACGGCGGCACCGTCGTGGGCGGCAAGGCGCTCGCCGCGCGGTTCGCGTTCCCCCAGCGGCAGCCCGAGGGGGCCGCCTACGAGTCGTGGTTCGCGACGGTGGGCGCCGAGCGCGGCCTGACGAGCCTCGGCCAGGCGAGCGACACCAACGAGGGGGAGGGCGACCTGCTCCTCGCCGGCGACGTGCTGCTCGCCGGCACGGGCTTCCGCACCACGCGGGCCGCGCACGAGGAGGCCGGTCGCCTGCTCGGCGTCCCCGTCGTCACGCTCGAGCTCGTGGACCCGCGCTTCTACCACCTCGACACGGCGCTCGCGGTGCTCGACACCGAGGGCCGGTCCCCGAGGATCGCGTACTACCCCGGCGCGTTCAGCCCGGCGTCCCGGGCCGTGCTGGCCGAGCGGTACCCCGACGCGATCCTCGCCACGGAGGCCGACGCGGCCGTGCTCGGCCTCAACGCCGTGTCCGACGGCCGGCACGTGTTCCTCACCGACCGGGCGACCGGGATGCACGCCCAGCTCCGCGAGCACGGGTACGTGCCCGTCGGTGTCGACCTGTCCGAGCTCCTCAAGGGCGGCGGCTCCGTCAAGTGCTGCACCCTCGAGCTGCGACCCGCCGGCGGGCCGTCCGCCGGCGCCCCCACCACGACGGAGGTAGGCGCATGACCACCGTGGAGTTCCTCGACGTCGCGAGCACGGCCCGCTGGGTCGCCCGCCGCGGACCGCAGGCCGTGATCGCGGACCTGACCGACGCCCTCGAGCGTGACGTGGCGCGCTGGGAGGAGCTGGACAAGCGCCCGCGCGTCGCCACCCACTCGCGCGACGGCGTGATCGAGCTCATGCCCACGTCCGACGACGAGACCTACGGCTTCAAGTTCGTCAACGGGCACCCGCTGAACCCGTCACGCGGCTTCCAGACCGTCACGGCGTTCGGCGTGCTCGCCGACGTCCACAACGGCTACCCGACGTTCCTCGCCGAGATGACGCTCCTCACGGCGCTGCGCACCGCGGCGGCGTCGGCGCTCGCGGCCCGGCACCTGGCGCGGCCGGGCTCGCGCACGATGGCGCTCATCGGCACCGGGTCGCAGTCGGAGTTCCAGTCGCTCGGCATGCGCGCGGCGCTCGGTGTCGACCGCCTCGCCGCGTGGGACGTCGACCCGGACGCGGTCGCGAAGTTCGTCCGCAACGCGCGCGAGCTCGGCTTCGAGGTGCGTGCCGCCCGCAGCGCGGCCGACGCCGTCGACGGCGCCGACGTCGTCACCACGTGCACGGCCGACAAGGCGAACGCCACCGTGCTCACCGACGACATGGTGCGCCACCTGGCCGCCCCAGGGGTGCACCTCAACGCGATCGGCGGCGACTGCCCGGGCAAGACGGAGCTCGACGTGGCGGTCGTCGAGCGCGCGTCGGTGTTCGTCGAGTACGCGCCGCAGACGCGCATCGAGGGCGAGATCCAGCAGCTCCCCGCCGACTTCCCGGTCACCGAGCTCTGGGAGGTCGTCACCGGGCGGAAGCCGGGACGCGTCTCCGCCGACGAGGTGACCCTGTGGGACTCCGTCGGGTTCGCCGTCGAGGACTGGTCCGTGCTGCGGCACGTGCGCGCCGACGTCGCGGCGAGCGACCCGGGCCTGCTGCAGCACCTGGACCTGGTCGCCGAGCCGGCGGACCCCAAGGACCTGTACGCGCTGGTGCGGGGTGCGCAGACGACGGCACCCGCGCACCGAGGTGCGCGGGTGCCGGTGGCCGACCCGGCCTGAGGCCGGGCCGTGGGTCGTTCGTCCTACGCCGTCAGGCGTGGTGACGACGGCCCACGACGGCGCTGTAGATCAGCAGGACGACGATCGAGCCTGCGATGGCGAGGAGCCACGTCTGGATCGACCAGAACTCCTCGAGCCCTCGGTCGAACAGGAGTGAACCAAGCCAGCCGCCCAGGATGGCGCCGATGACCCCGAGAACCAGGGTCGCGAGCCAGCCGCCAGGCTGCTTGCCGGGCAGGAGCAGACGGGCGATTGCGCCCGCGATCAGGCCCAGGATGATGAAAGCGATGATGCCCATGGGTTGATTCCCCCTTCGTGTTTCTGGCGATCTTCACACTGGCATCACATTCGCTCGCTCGCACGTCAGAGCGGTGATCGGTAGTCCGATAGGCCCGTTCCGTCAGCTTTTGCCCGGGCCGCCAGGCGCGACCCCGTTGATCGGCTGGGTGCTCCACGCCAGCCTCTGGGCGGCGTGCCCGATCGCGCGCGACATGATGTCGAGCGCGGTCCGGTCGACGTTGGTGATGTCGTCGGCGGGGGTGTGGTAGCTCGGGTCGAGGGGCTGGCCGGCCGTCCCGCCGAAGACCTCGGCCTCCTCCTCGGTCTTGATCGCGTCCGCACCCGTGAACAGGCCCGAGGCGGGGATGCCGTGGCTGATGAACGCCTGGTAGTCCGACCGGCCGG
>JAPSLD010000092.1 GCA_031181105.1 Isoptericola sp. | reverse complement strand
CGACGAGCTGCCACATCGAGTCGGGGTGCTCGGGCGAGCCGAAGTTGAGGCAGTCGGTGACGGCGAGCGGCGTGGCGCCCGTCGTCGCGACGTTGCGGTACGCCTCGGCGAGCGCGAGCGCCGCGCCCGTGCGCGGGTCGAGCTTGCCGTAGCGGCCGTTGGCGTCCGTGGCCAGGGCGACGCCGAGGCCTGACTCCTCGTCCACGCGGACCACACCGCCGTCGTCGGGCTGGGCGAGGGCCGTGTTGCCCTGCACGAACCGGTCGTACTGGTCGGTGACCCACGCCTTGGAGCAGAGGTTCGGAGAGGCGAGGAGCCGCAGCGCGGTCGCGCGCAGCTCGTCCGCGGACGAGGGGCGGGCCAGGCCGGCCGCGGTCGTCGAGTCGGCCTGCAGCGCGTCCTGCCACGCGGGCCGCGCGTACGGGCGCTCGTACACGGGGCCCTCGTGGGCGACCGTCCGCGGGTCGACGTCGACGATCCGCTGGCCGTGGTGGTCGATCGTCAGGCGGCCGGAGTCGTTGACCTCGCCGATGACGGACGTCTCGACGTCCCACTTGCGCGTGATCGCGAGGAACTCGTCGAGCTTCTCGGGCCGGACGACGGCCATCATGCGCTCCTGCGACTCCGACATGAGGATCTCGCCCGCGTTGAGCGTCGGGTCGCGCAGCAGCACGTCGTCGAGGTCGACGTGCATGCCGCCGTCACCGTTCGACGCAAGCTCCGACGTCGCGCAGGAGATGCCGGCGGCGCCGAGGTCCTGGATGCCCTCCACGACCTCGGCCGAGTACAGCTCGAGGCAGCACTCGATGAGGACCTTCTCCATGAACGGGTCGCCCACCTGGACGCTCGGGCGCTTCGCCGGCACGCCGTCCTCGAAGGTCTCGGACGCGAGGATCGACGCCCCGCCGATGCCGTCGCCGCCGGTCCGGGCGCCGAAGAGCACGACCTTGTTCCCCACGCCCGACGCGTTGGCGAGGTGGATGTCCTCGTGGCGCAGCACGCCCACGCACAGGGCGTTGACGAGCGGGTTGCCCTGGTACGAGGCGTCGAAGACCAGCTCGCCGCCGATGTTCGGCAGGCCGAGCGAGTTGCCGTAGCCGCCGATGCCCGAGACCACGCCGTGCACCACGCGCGCCGTGTCGGGGTGCTCGACGTCACCGAACCGCAACTGGTCCATGACGGCCACGGGGCGCGCGCCCATCGAGATGATGTCGCGCACGATGCCGCCCACGCCCGTCGCCGCACCCTGGTACGGCTCGACGAACGACGGGTGGTTGTGCGACTCGACCTTGAAGGTGACCGCCCAGCCGTCGCCGATGTCGACGACGCCCGCGTTCTCGCCGATGCCGACGAGCAGGTGCTCCTTCATCTCGTCGGTGACCTTCTCTCCGAACGTGCGCAGGTGCACCTTCGAGGACTTGTACGAGCAGTGCTCGGACCACATGACCGAGTACATGGCGAGCTCGGCGGCCGTCGGGCGGCGCCCGAGGATGGCGCGGATGCGCTCGTACTCGTCGGGCTTGAGGCCGAGCTCGGCGTACGGCTGGGCCTCGTCGGGCGTCGCGGCGGCGTTCTCGACCGTGTCGAGGACGGGGCGGGGGGCGGGCACGGCCTTCTCGGCAGCGGCGGTCATAGGTTCCCTCGGGTTCGCACGGGGGCTCGGACCGGGTGATCACCGCACCGCGGTGCGGGCGGCATCCGGCGTCGGTCCGGGCAAGGGGCGCACGGCCATCCTACCGGCGCGCCCCGGCCTCCCGGTCCGCGTCCCTCTGCCCGACGCCGGACGCTTCAGCGGCGCTGCACCTGCCGTCAGGAGAACTCGATGGACGGCGGCCCCCGGCGCACCGAGCATGGACCCATGCCGCTGCGCCACGCCCTCCTCGCCGTCGCCGTCACGGTCGTGTGGGGCCTCAATTTCATCGCGATCGACCTCGGCGTGGCCGACGTGCCGCCGGCGCTGTTCGTCGCGATCCGGTTCGCCGTGGTGCTGGTGCCCGCCGTGCTCCTGGTCCCGCGCCCGGCCGCCCGCCGGCGCGACGTCCTGGGCGTGGGGCTCTTCATGGGTCTGGGCCAGTTCGGCCTGCTGTACACCGCGCTCGCGCTCGGCATGCCGCCCGGCCTCGCGTCGCTCGTCCTGCAGGCGCAGGTCGCGTTCACGGTGCTCTTCGCCGTCGCGGCGCTGCACGAGGTGCCGACGCGCGCGCAGCTCGCCGGCGTGCTGCTCGGCGCGGCGGGGCTCGTCGTGGTCGGCCTGGGGCGCAGCGAGGCGACGCCGGGCGGCGCGCTGCTGCTCACGGTCGCCGCCGCCGCATCGTGGGCCACGGGCAACGTCGTCGCCCGCCGCGCGACGACCCGGGCCCGCCCGGCGGGCGCCGAGCGGACCGGGTGGCGCGGTTCGCCCGCCACGGCAGGGCTGTCCATGACGGTGTGGTCGGCGCTCGTGGTCCCGGTGCCGATGCTGGGCCTCGCGCTGGTGCTCGACGGACCGGCCGCCGTCGGGCACGCGCTGACGCACCTGACCCCGGCGGCGATCGGCTCCACGCTGTACACCGCCTGGCTGGCGAGCCTGTTCGGCTACGGCGTGTGGAACATGCTCCTGGCGCGCCACCCGGCGTCGGCGGTCGTGCCGTACACCATGCTCGTGCCGGTGGTCGGCATGCTCGCGGCGTGGCTCGTGCTCGACGAGCGCCCCAACCTCGCCGAGGCGGCGGGGGGCGCCCTGCTCCTGCTGGGCGTCGCCGTGACGAGCGGCCTGCTGCACGCTCGCCGTCCGGTCCCGCGGGTCGACGCGCACCCGTGACGCCCTGCCGCGGGGGCAGGTCCGTCGCAGCGGGCGATATCTGGTCACGGTGCGGTCACGTTCCGGCCCGTGCGGATGCGTCGGACGCCGACCTGTCGTCTCCTGGAAGTCGGACGCAGGCAGGAACAGCGGATGCCGTGGGAGGCAGGACATGAAGCGCGTGCTCGTCGCCGGCTCCGTCGTCGCAGTGGGCGACGGGATCGTGCTCGGCACGGCACTGGCCCTGGGGTGGACGACGGCGGCGGTCGTCGCCGTGGTCGCCGGGATCGTCGGGGCCTCCGCGGTCGCGATGCTCACGCCTCCCCCGCGGGCCGCCGCGGCGGGGCCCGCCACCGTGACGCTCGGGCTCCCCGTCCGGGAGGCCGAGACGCGCGCCGAGACCCGCGAAGAGGCCGCCGCCGACCGCGACGTGCCGGCCGACGTGCCGGCCGACGTGCCGGCCGCCGTCGGCACGACCCCGTCCCCCGTCGCCGCGTAGACCGTCAGGGACGCAGCCGCGTCGCCGTCCTGCGCAGCGCCTTCTCGGACACCGGCGCGTCACCCGACGCCCGCTGCTGCGCGTAGTAGGCGCGCGCCTCCTCCTGCCGCCGCGCCTCCGCACCCGAGGCGATCGCGGCCCGCAGGTGGTCCTGCCCGTAGCCCCACGCGTCGACGAGGTCGACGGCGTAGGGGCGCAGGCGCAGCAGGAGCCGGTCGACGTAGCTCGTCACGGTGCGCGCGCGCTGCGCCGAGAGGCGGCCGTTGAGCAGGTACCAGGCCATGTTGCGCTCGATGAGCGTGAGGCCGAAGACGTCGCGCACCCACGTCAGGACGCGCCGCGTCCCGGGGTCCTCGACGTCCTCGAGCGCCTCGGTGAACGCGGACCAGCGCAGCAGGTCGGCGTGCGCCTTGGCCGCCTCGACGAGCGCGACCTGGTTCTCGTCGAACAGGCGCGCCGCCGTCTCGGGGTCGGCCTTGGCCGCGGGACGCAGTGCCAGCGCGGCCTGCTCGACCATCTCGGCCACGCGGTCCGCGAGCAACTCCCGCTGGGTCTCGGGGTCGCGCAGGTGGCCGGCGGCGCGGCGCGGGTCGCCGACGTCGACGATCGCCTGGCCGAACCGGCGCAGGCCGGTGCGGTGCAGCGCCGCGTCGGTCGCCTGGTCGACGACGAACCGGGCCACGCCGGCGGGCGTCCTGGTCGCGCCCGCCAGGTGCTTGCCGTAGTCGCTCACGAGACGCTTGGCGACGAGCTGCAGCAGCACGGTGTTGTCGCCCTCGAACGTGGCGTACACGTCGAGGTCGGCGTGCAGGCTCGTGATGCGGTTCTCCGTCAGGAAGCCCGCGCCGCCGCAGGCCTCGCGGCACTCCTGCAGCGTGTCGAGCGCGAGCCGGGTGGACGTCGCCTTGAGCGCGGCCGCCGTCGTCTCCAGGTCCTCGCGCTGCTCGGGCGTGTCCTTCGCACCCGAGAAGACGTCGTCGAACAGGTCGAGCAGGCGGTCGTGCGAGAAGTGCGCCGCGTAGACCTCGGCGATGCGCGGCAGGAGCCGGCGCCGGTGGGTCGCGTAGTCGAGCAGGACCGTCTCCTCGACGGGCGAGGCGCTCGTGAACTGCCGCCGCTCCGCGCCGTACCGCGTCGCGATCGCGAGCCCGATCTTCGACGCCGCGATCGCCGCGCCGTCGAGCGAGACGCGGCCCTGGACGAGCGAGCCGAGCATCGTGAAGAAGCGCCGGCCGGGGCTCTCGACCGGCGAGGAGTAGGTGCCGTCGGGCGCGACGGTGCCGTACCGCGCGAGCAGGTCGGTGCGCGGGACGCGCACGTGGTCGAAGTGCAGCCGGCCGTTGTCGACGCCGCGCAGGCCGCCCTTGAGACCGTCGTCCTCGCCGCCGACCCCCGGCAGGAACTCCATGGTCTGCGGGTCCCGGATCGGCACGTAGAAGCAGTGCACCCCGTGGTTGACGCCCTTGGTGACGAGCTGCGCGAACACGGTCGCGGCCGTCGCGTGCACGGCCGCGTTCCCGAGGTAGTCCTTCCACGCCGCGCGGAACGGCGTGTGGATCACGAACTCCTCGGTCTCGGGGTCGTACGTCGCCGTCGTCGCGATCGACGCGACGTCGGACCCGTGCCCGGTCTCGGTCATCGCGAACGCGCCCGGGACCGAGAGGTCCATCGCCCCGGGGAGCAGGCGGTCCTGCTGCTCGGGCGTGCCGAGGTGGAGGATCGCGGCACCGAAGAGGCCCCACTGCACGCCGGCCTTGATCTGCAGCGAGGGGTCGGCCGCGACCATCTCCTCGAAGCCCGCGAGGTTGGCGCCGTGCTCGTCGCGCCCGCCGAGCCGCTCGGGGTAGGCGAGCCAGACCTGCTTGTGCTCGTCGGCCACCAGGAGCCGCAGCTGGGAGAGCACCCGTTCGCGGTGCTCGGCCATGGTGAGGGACTCGTCCTTCCAGAACCGCGGGTCGGCGGCCCGCGCGCGGGCCGCGCGGCGCTCGTCGGGCCAGCGGCCGAGGAGCTGGGTCGCGAGGGTCTCGGCGTCGACCCGCGGGGCCGGCTTGCCCGACGACGTGTGGCCGGGCTCGCGCTCGCCGGGCCGCTGGTCGGACCGCTGGTCGAGGCGCTGCTCGGACCGCTGGTCGGGGATGGTGGTCATCGGTTCTCCTGCGTGCGTGCGGTCGTGGAGGTCGTGAGGCCCTCGTGCTCGTCGTGGTGCAGCACGCCGACCGGCCCGTGCCAGAGCCAGCGCGTGACCTGCTCGGTGAGCTCCTCGCGCGTGAGCCGGTCGCCGGCCGGTCCGCCCGGGTGGGCCAGCCACCACTCGCCCGCGCCGCGGACGAAGCCGACGGCACCCGCCGCCCACGCGGCCGCCGTCGACGGCGGCACGTGGACCGCCCGCGCGAACGGCTCGGCGACGAGCTCGATCACGGAGTCGAGGTACGCCCCGAGCGGCGCCTCGGGCTCGGGCCCGTCCGTCGCGGGACCGTTGCCCCCGATGGCGGTGCGGGTGACGAACCAGTAGACGTTCGGGGAGTGCTCGATCATCTCGAGGTAGACCCCGACCATGGCGCGCAGCGCGGCGAGCGGCGTCGGGGCGGACTGCGCCGCCTCGCGCAGCGCGTCGTGCATCGTGGCCACGACGTTCGCGGCCACCGCCAGGCGCAGGCCTGCCTTGTCCTCGAAGTACCGGTAGACGATGGACTTCGACGTCCCCGCCCCGGCCGCGATCTCGTCCATCGACACCGCGGGGCCGACCCGGTGCACCGCCTTGCGGGCGGCGCGCACGAGCTCTGCGCGCCGTGCGGCGCGGTGGTCGTCCCAGCGCGTCGAGCGTCCGTCCACGGCCGCCGTCGGCCGGGTCGTGCGATCCGTCATGTGATCAGCCTCACGAGACCGAGAGTATCAGGTACTGTGAGTCCTACCTGACCGACGGAGCGAAGGACTCACCGTGGCTACACGCAAGACCACCACCGGCACCCCCAGGGGCGCCTCGTCCGGGACGACCGGCTCGGCGCGGACGGCCGACGTGCGCGACGCCGTCATCGTCGGCGGCAACCGCATCCCGTTCTCGCGGGCGGGCAAGAGGTACGCCGACGCCTCCAACCAGGAGATGTTCACCGCCGCGCTCGAGGGGCTCGTGGCGCGCTTCGGACTGCAGGGCGAGCGCCTCGGCGAGGTCGTCGGCGGTGCCGTGCTCAAGCACTCGCGCGACTTCAACCTCGTCCGGGAGGCCGTGCTCGGCTCGTCGCTGTCGGCGCAGACGCCGGCGTTCGACCTCCAGCAGGCGTGCGCGACCGGCCTCGAGGCGACGATCAACGTCGCCAACAAGATCCGCCTCGGTCAGATCGACTCGGGCGTCGCTGGCGGCACGGACACGATCTCCGACGCGCCCGTCGCGGTGAGCGAGGGCCTGCGCCGCGCGCTGCTCGCGGCGTCGCACGCCACGACCCTGCAGGGCCGGCTCAAGGCGCTCGCCCGCCTGCGCCCCGTCGACCTCAAGCCGCTGACCCCCGCCACCGACGAGCCCCGCACGGGCCTGTCCATGGGCGAGCACCAGGCGATCACGACCGCGCGCTGGGGCATCACCCGCGACGCGCAGGACGAGGTGGCGCTGGCCAGCCACCAGAACCTGGCGCGGGCCTGGGACTCGGGCTTCTTCGACGACCTCGTCACCCCCTTCCGCGGCCTGACGCGCGACGACAACCTGCGGCCCGACACGTCGCTCGAGAAGCTCGCCTCGCTCAAGCCCGTGTTCGGCAAGAGCCTCGCGTCGTCGGAGGCCACGGCCGGACCGACCATGACCGCGGGCAACTCGACGCCGCTGACCGACGGCGCGTCGACCGTCCTGCTGGCGTCGACCGAGTGGGCCGAGGCGCACGACCTGCCCGTCCTCGCCCGGTTCGTCGACGCCGAGACGGCGGCCGTGGACTTCGTGCACGGTCACGAGGGCCTGCTCATGGCGCCCGTGCACGCGGTGCCCCGGCTCCTCGCCCGCAACGGCATGACGCTCGCCGACTTCGACTTCCTCGAGATCCACGAGGCCTTCGCCTCGACCGTCCTGACGACGCTCGCCGCCTGGGAGGACGCCGACTACTGCAAGAACGAGCTCGGGCTGCCCGGCGCGTTCGGCAGCGTCGACCGCGCGAGGGTCAACGTCAACGGCTCCTCGCTCGCGGCCGGGCACCCCTTCGCCGCGACGGGCGGACGCATCGTGGCCACGGCCGCCAAGCTCGTGGCGCAGCGCGCCGCGGAGACCGGCGAGACGGCGCGGGCCCTCGTGTCGGTGTGCGCCGCGGGCGGCCTCGGGGCGACCGCGATCATCGAGTCCGTCTGAGCCGAGGAAGAGACATGACCGACAGCTACACCCGGCTCGTCAACACGGGCCTGACCAAGACCCTCGCGACCCGGCTCGGGCTGCCGCGGCCCGCCGTGCTCCGGCGGCACCGGCCGGGCGAGCCGCTCACCGTGGGACCCGTCCTCGTGGTGTCCGACGCCGCGTCGAAGACTGACGCCGACGCCCTCGCGCAGACGCTCCTCGGCTGGGGGACCGACGTCCGGCGCGAGCCGAGCGACGACGCCCGCTGGGGCGCCGTCGTCCTCGTCGTGACCGAGGCGGCCCGGCCCACGGACGTCTCGGACGCCGTGCTCGCGGTCGGTTCGGTCCTGCGCCGGCTCGCGCCCCACGGGCGCGTGGTGACGGTGTCGCGCGCCGTCGCCGAGGGCGACTCCCCCGAGCTCGCCGCGACGCGCGCGGGCGTCGACGGCTTCCTGCGCTCGCTCGCCAAGGAGCTGCGCGCCGGTGCGACGGGCAACGGGATCGTGCTGACCGGCGGCGCCGCCGCCGACTCCACCTCCGCCCTCGCCACGCTGCGGTTCTTCCTGTCCGCGCGGTCCGCCTTCGTCGACGGCCAGCTGCTGCCGGTCGGCCCTGCGCCGGCGGGCGCCGACGAGGCCCCGGTGGACGACGACCGGCCGCTCGCCGGCCGGGTCGCCGTCGTGACGGGTGCGGCCCGCGGCATCGGCGTCGCCATCGCGAAGACGCTGGCGCGCGACGGCGCGTCGGTCGTCTGCGTCGACGTCCCCGCCGCGGGCGAGGGCCTGGCGCGCACGGCCAACGCGGTCGGCGGCACCGCCCTGCAGCTCGACGTCACGGCCGACGACGCCGGTGCGCGCATCCTCGAGCACGCACGCTCGCGGCACGGGCGCCTCGACCTCGTCGTGCACAACGCGGGCATCCTGCGCGACAAGCTCCTGGCCAACATGACGCCGGAGCAGTGGGACGCGGTGACCGCGGTCAACCTCGCCGCCCAGCTGCGCATCAACGCGCAGCTGCTCGACGCCGGCGTCGAGGGCCTGCGCATCGTGTCGCTCGCGTCGATCGCCGGCATCGCCGGCAACCGGGGACAGACCAACTACGGCTTCTCGAAGGCCGGGGTCATCGGGCACACGCGGGCCACGGCGCCGCTCGTCGCCCGGCTCGGCGGGACGGCGAACGCGGTCGCACCCGGCTTCGTGGAGACCGAGATGACCAGGAGGATCCCTGCGGTCACCCGCGAGATGGGCCGCCGCGCGTCGTCGCTGCAGCAGGGCGGGCTGCCCGTCGACGTCGCCGAGGCGGTCGCGTTCCTCGCCTCGCCGGCCGCGGCCGGGGTCAACGGCGAGGTCCTGCGCGTGTGCGGCCAGAGCTGGCTGGGCCGATGACCGCCACCGGGCCCACGACGTCCGCCGGGGATCCGCTGGGCGTCGAGACGCTGCCGTCGCTGCCGGGCCTCGGCGGGCTCTACGCGCGCGGCGCCGCCTCGTCCGGCCGCATCGCCGCCGGCCGCGCGCTGCCGAACCTGCCCGTGATCGGCCAGGCGCGCGAGCCGGACGACGGCCCGCCCGTGCTGCCCGGCGTGGCGTACCGGGTGACCGGCGTGGAGACCGGCGGCCTGGCCACGCACCTGCGCGACTACCAGCGCCTGCTGCACGAGCCGGTGTCGGACGTCATGCCTGCCGGCTACCTGCACGTGCTCGCGTTCCCGCTCGCCACGGCCGTGATGGTGCGGGGCGACTTCCCGCTCCCGCTGCTCGGCATGGTGCACCTGGCGAACGAGGTCGAGCACCGCGGGCCCGTGCGGGTCGGCGACCGGCTCGACGTGCGGGCCTGGGCCGAGAACCTGCGCCCGCACCGGCGCGGGGTGCAGGTCGACCTGGTCGCCGAGGTCTGGCCCGACGGCGGTGCGGACCGCCCCGTGTGGCGCGGGATCTCGACGTACCTGGCCAGGGGCTTCGACCTGGGCGACGGCGCGGCCGGCGCGGCCGGCGCGGACGACCGGCCCGAGCGGTCGGAGCGGTCCGAGCGCGCACCGGCGGGCACCTGGACGCCTCCCCTGCCGACCGGCCGGTGGGCGCTCGGGCCGGGCACCGGCCGCGCCTACGGCGCGGTGTCGGGCGACCGGAACCCGATCCACATGTCCGCGCTGGCGGCCAAGGCGTTCGGGTTCCCGCGCGCGATCGCCCACGGCATGTACGTCGCGGCCCGGGCCCTGGCCGACGTGGGCACCGCGCGCGGCGACGCCTACCGGTGGACGGTCGAGTTCGGCGGGCCGGTGCTCCTGCCCGGGACGGTCGACGTGGCGGTGACCCCCGTCGCCGAGCCCGGGACGCCGGCTGCCGGGTTCCGGTACGTCGGCTGGAACGCCCGGCACGGCCGGCTGCACTTCGAGGGCGGGGTCGTCCCGCTCGGGCCGTAATACGCGTGACCGGGGCGCGCGGGGCGGCCTACCGTCCTGGGCCATGAGCATGTTCATGGTGATGGTGCGCCGTGCCCGCGTCCGGGCAGCGGCCGGGCGGGTCCCGACGCTCGTGGGGATGGCACCCGCTCCGCGATGACTGGGCGGCGCGCGTCGTCTCCGGGGCGCCCGTGCGTCCCGGCGACCTCGTGCTGGACCTCGGGGCCGGCACCGGCGCCCTGACGGCGCCGCTGGTCGACGCGGGCGCGCACGTGGTGGCGGTCGAGCTGCACCCCGGCCGGGCCGCCATCCTGCGACGCCGGTTCGCGGACGCCCCGGTGCGCGTCGTCGCGTGCGACCTGGCCGACCTGCGGCTCCCGCGACGCCCGTTCCGCGTGGTCGCGAGCCCGCCGTACACGGTGTCGACCGACGTCGTGCGGCGGCTGCTGGGCACCGACCGGCTGCTCTCGGCCGACCTCGTGCTGCAGCGGGCCGCGGCCCGGCGGCTCGTGCTCGACCCGCCGGGCGCCCGGCACGCGCGCCGCTACGTGCTCGACGTCGGCGCCCCGGTGCCGCGGAAGGCCTTCGAACCGCCGCCGCGGGTCGACTCCGCCGTGCTGCGCGTCCGGCGTCGCTGACGGGCCCGGGTGCGGCAGGATCGGGCTCATGACGTCCGTCGGCTGCATCTTCACGCCCTACGAGAACCCGCCCGCGCGGCTCGTGCCGTTCGCCCGGGCCGCCGAGGCGGCAGGCCTCGACGAGGTCTGGCTGTGGGAGGACTGCTTCCTCGAGTCCGGCATCGCGAGCGCCGCCGCGATCCTCGGCGCCACGGAGCGCGTCCAGGTCGGGATCGGCGTCATGCCGGTGCCGCTGCGCAACGCGGCGCTCACGGCGATGGAGGTCGCGACCCTCGCGGGCGCGTTCCCCGGCCGCTTCCTGCCCGGCATGGG
>JAPSLD010000091.1 GCA_031181105.1 Isoptericola sp. | reverse complement strand
GCTGGCGCGAGCGCGGTGCGATCGTCGTCGCCGCCGCGGGGGTCGTGCTGCTCGCCGGCATCACGCTCGAGTCGGACGAGCTCGCCCGCGCCGACGTCGTCGTCGGGCTCGCGGCGATCTTCGCGGCTGCGGCCTGCTGGGCCGGCTACATCGTGCTTGGCAAGCGGGTGGCCGGCACGGGAGCCGCCCTCGGGTCGGGCATCGACGGGCTGGCCGTCGGCATGCTCGCGGGTGCGCTCGCGTTCGCCCCGTTCTTCGGCGCGTCGGTGACGACCGTCGTGCCCGACGTCGGCCTGCTCGCGTTCCTGGTCGTCGTCGCCCTGTGCTCGTCGGTCGTCCCGTACGTGCTCGACCAGGTCGTGCTGCGCCGCGTCGGCACGGCGACGTTCTCGGTGCTGCTCGCCCTGCTCCCCGCGACGGCCGTCGTGGTCGGCGCCGTCGTCCTCGCGCAGGTGCCGAGCTGGCCCGAGCTGGTCGGGCTCGCCCTGGTCTCCGGCGCGATCGCCATGACCGCGACCGCGCGCCAGCGCCCCTAGAGGTACTGGCCGGGGGAGGGACGCCCGTCCTCGGGGCCCTGACCCTGTCCCGGCCCTCCCGCCTCGAACGGCGCCGGGTGCGCGCCGGGCGGAAGCTGCCGGCGCATCTGCGAGAGCTGCGCCTGCGCGGCCATCTGCTGCGCCACGAGGGCCGTCTGGATCCCGTGGAACAGGCCCTCGAGCCACCCGACGAGCTGCGCCTGGGCGACGCGCAGCTCGGCGTCCGACGGGACGCCGTCGTCGGTGAACGGCAGCGTGATCCGGCGCAGCTCCTCGACGAGGTCAGGTGAGAGGCCGTCCTCGAGCTCGCTGATGGAGCGCTCGTGGATCTCCGCCAGGCGGGTCCGGGCGGCGTCGTCGAGCGGAGCGTCACGCACCTCGTCGAGGAGCCGCTTGATCATGCCGCCGATGCGCATGACCTTGGCCGGTTCCTCGATGCGCGAGCTCTCGTCCTCGTCCTCACCCTCGGGGCCATCCGCCCCGGCGGGGACCTCGGCCCCGTCGGGGGTGACGACGCGCCGGTGCTGCTCGTGCTCGGCGCCGTCCGGCGACGGTGCGCCGGAGGGCGCGTCGTGCGGGTCCGCGGCGGGGCCACCGGCGGGGGAGGTCGGGTCGGAGCTGCTCACGTCTCGGTCGGTCATGGCACCAGTCTGGCTCAGCCCGCGCCCGTCCGTCAGGGGAGGAGGAGAACCTTGCCGAACGCCTCGCCGGAGGACAGCATCTCCTGCGCCGACTCGGCCTCGGCGAGGGGGAGCCGGGCGTGGACCACGGGGCGCACCTGACCGCCGGCGACCATGGGCCAGACGTGCTCGCCCACGGCTCCGACGATCGCGGCCTTCTCCTCGGGGGTTCGTGACCGCAGCGTGGTGCCGGTGACCTGCGCACGCTTGGACATGAGGGCGCCGAGGTCGAGCTCGCCCCGCCGGCCCTTCTGCAGGCCGATGACCACGAGACGCCCGCCGGGCGCCAGCACGCGCACGTTGTCGGGCAGGTACTTCGCGCCGACGACGTCGAGCACGACGTCGGCGCCGTGACCCGCGGACGCCGACCGGACGCCGGCGACGAAGTCGTCCCGGCGGTGGTCGAGGCCGGCGACGGCACCCAGCCCGACGCACCGCGCGGCGCGCTCGGGGCCCCCGGCCGTCGCCACGACGTGGGCCCCGAGCGCCGTCGCGAGCTGGATGGCGACCGTGCCCACGCCGCCGGAGCCGCCGTGCACGAGGACCCACTCGCCCGCCGTGAGGCCGGCCGTGTCGACGAGGTTGGTCCACGCCGTGCACACCGCCTCGGGGAGGGCCGCGGCGTCGACCAGGTCGACGCCGTCGGGCGCCGCAAGCACCTGGCCGGCGCGGACCACCACCCGCTCGGCGTACCCGCCACCCTCGAGCAGGGCGACGACCTCGTCCCCGACACGCGGGGTCGACACGCCGGGTCCGACGGCCGACACCACACCGGAGACCTCCAGCCCCGGCCAGTCGGGTGCCCCGGGCGGCGGAGGGTACTGGCCGGCACGTTGCAGCAGGTCAGCGCGGTTCACACCCGCCGCGACGACGTCGATCGCGACCTCGCCGGGGCCCGGTTCGCGTAGGTTTACCCGGGATAGGGTGAGTTTCCTCGGGGCACCTGCTGCCGATATCGTGACCGCTCGCACACCGGTGGAGCCTACCCGTGCGGCCTCGTGGCACTCCGAGCGGCGCGGCGGCACCTCCCGGGTGCACGGACCCGTCGAGGCACGGCCGAGCAGGCGCTCGGCCAGCCCCGGCCGAACAGTGATGGAGAGAGGTACCGATGCTCCGCAGGTTGGGCGTTCGCGGGAAGATCCTTGCGACACTCGCCGTGCCGATCTTCGTCCTTGCCATGGTCGCGGTCTGGATCTCGGGGACCTCGTTCCAGGAGATGCGGCAGGCCGAGCAGACGTCGGACCTCATCGCGAGCCTCGAGGCGCAGGACCGTGCGGGGACGGCGTTCGCCGCCGAGCGCGCGCTGAACATCGCCGCCTCGATCGGCATCCCCGGGGCGGCCGAGCAGCTCGAGGCCGCGCAGGAGGAGACCGACGCCGCCGTCGCCGCCCGCGACGAGATCCTCCGGTCGCTCGAGACCGACGCGCTCGACCCCCAGGTCGGAGAGGCCGTCCGACGCACGGTCAACGACCGCGGCTCCGTCGACCTGCTGCAGAACCAGGTGGTGGACGGCACCGTCTCCGAGGTCGACGCGACGGCCAAGTACAACCAGATCATCGACAACGCGCTCGAGGTGCCGCGCGTCCTGGCGGCCACCACCGTCGACCGCGACCTGGCACAGCGCATCGAGGCGTACGTCGCCATGGACGAGGTCCTCCTCGCCAACACCGAGGAGCGGCCCTACGTCGGCCACGTGCTCGGCCAGCTCGCCGCCGGCGAGGACCCGGACCCGGAGACGTTGCTGCGTGCGCTGTCGCTCATCAGCCAGACGGACAGCGCGCGCGCCGAGGCGCAGACCGCCCTCAACCGCCTGCCCGGCCACCACGTCGTCACGTCCTTCTCGGGCGACCTCGGCTACATCCGCGACGCGGTCTTCACGAGCCAGTTCCAGCAGCTCGACCCGGCGGCCGCCGCGCAGTGGTCGGAGCTCTCGGAGGACTGGGTCGACGCCAACCGGCCCGAGCGCGACGAGGTGCGCGCGGAGACCGGGACGTTCGCGGCCGACCTCGCGAGCGCCGCCTGGGAGCGGCTGCTCCTCACCGCGGGCATCGCGTTCGGCGTCGTGGTCCTGTCGTTCCTCCTCGCTCTCGCGATCGCCCGCCGGATCGTCGTCCCGCTGCGGCGTCTCACGCACGCCACCGCCCAGGTGCGCGAGCGTCTGCCCCAGATGGTCGAGCAGATGGCGGTGCCGGGCCACGCGCCGTCGGTGGAGCTCGTGCAGATCCCGGTCGAGTCGACCGACGAGGTCGGCCGGCTCGCGGCCGCGTTCAACGACGTGAACACGACGACCATGCAGGTCGCCCGCGAGCAGGCCGCGCTCCGCGGCTCGATCGCGGAGATGTTCGTCAACGTCGCCCGGCGCGACCAGGTCCTGCTCAACCGGCAGCTCGCCTTCCTCGACGAGCTCGAGCGGTCCGAGGAGGACCCGACCACGCTGTCGAACCTCTTCCGGCTCGACCACCTCGCGACCCGGATGCGCCGCAACGCGGAGTCGCTCCTCGTCCTGGCGGGCATCGACTCCGGTCGCCGGGTGCGCCAGCCCATGCCGGTCTCCGACGTCATCCGGACGGCGTCGTCCGAGATCGAGCTGTACGACCGCGTCCGCCTCGACCTGCGTATCGACCCGCTCATGCTCGGGCACAACGCGCTCAGCTCCGCCCACCTGCTCGCCGAGCTGCTCGAGAACGCGACCATGTTCTCCGAGCCGCACACGCCGGTCGAGGTCACGACGAGCCAGGACGAGCGCGGCGTCGTCGTCTCGGTCCGGGACCACGGCCTCGGCATGACGCCCGAGGAGCTCGCCGAGGCCAACAGGCGGGTCGCCAGCCGGGCGGCGTCCGACGCCGTCGGCGCGCAGCGTCTCGGGCTCTTCGTGGTCGGCCGTCTCGCCGACCGGCTCGGCGCGTCCGTCCACTTCACGACCGGTGAGAACGGCGAGGGTACGGTCGCCACGGTGCTCTTCCCGGCCGTGCTGTTCGTGCCCGACGAGGCCGTGCCGCTGCCGCAGCCGACGGACCCGCTGGAGGCGTCGACGCAGGCGGCCGCCGCGAGCCTGGCGCAGCGCCCCGCCGCGGCGCCGGCGGCTCCCGAGCGGCGCGCGACGGGCGTCTCGCGGCCCGCGGCGCAGGCGCCGTCGGGTCCGACCACGGCGGCGATGCCCGTCGCGGCGGCACCCGCCGCGGTGTCGCAGCCGGAGCCGCCCGCCGCGGTGCCGGTCGACCTCGACGCGCTCACCGACGGCACGACGTCGGCCGGGATGCCGCGCCGCCGTCGCCCCGAGCCGATGGCGGACTCCGGGCAGATCGTGCTGCCCCCGATGGAGACCCCGCAGCTCCCCGACCTCTCGGACGCCCCGGTCGACGAGGCGTGGACGCCGCCGAGCGAGGTGCGCGCGTCGGGCTCGTCCCTGCCGAGCCGGAGCCGCACGGCGCCCGAGGCTCCGGTCGAGGCTCCGGTCGAGGCGCAGCCCGGCTCCGCGCCGGCCCCGCGCGTCGACATCGACCAGCGCACCGCGCTGTTCTCGAGCTTCCGCACGATGGACGCGCTCGACGGTGACAACGAGACGACGCTCCAGCTCGACGCCGTGACCGAGGACCCCGCCGCCCTGCCGGGCGAGCTCGACGAGTCGCGGGACGTCCGCACGGAGCCGGCACCCGTCGCCGCGGCTCCCCTCTCCGGGGCTCCTGTCGCCGAGGCGCCCGTGGACGCGGCGCCCGTCGAGGAGGCGCCGGTTGCCGAGGCGCCTGTCGCCGAGGCGCCTGCGCCGGTCGAGGGACCCGCGTCGGTCGCGACCGCGCCCGAGCCCGCGGACTCCTCCGGGACTGCCGCACCGACCGCGTCGGCGTGGGCGCCAGCCGAGTCCGCCTGGGCGCCCGCCCAGACTCCGGACTCGTCCGCCTGGGCGCCCGCACAGACGCCGGTCGAGTCCGCCTGGGCCCCGGCCGATTCGGCGTGGGCCCCGGCGCTACCCGCACCGTCCGCCGAGCAGCAGGACACCGAGCAGCAGGACGCCGAGCAGCAGGACGCCGAGCAGCAGGACGCCGAGCCGGCACCTGTCGCCGAGCAGCAGGACGCCGAGCCGGTGCCGTCCGCGGCCTCTGAGGCGCCGGCGCCGGCGTCCGCGGACACGTCGTCCGCGGACACGTCGACGTACGAGTCGCTGCCCGCGTTCGAGGAGCTGATGGCGGACCTGCCGACCCGGCGCGCGGCGCGCGAGGCGGCCAACGCGAGCCGCAGGCGGGGTCTCTTCGGCCGCAGGCCGGCCACGGGCTCCCAGCCCGCGGCCGCGACACCGGCGCCCGCGATCCCGGCCGCGGACGCGGGATCCGCGGCCTCGCCGGAGTGGCCGGCGACCAGCGGTCCCACGCGGAGCGCCGAGCCGTCGCCCGCTGCCTCCGGCCCCGTCGCCGAGGTGCCCTCCGCGGCAGCCTCCTCGCGGGCGCACCCGGTGCTGCCGCTACCGGGCCAGGACGACGCACCGGCGCCCGTACCTCCTGCCGCCGCTCCGGTGGCTCCCGCCACGCCGGCCGCGCACGCCCCGCAGGTACCGCCGTCGTACTCCCCGGCCGAGGTCGCCGCGGACGGCGCCGGTGCGCCACGCCCCGGGGCGACGTCGTACGGCGAGTCGGTGCTGCCGCTGCGCTCGACGGCGGCGGAGGGCGCCGACCTGCTCGACCAGCAGCACGTGCCGGACACCGTCGAGGCGCGCTCGGAGTGGATGGCCTCGGCCGTCCTCTACGAGGAGATGTCGACCCTGCTGCGACGGGGCGTCTTCGAGGAAGAGAACGTGAGCGCGAGGGACGACGAGCAGACCTACCGCCCCACCGTGGTCGCCGAGGCGGGCAACGGCCTGGCGCGTCGCGGCCGCGGCGACGAGAGCGCCGCACCGTCCGAGCGGTTCACCGCCCGGATCGAGCGCGACCCGGAGCAGCTGCGGGCACGCCTGTCGGCGTTCCAGTCCGCGACCCTGCGCGGCCGGAGCGAGGCGTCCTCCGAGACGGTCTCGACGGCGACGGGGTCGACCGTGAATGATGTCCCTGGATCGGCGCCGCGGTCGCGGTGACCTGCGCCACGGCGTACCTGACGAGGAGGAAGCGTGACCCTCAGTACTGAAGCGACCAACTTCGGGTGGCTTCTCGACAACTTCGTCCGAACCGTCCCGGGCACCCGGCACACGCTCGTGGTGTCGGCCGACGGCCTGCTCATGGCGATGTCCGACCAGCTCGACCGCACGAGCGGTGACCAGCTCGCCGCGATCGTGTCCGGCATGTCGAGCCTCACGCGAGGGGCGTCCCGCCAGCTGAACGGCGGCAACGTCCGCCAGGCGATCGTCGAGATGGACAACGGGTTCCTGTTCCTCATGAACGTCTCGAACGGGTCGGTGCTCGCCGTCGTCGCCGAGTCCAGCTGCGACATCGGGCTGATCGGCTACGAGATGGCGATGCTCGTGTCGCGCACCGAGGCGACGCTCACGCCGCAGCTCATCTCCGAGATGCGCGGCAACCTGCCGGTCGACGGTCAGACGCGGGCAGCCGCGTCGCTGGGATGAGGTCGAGACGATGACGCACGGACCGTTCGGTTCCCTGGGCGCGCACTCCGCGGACGGCTACGAGGCTGCGACCGTGCGTCCCTACGCGGTGACCGGTGGCCGCGTCCGCTCCGCGATGTCGGACCTCCCGCTCGAGGCCCTCGTCGAGGTCCTGCCCGGAGCGGTGAGCAGCTACGGCCTCACGCCGGAGAAGCGCGCGATCCTCCAGCACGCGGCGCACACCTACGTGTCGATCGCCGAGCTGTCGGCCCTGCTGCGTCTCCCGGTCGGCGTGGTCCGGGTGCTGGTCGCCGACATGCAGGAGGAGGGTCACGTCACCGTGCACACCTCGACCCCGGTCAACGTCCACACGGGTCACGGCAGCACCAACTCCGGCCTGTCCCTGAGTGTCTTGGAGAGTGTTCTCAATGGCATTTCCGCCCTCTGACAGCGCGACGCGCGGTGCGCCCGGGGAGTTCGCTCCCGCCTGGGCGCCCGTGTCGCAGCCTGCGGGCGCGCCGAGCGCGCCGGCGGCAGGCGGCGCGCCGCCTGCTCCGGGCGGTGCCCCCGCGCGCCAGAGCGTCCTCGGCGGTGCCCAGCAGCCCCGCACGGACCAGGGGGCGGCCGCGTCCGCCGCCACGCCGTCGGCTCCTCCGGCGCAGCGGCCCCCCGCGCCCCAGCCGGGCCAGCCCGTGCAGGCGGCCCAGCCCGCGCCGGCCCGGCCCGCGCCGCCGGCCCAGTACGGACAGCCGGGCCAGTACGGGCAGCCCGCCCCGCAGGCGCCGCGACCGGTCGCCCCCGCGGCCCAGGCGCCGGCGGCGAGCCCGGCCGGCACGCCGGGCGGGCCGGCGCCCACGGTGACGAAGATCGTCGTCGCCGGCGGCTTCGCCGTGGGCAAGACGACGTTCATCGGATCGATCTCCGACGTCGAGCCGCTCAACACCGAGGCCGCGATGACGGAGCACTCAGTGGGCGTGGACGACGCCGGCGGCGTCTCCGACCGCAAGACCACGACGACGGTGGCCATGGACTTCGGCCGCGTCGCGCTGCCGGGCAACCTGTGGCTCTACCTGTTCGGCACCCCGGGCCAGGACCGCTTCCTGTTCATGTGGGACGACCTGGTGCGCGGCGCCATCGGTGCGATCGTGCTCGTCGACACGGACCGGCTCGAGCAGTGCTTCCCGGCGATCGACTACTTCGAGTCGCGCAAGGTGCCGTTCGTGGTCGGGGTGAACTGCTTCGACGGCGTCGCCAAGCACCGTCTCGAGGACGTGCGCGAGGCGCTGCAGATCCCCGCCCACGTGCCCATGCTCTACACGGACGCGCGCTCGCGTGCCGCGACGAAGCAGACGCTGATCGCGCTCGTGCAGCTGGCGATGCGGCAGCTCCGCTCGGGCGCCGGCTCCTGACCGCCCCACCACTACACTGGGGACCCGCGCGGGACGGCCGTCGGTCGGCCCGCGAGGAGGGCTGACAGAGCGGCCGAATGTGACGGTCTTGAAAACCGTTGTGGGGCGACCCACCGGGGGTTCGAATCCCTCGCCCTCCGCGTCGTGCCCCGCACGGTGCCACGTCTCGGCCCGGACCCGGCGCAGCGCCGGGCCCGGGCCGTCGTCGTCGGGAGAGGCTCGAGGGGCCGCTTTGCCGCGGGGGCACCGGGACGGCTAGTGTGGGCGCCGCGGCAGGCTCACGATCGTCGGTCGCGAGGAGACGTCGCATAGTCTGGTCTAGTGCGCCACCCTGCTAAGGTGGTAACGGCGCAAGCCGTTCGCGGGTTCAAATCCCGCCGTCTCCGCCAGGAAGGTCCCGGTTGCCTCGACGCCCGGGACCTTTTCTGTTTCCCGGGCCCGCGCCGTCCGGCCGGTGGCGTCCGTCACGATCGGCTCTCGCGGTTTGGGGAACGGCCGACGGGGAGGTAATGTTCTCGTCGGCCGGTGCGCAGAGCACCGCCTGCGCCCGTAGCTCAACGGATAGAGCATCTGACTACGGATCAGAAGGTTGGGGGTTCGAATCCCTCCGGGCGCACGCTGAGCGGGCGGCTCGATCCACATCCGGGGGTCGGGCCGTTTCGCGTTTCAGCCCCAACGGGGTGGCACAGCAGCGAGGTCCCGCCGACGACGGCGATCCCGACGTCGGTTCGAATCGACCTGGCCCCGGTCCGTCGTGCTCTGCCGCGGCGGTGGACGTGCTCCCGCGGAGCAGTCCGACGCTGCAGGACCCAGAGAGGGGATCGGTCGCATGAGCGATGAGACCTGGAAGACGTTGGCGATCGTGCTCTACATGGGCGCGATGCTGGCGATCGGCTACGCCGCGTTCCGCAACACCAAGGACCTGGACGACTACATGCTGGGCGGGCGCCGCCTGCCCCCGAGCGTCGCCGCGCTGAGCGCCGGCGCCTCCGACATGTCCGGCTGGCTCCTCATGGGTCTGCCCGGCGCGATCTACGTGGCGGGCCTCGTGGAGGCGTGGATCGCCATCGGCCTGACCATCGGCGCGTGGCTCAACTGGACGTTCGTCGCCCCGCGCCTGCGGGCCTACACCCAGGTCTCGAACAACTCGATCACGATCCCGAGCTTCTTCGAGAACCGGCTGCGCGACACGTCGCACCTGATCCGCATCACGGCGGGCGTCATCGTGCTGGTCTTCTTCACCTTCTACGTGTCGTCGGGCATCGTCGCCGGCGGCACGTTCTTCGAGAGCTCGTTCGGGCTCGACTACATGACCGGCCTGCTCGTCGTGGGCGGCGTGACCCTGGCCTACACCCTCTTCGGCGGCTTCCTCGGCGCCACCTGGACCGACGTCGCCCAGGGGCTGCTCATGCTCCTCGCGCTCGTCACGGTGCCTGTCATGGCGTTCATCGAGCTCGGCGGCTGGGGCCCGATCCGCGAGGGCATCCTCGCGGCCGACACCAGCGCCGCCGCGAACCACCTGTCCTTCGTCGCCGGCGCGACGGCGACCGGCATCATCTCCGCCGTCGCGTGGGGTCTCGGGTACTTCGGCCAGCCGCACATCATCGTGCGCTTCATGGCGATCCGGTCGCCCCACGACGCCAAGGTGGGCCGCCGGGTCGGCATCACGTGGATGGTCATCACGGCGACCGGTGCGATCGTGACCGGCCTCATCGGTGTCGCCTACGTCAACATCTCCGGCGGCACGCTCGACAACCCGGAGACGGTGTTCCTCTTCCTGTCCCAGGTGCTCTTCCACCCGTTCGTGGCCGGTGTCGTCCTCGCCGCCGTGCTCGCCGCCATCATGTCGACGATCTCCTCGCAGCTCATCGTGTCGTCCTCGGCCCTGGTCGAGGACCTCGTCAAGATGACCGGCAAGGAGATGAGCGCGCGCACCCAGGTGATGCTCGGCCGCGCGGCGGTGCTCCTGGTCGCGATCGTCGCGGGGCTGATCGCGCTCGACCGCACCACGACGATCCTCGACCTCGTCGGGTTCGCCTGGGCGGGGTTCGGCGCCGCGTTCGGTCCGATCGTCCTGCTCAGCCTCTACTGGCGTCGCCTCACCCGGTGGGGCGCCCTCGCCGGCATGATCGTCGGCGCGGTCGTCGCGTTCACCTGGGGCCGGTCGGATCTCGGTGACGTCCTGTACGAGATCGTCCCCGGCTTCTTCCTGGGCGGCCTGGTCGCGATCGTCGTCAGCCTGCTCACCCCGGCACCGGTCGCCGGCATCGGCGCGGAGTTCGACGACGCCCGCCGGTACACCGCGACCGGCGAGGCGCAGGACCCGACGCGCGTCGCCTGAGGCCTCGAGCACCGGCCCGGCGCGCGTCGCCGGTCCCCCGAAGGCCCGCCCTCGCTCCGGGGGGCGGGCCTTCGTGCTCGCGAGGTAGCGCACGATCCGGCGAGGTAGCGCACGATCCCGCGAGGTAGCGCGCGGCGGGCGAAGGAATCCGCGCGCTGCCGGCGTCGCATCGAGGCCACGGGCCGGCTCTGGCCGCACCGCCGCGGCACCGGGGCGGGACGTGGCGCTCGCCACGTCGCACCGCGTTGACGGAGGCCCGACGTCTGAGTAATGTTCTCTGACGTCAGCCCGACGGGCCGACGGACACCGAGGAGACAGCCGAGCGGCTGGGTACCGGTGGCCGCGCCGGGGCTGGAACCATCACCTTCAGGTCCAGGGCACTTCGTGCGCCCTGAGGACGATGGGCCGGTGACGTTCCGAGACCAAACTGCGAAGATCGCGAGATTCGACCGGTTTGGGAAGTCGGAGAGGATCTGGTAAGTTTGAGGGGTTGCCCCGGACGGGGTCGGGACCGGATGGTGTCGGCCTGGATGGTGTGCGTCGGTTGTTTGAGAACTCAACAGTGTGCTTGATAGTCAATGCCAAGTTTGTTTGAACCTCGTGCCCTGTGTTGTGCAGGGTGTGGGATTCCTTTGGATGGATC
>JAPSLD010000090.1 GCA_031181105.1 Isoptericola sp. | reverse complement strand
GCAGCCGCCAGGGCAGGTCGAGCAGCGCCGAGTCCGGCGTCGCCGACATGATCTGCAGCTGTTCCACGGCACCTCTTCCTCTCACGGCAGGAGCCAGCGTAGACGACGAGGGGGCGGGCCCGGCGCGATGCCGGACCCGCCCCCTCGTTCACGCAGGGAGGGCGTCAGCTGAGACGCTCACCCGTCGCGGCGGAGAAGACGTGCGCCTGGCCCGCCTTGATGGTGACGTGGATCGTGTCGCCCTTCATCGGGGTGTTGCGCGGGTCGACGCGGACGATGACCTGGTCGGACGAGCCCGAGTGCAGGTCGGCCGAGCTGCTCTTGAGGTCGCCGTAGATGAACGCGTCCGAGCCGAGCTCCTCGACGAGGTTGACCTGGATCTGGAAGGCGTCCTCGGTGCCCTCGCCGACGACGTCGAGCGCCTCGGGACGGAAGCCGATGGAGACCTTGCCGTTGTCGGCGTCGGTGAGCTTGCCGATTACCGAGCGCTCGAGCGGGACGGTCGCGTGGCCGACCTGCGCCCGGCCGTCCTTGACGTCGAACGTGCCGATGTTCATGGCCGGCGAGCCGATGAAGCCGGCGACGAAGATGTTCGCCGGGGTGTCGTACATCTCGCGCGGCGTGCCGACCTGCTGGAGCAGGCCGTCCTTGAGGACCGCGATGCGGTCGCCCATGGTGAGGGCCTCGGTCTGGTCGTGCGTGACGTAGACCGTGGTGACGCCCAGGCGGCGCTGGAGCGAGGCGATCTGCGTACGCGTCTGGACACGGAGCTTGGCGTCGAGGTTCGACAGCGGCTCGTCCATGAGGAACACCTGCGGCTGGCGCACGATGGCGCGGCCCATGGCGACACGCTGGCGCTGACCACCGGAGAGGGCCTTCGGCTTGCGGTCGAGGTACTCGGTGAGGTCGAGGATCTTCGCAGCCTCCTCGACGCGCTGGCGGATCTCGGCCTTGGGGGTGCCGGCGATCTTCAGCGCGAAGCCCATGTTGTCCGCCACCGACATGTGGGGGTACAGGGCGTAGTTCTGGAAGACCATCGCGATGTCGCGGTCCTTCGGCTGCACGTCGGTGACGTCACGGTCGCCGATGTAGATGTGACCGCCGTTGACGTCCTCGAGGCCGGCGAGCATGCGCAGCGAGGTCGACTTGCCGCAGCCCGACGGGCCCACGAGGACGAGGAACTCGCCGTCCTCGATGTGCAGGTTGAGCGCGTCGACCGCAGGCCGCTCCGTGCCCGGGTAGATCCGCGTCGCGTGGTCGTAGGTGACCGTAGCCATGGGTGTACATCCCTCCACCGGCAGGTACGTGCCGGACGATCCGTCGTGGTCGGGTGTCTGTGCGTTCACGACTCGCGTGTCGGCGGTGACACATTCTGTTGTACGCACGGCAGGTCGGCGCTGACTCAGCAGGACCGGCGTCGTCGTGCGCGTCGATCTTACACGGCAGTGATCACGGTCACGTGGTGGCCTCCGTCACGTGAGACGGTCGGCCACCCGCCCCAGCACGGCCGCGACCGCCTCGGGGTCGGGGACGCGGTGCGTGGCCACGGTCTCGCCCGGGCCCACCTTGATCGTCACGTCGCCCGCGCCGAGCGCGGCGAACGCCTTCTCGTCCGTGGTGTCGTCGCCCGCGTACAGCACGCGCACGCTCTGCGCGCCCGTCTCCTGGGCGACGACGGCGCGCAGCCGGGTGAGCGCCTCGCCCTTGGACGTGTGCAGCACGGCGATCTCGACCACGTCCTTGCCGTGCATCGCGTCGAGGCCGAGCCGGGCCGCCGCCGCGTCGGCCGCGCCCACGGCGGCCGCGGTGTCCTCGGGACCCGCGGTGCGGGTGTGCAGGACGCCGGCGCTCGGCTTGCGCTGCACCCACACCCCCTCGCGGCCCTCGGCCGCGGCGTCGAGCGCCGCGAAGAGCTGCTCGAGCGTCGCCGCCTGGTGCGCGGTCAGCTCGAGCGGCACGGTCTCGAGGGTCCCGTCGGCCCGGACGCGGCCCGTCTGCGCGCCGTGGCTGCCGACGACGTACGCGCCGGCCGGGGGCTCGGCACGCTGCGCGAGGTCGTCGAGGTCACGGCCCGAGACGAACCCGAGCCGTGCGCGCACGGTCGCGGCGCCGGCGTCGGGCGCCGCGAGGGCGCCGATCCGGTCGACGGCGGCACGCGCGGCGTCGGTCATGCGTGAGGCGGTCGGGTCGTCGACCAACGGCGCGAGCACGCCGTCGAAGTCGAGCGCGACGAGCAGCGCCGCGCCGTCGTCGGCCGTGAACCGGTCGAGCGCGGACCAGAGCCCGGCGTCCGCACCGACGTCGGACGGCTCAGACATACGTCGTCCGGTGCGGCATCGCGGTGAGCACGCCGAGGAACGACTCCGACCACTTGGACACGTCGTCGGCCATGACCTTGCGGCGCAGGCGGCGCATGCGCCGGCGCTGCTCGCGCGCGTCCATGGTCGCGGCCGTGACGATGATGTCCTTCATCCCGTCGATGTCGTGCGGGTTGACCAGGAGCGGGCCGGGCGCGAGCTCGTCCGCGGCTCCGGTGAACTCCGAGAGCACGAGCACGCCCTGCTCGTCCGACCGCGCCGCGATGTACTCCTTGGCGACCAGGTTCATCCCGTCCCGCAGCGACGTGACGAGCATGACGTCCGCGGCCAGGTAGAGCGCGGCCATCTCCTCGGCGGGGTAGGAGTGGTGCAGGTAGTGGATGGCCGAGTGGCCGAGCTCGCCGAACTCGCCGTTGATGCGCCCGACGAGGATCTCGACATGCTCGCGGAGGTCCTGGTAGGCGCCGACGTTCTCGCGGCTGGGGCTTGCGACCTGCACGAGCGTCGCGTGCTCGACGTCGAGGCGCCCGTCCTGCAGGAGCTCGCCGTACGCCTTGATGCGGTGCCGGATTCCCTTGGTGTAGTCGAGGCGGTCGACGCCCAGCATCATGACGTCGGGGTCGCCGAGGTCGGTGCGGATCTCCTTGGCGCGCGCCTGGATCTCCGGCTGGCGCGCGAGCTGGTCGAAGCGCTGGGAGTCGATCGAGATCGGGAACGCCGCCGCGCGCACGTGCCGGCCCGGCCCCCCGGCCTCGTTCGTGATCGAGATGATCGGGCCGCGCGTCGTGTGGTCGGTCAGCCGGCGCACGGCGCGCACGAAGTTCGACGCGTCGCCGCCGCGCTGGAAGCCCACCAGGTCCGCGCCGAGCAGCCCCTCGACGATCTGCTTGCGCCACGGCAGCTGCTGGAACAGCTCGACGGGCGGGAAGGGGATGTGGTCGAAGAAGCCGATGCGCAGATCCGGGCGCAGGTCGCGCAGCATCTTGGGCACGAGCTGCAGCTGGTAGTCGTGCACCCACACCACCGCGCCCTCGGCGGCCTGCGCGGCCGCGGCCTCGGCGAAGCGCCGGTTGACCCGCTGGTAGGCGTCCCACCACTGCCGGTGGTAGGTCGGCGGCGAGATCACGTCGTGGTAGAGCGGCCACAGGGTGTCGTTCGAGAAGCCCTCGTAGTACCGCTCGATCTCCGCCTGCGAGAGCGTCACCGGGACGAGCAGCATCTCGTCCGCCTCGAACGGCTCGTGGGCGAGGTCGGGCGCGCCCGACCAGCCCACCCACGCGCCGTCGGCCTTCTGCATGACGGGTTCCAGCGCCGTCACCAGGCCACCGGGCGAGCGCTGCCAGCTCACGCCGCCGTCGTCGTCCACCGTGAAGTCGACGGGGAGGCGGTTGGCCACCACCACGAGGTCGTAACCAGAGGAACTTCCTGACGAATCTTTACCTGCCACCCGGCGTTCTCCCAACGTTGATGGACATCGCCCTACCGGTCCAGGGTAGCGACGTGGCCTCGCGACCACCCTAACGAGCGAGGGCGCAGCGCGCGCCTGGGACGGTCCGGGCCGCTACGGTGTGGCCCATGAACGACGGCGACAGGGGCCGGGTCGCGACCCCGGGCGGGCCGGGCGAGGCTCGCCCGGCGGCCCCCGCCGGAGCGCTCGCGGAGGGCACCGAGATCGGCGGCTACACCGTGGTGGCCCTGCTCGGCCGGGGTGCGATGGGCGCGGTCTACGAGGCCGTCGACGGCGGTGGGCACGCGGTCGCGGTCAAGGTGCTGCACGCGCACGTCGACGCGGAGCCGGGCGGGCGCGAGCGCCTGCGCCGCGAGGTCGCCGCCCTGCAGCGGCTGCGGCACCCGGCGGTCGCGCAGGTCCTCGACGCCGAGCTCGACGGTCCCTTCGCCTTCGTCGTCACGGAGCTCGTCGACGGCGTCACGCTCGAGGACGAGGTCGACGAGCGGGGACCCCTCGACCCGCAGGACCTGTACTCGCTGGCCGACCAGCTCGCGGACGCTCTGGAGGCGGTCCACTCGGCGGGCGTCGTGCACCGCGACCTCAAGCCGTCCAACGTGATGGTGACAGACCAGGGTCCGGTGCTCATCGACTTCGGGATCGCGCAGGGCCCGGGCGACGCGCGGGCCACCTCGGCCGGCTTCGTCATGGGCACCCCCGGGTACATCGCGCCGGAGCTGCTCGACGGCGCCGACCCGGTGCCGGAGACCGACTGGTGGAGCTGGGCCGCGCTGCTGGCGTTCGCCGCGACCGGCCGTTCGCCCTTCGGCGTGCGGCCCACCGACCTCGTGCTGCGCCGCTCGCGGGAGGGGCGCGCCGACGTCGTGGGCGTGCCCGCGCGCACGGCGCGGGCGCTCGCGGGCGCGCTGCACGCCGACCCGGCGCGGCGGTGGGGGCCCACCGAGGTGGCCCGGGCGCTGCGGCGGGACGCCGACGACGCCGCCCGCTCGGCCACCGGGATGCCGTACGACCCGGACGCGACCCAGCGCATCGTGGCGTCCGACGACACGATGCGCGTCGGGCTGCCCACCCAGGTGGTCGCCGGCCCGATCCCGGGCGCCTACGTCCAGACGGTGTCCCAGCCCGACGCCACGGACCCGACCGAGGTGATGACCGCCGTCGAGCGGGACCGCGCGAACGCCCACGACGGCGGCACGCAGCTGGTGCCCGTGGGCGACGCGCGCTACCGCCCGTACGACGAGCTCGACGACGGTGCCGGTCCCGCGGACGACGAGGACGACGTCGAGGCGCCGAGCGCCTACGTGCGGCCCGCGCGGCGCCGCCGGACCGGGACGGTCCTGGCGGTCGCGCTTCCCCTCGTGGTGCTCGCCGCGACGCGGCCGATCGTCGCGTTCGGCGTGCTCGTCGCGGTCGTGGTGCTGTGCCGGATCGTCGCGACGTCGGCCGACGCGCTGCACGACCGGCGCGAGCGCAGAGGCGTCCGGAGGTCGGACGGGCTGCTCTCCGCCGTCCTGCTGCCCTGGCACGTGCTCACCGGTGCGGTCGGCGCCGTCCCGGCGGCCCTGGTCGGGGCGTGCGTGGGCGTGCTGGCCGTGGTGATCGGGTACTGGGTCTTCGGTGACGGTCGCCTCGTCGTCATGCCCCTGTCCGACGTGGACTCGCGGTCGGTGGGCGGACGCAACGCACCGATCGTCTTCTGCGCCGTGCTCGCGGGGTCGATGCTCCTCGCGATGGTGGCGACGTGGTTCGGGCCCGCGGGACGCACGGCGCGCGAGGGGGCCCGGATCGTCGCCCGGACGCTCGCGCCCGGGCTGGTCGGCGCGGCGGTCGTCGTCGTGCTGTGCCTCGTCGCGGCGTGGCTGCTGGCCGCGCCCCTGCTCGAGGAGCCGCCCGTCATCCGCTGGTGGCCCATGAGCGGCCCGCCGTCGATCCTGTGAGCCTGCGCCGGCGTCGTGGCCGCCGTCGGGCGACCGTAGTGCGACCGTAACCTCCCGCACACCTGGCTCCCAGGTACCGTCGGTACGCTGGGCCGCGGAACCGCGCGGCCGAGCACGCCGGCCGCGGTCGCCCCTGCGCGGGGCCCTCAGCGAAGGACCACAGGAGCACGATGTCGACCAAGAACGCCAACATGACCAAGGCGCAGCGCAGGGAGGCGGCTCGTGCCGAGGCGCTCGCCCTGCAGAGCAAGCAGGCTGCGCGCGACCGGCGCAACCGGATCATCACCTTCAGCGTGCTCGGTGCCGCGGTCCTGGGCCTCGCCGTCGTGATCTGGATGATCCTGCAGGAGGGGCAGAAGTCGGCCATGGAGAAGGTCGACGCCGTCCCCGCGGCCGCCACGTACAACGACGCCACGGGCATCCCGTTCGGCGCCGACGGTGCCGGCTCCGTCAACGAGGGCGCCACCGAGGTCGGCTCGTACGTCGACTTCCTCTGCCCGCACTGCGCCGAGTTCGAGGCCGCGAACGGCGCGGACCTGAGCACGCTGACCGCCGACGGCGACGCGACGCTCGTCATCCACCCGGTCGCCATCATGGACGGCGGCGACGACGGCTACTCCGTGCGGGCGGCCGCGGCGTTCGCGTGGGTCGCGGACAACGCGCCCGAGCAGGCGCTGGCCTACCAGCAGGTGCTGTTCGAGAACCAGCCGAGCGGCGGCAGCCTCACGGAGCAGCAGCTCGCCGACCTCGCCGAGGGCGTCGGCGTGCCGGCGGACGTCGCGGCGGCCGTCGCCGACGGCACGGCGCACGACACCTACGGCGGGTGGGTCCAGGCCGCGACCGAGGAGGTCCTGGCCGACGAGTCGCTCGAGAACCCCGAGACCGGCGGCTTCGGCACGCCGACCATCACGCTGGACGGCGAGCGGTGGAGCGGCAACTGGTCGGTGCCCGGCGAGCTGCTCGGTGCCGTCACCGGCGGCGCCGAGGGCTCGGAGGGCTCCGAGGGCACGGAGCCCGAGGGCACGGAGGCGACCGAGGGCACCGAGGACGAGTCCTCGGAGGGCTGATCGCTCCTCCCGACGCGGGCGCAGCACAGCCGGTAGGCTGTGCTGCGCTCACGCCGCCTTAGCTCAGCTGGTAGAGCTCCCGTCTTGTAAACGGAAGGTCGTCGGTTCGAACCCGACAGGCGGCTCCAACCCTGTCTGGCCCGATTCACCCGCGTGGGCCCGGCGCGTTCGCCGCGCTCGGCGGACGATGGAGGCATGCACGCGGACGCGGCGACGACGAATCCGCGGCGAGCTCGTACCGTGCACGAGTGGTGGTGGCGCGCCGTGCTCCTCGTGCACGCGGGCGTGGCGCTGGTGTGCGGGGTGCAGGTCGTCGCGCGCGCAGTGGCGTACTGGGCACCGTGCTCTCCGGCGGACTACGACTCGCCCGCCTGCCTGTGGGCCCAGACCGACGGCGTGCCCGGGACCGACTCGGTCTACGACAGCATCACGGGGCTGTGGGTGACGGCGGTGGTGACCGCGGTCGTCGCCGCCGTGGTGTGCCGGGTCGCGGGAGGGCCTCGCTCGCTCGCACTTGCCACGATGCTGCCGCCCGTGCTGGTCAACCCGGCCACCGAGTACGTGCTGACGCCGCTGGTCAACGGGGGCTACGGGTCGCACGACACGCACCCCTGGTCCGGCATCCTGCTCGGTACGGCTCTGATGGTCTCCGGCGTGATCGCCACGGTCGGGGCGTTGCCCCCGCCGGGCTGGTTGGGCGGGCGGTCGGTCACCGCTGCCGCCGGAGGCCCGACTGCCGGACCGTGAGACGACGATCCCTGCGTGGACGCGGCTGTCCGGACCGTTCCAGCTCTCCGTCCCGCTGCCTCGGGTCAGGCCGGAGGCCACGCGCCGGGCGTCGGCCACTTCGCCACGCGCCCGTCGCCGCTCGACGTGCCCTTGAGCCGCCGCTGCACCCACGGCACGACGTGCGTACGCATCCACTGCGCGTCGGTGCGCGCCTTCTCGACGAAGGTCGCCGTGGGCGCGGGCTCGAGCGGCGCGTCGTAGCCGTCGTCGTCGGGCTCCAGGCCGAGCCCGACGAGCGCGGCCTGAGCCACGCGGCGGTGACCCTCGGGCGTGAGGTGGATGCGGTCGTCCGACCACATCCGCAGGTCGAACAGCGCGCGCATGCCCCACAGGTCGACGACGTGCGCGCCGTGGCGACGGGCGATCGACCAGACGTTCGCGTTGTACTGCCCGGTGCGGCCCCGGGTCAGGGTCAGCGCCCCGCCGGCGCGGAAGCCCGTGCCGAGCAGGACGTCGGCGCCGGTCGCGCGGATCTGCGCGACGGCGTCCTCGAGCTGCGCGGCGAGGATGTCCGGGTCGGCCTGGGGGCGCAGGATGTCGTTCCCGCCGCCGACGAGCGAGACCAGGTCGGGCTCCGCGGCGAGGGCCACGGGGACCTGCTCGGTCAGGATGTGGCGCAGCAGCCGGCCGCGGATCGCCAGGTTCGCGTACTCGAGCGGCTCGAACCCGGCCGCGACGCGGCGCGCGGAGAGGGTGTCGGCGAGCCGGTCGGCCCACCCGCGCTGCGTCGCGTCGGACTCCGTGCCCGCGGGGGCCGGCGTGCCGTCGTCGTACGGGTACGGGTCCCACAGCCCCTCGCTGAACGAGTCACCGACGGCGACGTAGCGGCGCCATCGCGGCGGGGTGGCTCCGGCGGCCTCGCGGGTCGCCTCGGCGTCGGGCACGACGGTGGTGGTGTCGGGAGCCTCGGGTGCGCTGTGGGTGGTCACCCCATGCATTGTGCCGAACTCGGCGTCCCAGGTACACGGCGATACGGGCGGGTCCCCGCCGGCGTCAGGGGAGCCGCCAGTCCACCGGCGCCCCGCCCTGCTGCTCGAGCAGCGCGTTGACCCGCGAGAACGGTCGCGACCCGAAGAACCCGCGGTACGCCGACAAGGGGCTCGGGTGGGCGCTCTCGACGTACGGCACGTCGCCCAGCCAGGGCGTGAGCGACGCCGCGTCCCGCCCCCAGAGGATCGCCACCAGCGGCCCGCCGCGCGCGACCAGGGCCTTGATCGCGGCCTCGGTGACCTGCTCCCAGCCCTTGCCGCGGTGCGACCCCGGCTCGCCCGGGCGCACCGTCAGCACGCGGTTGAGCAGCATGACGCCCTGGTCCGCCCACGGGCGCAGGTCGCCGTTCGACGGCGGGGGCGCGCCGACGTCGTCGGCCAGCTCACGGAAGATGTTGACGAGCGACTTGGGGACCGGTCGCACGTGCGGCTGCACGGAGAACGACAGCCCCATCGGGTGGCCCGGCGTGGGGTACGGGTCCTGCCCGACGACGAGCACGCGGACGTCGGCGAGGGGTCGCCGGAAGGCGGCCAGCACGTCCGCGGGGGCGGGCAGGTACTCGCGTCCGGCGGCCGTCTCCGCGCGCAGGAAGTCGCCCATCGCGTGGATCTGCGGCTCGACGTGCGCCAGGGCCCGCGCCCAGTCGGGGGCGATCACCTGGTCGAGCGGCGGCGGGGCGGCGGTGGGCGTCGTCGAGGTCTCCGGGTCCACCCGCGTGACGCTAGCGCAGCGCGACTCGCGGGACGAGGTCGCCGGGATCGGCGTCGCCGTCGCCCATACTGGGACGTCATGAGCGAGATGGTGGTCCAGGAGGTCGCTCCCGACGCGCAGGCGCCGGTGTCGTCCGCGACCGCTGACGGCGCACCGGCGGAGGGTCAGCTCTCCGACCGCGACCGCGAGATCCTCGCGTTCGAGCGCCAGTGGTGGAAGTACGCCGGTGCCAAGGAGCAGGCCGTGCGCGAGCTGTTCGGGCTGTCGCCCACGCGGTACTACCAGGTGCTGAACGCGCTCATCGACTCCCCGGCGGCGCTCGCGCACGACCCCATGCTGGTCAAGCGGCTGCGGCGCATGCGGGCGACCCGGCAGCGCGCGCGCTCGGCCCGCCGGCTCGCGGACGAGCGCGCCTGAGGCTGGGAGCGGCCTGGACACGTCGCCAGCGAGAACCGCTACCCTGGCGGCCGTGACGAAGAGCCAGTACCCCTTCCCGCCGGACGAGTTCGACGCTCGGCGCCCCGAGGGCGCGCCGGTCGGCGTGCACCGCGAACCGCGCAGCCGGTGGGGTTCGGTCTGGCCGTTCCTGCTGGTCGCGGTGGTGTTCGCCGGCATCGCGGTCGGCGTCGTCTCCTACCTGTCCGACGACCGCGCCGCGAGCGACCCGCCGCCCGCGGCCTCGAGCCAGGAGGCTGCCGGCGAGGGCGACGGTGCCGGCGAGGAGCCGTCGGGCGACGGGTCGGGGGAGGACTCCGGCGAGGGCGCGACCGAGGAGCCGAGCGCCGAGCCCACGGAGCCCGAGCCGAGCGAGGAGCCGACGGAGCTTACCGAGGAGGACGTCGCCGCGCTCGTCGCGCAGGCGAGCCTCACGGCGCCGATCGTCGTCGAGAACGCGTCGGCGCAGGCGGGTGCCGTGGTGAACGGTCTCGCCGGCAGCACCTCCGAGATCCTCGCGGAGGCCGGGTTCTCGGAGGTCGCGGCGGTGGACTTCTCGGGCGACGAGGCCCCGACCGCCAACGTCGTCCGGTACGTCGGCGACCGTGCCGAGACGTCGGCGGCCGTGGCCGCGGTGCTGGGCATCCCGCAGTCGAACGTCGAGCAGGTCGACTCGCTCCCGCAGGGCGAGGTCGCGGTCGTCATGGTGACCGCGCCGGAGTGACCCGGCCCTGAGGGCCCTGTGCCCGGTCCGGGAGCGCCGGCCGACATTCCGGACAACGATGCTTCCGCGCTGTGAGCAGCGCCACTATGCTGCCGTCACCGCGGGGCGGCCTGCCCTGTGGCGAGGGAAGCACAAGGAGAAGTACATGGCCCAGGGCACCGTCAAGTGGTTCAACTCCGAGAAGGGGTACGGCTTCATCACCCCGGTCTCGGGCGGGCAGGACCTCTTCGTCCACTACAGCGCCATCCAGACCGACGGTTACCGCACGCTCGACGAGGGCCAGCAGGTCGAGTTCGAGGTCGGCCAGGGTCAGAAGGGCCCGCAGGCCGAGCAGGTACGTCCGCTCTGACGAGCTCTCACGCAGGCCCGGGCCGTCCGGGGCGCCGCTCGCGCGGCTCCCGGCCGGCCCGGGCTTCGTCGTCTCCGGGCGCGGTGCGCCTCCACGCGGTGGGCGGGCACGACGCCGGTGCCGCCGTCGTGCAACGCCGTGGGCGAACGTCTTGCACTCGCCTGGGGAGAGTGCCAATAATGGGTTAGCACTCTCGACTGTCGAGTGACAGCACGAGGGTGAGCACTCGGGTCGACAGGTGAGGCCCGCCGGGTGGGCGTGACATGAACGCCGCCCGCGGGTCGTCCGTCGCGGGCACCGGCCGACCACCGTAAAGCCACCAGCGGAGGATTCATCCCCATGGCCAAGATCATCGCGTTCGACGAGGAAGCTCGTCGGGGCA
>JAPSLD010000089.1 GCA_031181105.1 Isoptericola sp. | reverse complement strand
CGGCGTCGACCTCCACGACGCGGTGGGGGCTCTGGAGCCCGACGAGCGTGGCGGCCTGGTCGCGCAGGCGACGGGTGAGCGCGGCGCCCCAGCCGGGCAGCGCCTCGACGTCCGGTGCGGGGCGGGGCACGACGACGTCGGCCGGGGCGAGCGCGACCCGCCCGTACGCGGTGAGGGAGTGGTGGGAGACCCCGACGTGCCGGTCGCGCGGGTCGGCGCCCGAGACGCGCAGCGACGCGACGGCACGTCCCCGCAGCGTGGCGGCGGCGTTGACGGCCTCGCCGGCGGCCACGCCCGAGAACCCCCACCGCGTGCCGGTGCCGAGGTTGCCGGGGCCCTGCGCGACGACGGCGAGGTCGACGCCGGCCACATGGCGGGCGGCGAGCAGGCCGGTGTGCACGGTCACGGCCTCGAGGTCGCCGCCGAACGCCTGCCCCACGGTGATCGTCGTCTCGACCCACCCGGCCCCGCGCAGGGCGGCGACGGCGCGGCTGAAGGCCGCCGGCAGGGCCCCGCCGTCGGTCATCACGTAGGCGACCCGCGGTGCGGGCCGTCCGGCCAGGCGCGCGGCGTGGCGGGCTCCGGCCACGATCGCGGGCACCGCGGAGTGCAGGTCCGCGACGACGACGGGCATGCCGCCCAGGTCGTCCGCGTCGCGCAGGGTGGCGTGGTGGGCCGACTCCTGCTCGTCGACGCCCAGCACCATGGCCTGCAGCGGCGTGTACCGGGCCTTGACGAGGTGGCCGGGCCCCGCGGCCGGGTCGGCGGGCAGCGCGGACGTGTCCGCGGGCCCCGCCACGAGGGCGTACCCGCCGGTGCCCAGGCCGCGGGCGAGCGCCGAGACGTTGAGCAGCAGACGGTCGCCCGGTGCGGGGTCGCCGACGAGCGTCGTGTACGCCAGGGCGCGCACGCGGCGGGCGGCGGGGTCGTCGTCCGGCCGGCCGGGCAGCGGCTCGTCGAGGGACACCGCGAGCTCGCGCGCCCCGGGCCACGCGGCGCCCCGCTCGACGACGGTCCCGGCACGCCACGTCAGCACGCCCAGGGGCGCGGGGTGGTCCGGTGCGTCGGTCGTCGGCGGTGTCGTCACCCGCCCGAGGCTACCGGCGACTACCGTGTACCTGATGTCCCCGCCCCCTTCCGTGCCGCCGGCCGAACGCCTGCTCAACCTCGTCATCGCGCTCGTGAACACCTCCGCCGCCATGACGAAGCAGCAGGTGCGCGCCGGCGTCGCCGGGTACGCCGACGCACCGTCGACCGAGGCGTTCGAGCGGATGTTCGAGCGCGACAAGGACACGCTCCGCTCGCTCGGCATCCCCATCGTGACGGTCGACCCCGGCGGCCACAGCGACGAGGTCGGGTACCGCATCGACAACGACGCCTACGCGCTGCCGCCGGTCGACCTCACGCCGGCCGAGCTCGGCGTCGTGGCCCTGGCCGCGCAGCTGTGGTCCGACAAGACCCTGCGCACGGACATCTCCCGCGCCATGACGAAGCTGCGCGCGGCCGGGGCGGGGGAGGCCGCCGCCGACGCCGTCGCCGGCATCACCCCGCGTGTGCGCGCCGCCGGCGACGCGTACGGGCCGCTGCTCGAGGCGATCTCCGCGCGGCGCGTCGTGGTGTTCCGCTACCGCGCCGCCAACACCGGCCAGGTGATGGCCCGGCACGTCGAGCCGTGGCGCATCGCGGCCCGCGGCGGCGGCTGGTACCTCGTCGGGTTCGACCGCGACCGGCAGGCACCGCGCGTCTTCCGGCTCTCGCGCATCACCGGCAGGGTCCGGGTGACCGGCCCGGGGAGCGCGTTCGAGATCCCCGACGTGGACGTCGACGCGATGCTCGGCGAGCGGGTGGGCGTCGGGCGCACCGCGGTCCTCGCCGTCGTGCCCGAGCGCGCGCAGGCCGTGCGGGCACGCGCGAAGGTCCTCGACGCGTCCGCGCACGACCCGCGCCCGGACGGGCGCGACCTGCTCGAGGTGCCGTTCCGCAGCCGGTCCGCCTTCGCCGACGAGCTCGCCGCGTACGCCGACGCCGTGGTCGTGCTCGAGCCGCAGGACCTGCGCCGCGAGGTGCTGCACCGGCTGCGCGCCGCCGCCGCGCTGGCGAGCGTGCCCGTCGGGACGCCGGACGCGTCCGGAGAGGCGGTGCACCGTGGCTGAGCGTGCCGACGACCGGCTCGTGCGCCTGCTGGGGCTCGTCGCCTACCTCGACGGCGCCGGGCCCGTGCGCCTCGACGAGCTCGCCCGCCGCTTCGGCGTGACCTCGCGCCAGGTCCGCGAGGACGTCGACGCCCTGTGGGTCTCGGGCACGCCCGGGTACATGCCCGACGACCTCATCGACTTCGACGCGTTCTCGCTCGACGAGGGGGTCGTCCACCTCACCCGCGCCCGGGGGATGACGCGCCCCCTGCGGCTCGGCACGCGCGAGGCCGTGGCGCTCGTCGCGGCGCTGCGGGCGATGCACGCCTCCCCGCCGGTCCAGGCCGCACCCGAGCGGGCCGCCGTCGTCGGCTCCGCGCTCGCGAAGCTCACCGCCGCCACCGGCGACGCCGCGAGCGCCGTCGACGTCCGGCTCGCGGGCGACGGCGACCCCGAGGTGCTCGCGGCGGTGTCCTCGGCCCTGGCGGACGGACGCCGGCTGCGGATCCGGTACGTCAACGCCGGCGACGTGGCCTCCGAGCGGGACGTCGACCCGGTGCGCCTGCTGACGCAGGACGAGCGGACGTACCTGGTGGCGTGGTGCCACCGCGCCGGCGGGCGCCGCACGTTCCGCGCGGACCGCCTCCTGGCGGCGCGCGTCCTCGACGAGCCGGCCGAGGCGCACGACGTCGACCCCGACGTGGACGTGACCGCCTCGGTGCTGGCCGACGGCGGCCCGGGCGCCCCCGTGGCGACGCTCATGCTCGCGTCGCCCGCGCGCTGGGTGGCCGAGGAGGTGCCGGCCGAGTCGGTCCGCGACCTGCCCGACGGCTCCTTCGAGGTGCGGCTGCGGGTCACGAACCCGGCATGGCTGCGTCGGCTGCTGCTGTCGAACGCGCCCGACGTGCGCGCGGTGGCCCCGCCGGACGTCGCCGCCGACGTCGCGGCGGCGGCCCGCGCGGCCCTGGCCGCGTACGGGGACGCGCCGGCACCGGGGGACGCGCCGGGCGCGTAGGGTGACGGCCATGTGGTTCTGGGTGTGGGCGCTGCTGGTCGTCGGCACGCTCGTGGGCGCGTTCTTCCTCGGCCGCCACCTGTGGCGTGCGGGCGTGCGCGTCCTGCGCGAGGTGGGCGCCGCGGGCCGGGCCCTCGGTTCCGGCGCCGAGCGGGTCTCGCTCGCCGTCGCGGAGGCCGAGACGCACCGCGTCGACACCTCCGCGACGATGTTCGACGACGTCGTCGTCCTGCGCGAGCGGGTGCGGGAGCGTCGTCTGGCCCGGGCCGGGCGCCGCGCCGAGCGGCGCGAGCGCCACCGCGCGACCTGGGACCTGTGGGCGCGGACGGGCTGGCTCGAGCGTCGCCAGGCCGAGAAGGCCGCGAATGCCGAGAAGGCCGGGAAGGCCGCGACGGGCGAGAGATCGCTCCTGACCGAGGGTGGCCTGAGGCACACCCGCCTGCCCTAGACTGACGAGTAGGCGTGGACCGGCCGGTACCGCGCGCACGAGCGAACACGGGAGCTGTCTTCGTGAACATCCTCCGTCACCCCGCGGTGATCATCGTCCTGATCCTGCTGGTCGTCCTGCTCTTCGGCTCCCGGCGGCTGCCCGAGTTCGCGCGCAGCGTCGGCCAGTCGATGAAGATCTTCAAGAAGGAGGTCCGGGAGCTCAAGGAGGACGGCAAGCCCGCCGACGACGCGTCCGAGGGCTCCGCCGAGACGGGCGCCGACGGCACCACGGCGGCCTCCGGCACCTCCACGTCGACGGCCGACACGCGCTCCACGCACGCCACGGGTCCGTCGGACCCGAAGCACCAGGGCTAGGCGTTGTCCCGCACCTCACGGGACCCCGAGGGGCGCATGCCCCTGCGCGAGCACCTGCTCGAGATCCGCAAGCGCCTCGTCCTGTCCGCGATCGGCCTGCTGCTGGGTGCGATCCTCGGCTGGACGCTGTACGACCCGCTGCTGCACGCGCTGGTCCAGCCGCTCGAGGACGCGGCCGAGCGCCGCGGCGCGCTCATCGGGCTGAACTTCGACGGCGTCGCGACCGCGATCGACGTGCGCGTCAAGGTGTCCCTGTTCCTCGGCTTCCTGGTCTCGAGCCCGTGGTGGCTCTACCAGCTGTTCGCGTTCATCAACCCCGGGCTGACCCGTACCGAGCGCAAGTACGCCTACGGGTTCCTCGCGGCCGCCGTGCCGCTGTTCCTCGCCGGCGCCGGCCTCGCCTGGCTGCTGCTGCCGCGCGCGGTCGCGCTGCTCAACGAGTTCGTGCCCGAGGGCAGCTCCAACCTGATCGGCGCCCAGGTGTACCTGAGCTTCGTGATGCGGCTCATCGTCGCGTTCGGCATCGCGTTCGTCGTGCCGGTGGTCATGGTCGCGCTGAACTTCATGGGCACGGTGCGGGCACGCACGTGGCTGGCCGGCTGGCGGTGGGCCGTGCTCGCCTCGGCCCTGTTCGCCGCGATGATGACCCCCACGCCCGACCTGCTGACGATGTTCTGGGTGGCCCTGCCGATCTGCGCGCTGTACTTCATGGCGTGCGGCGTGTGCCTCCTGCACGACCGCCGGGCCGACCGGCGGCGCGTGGCAGCCGTCGCGTGACCCGGCGCGCTCAGACGCCGGCGAGGAGCGCATCGAGCGGTCGCGGCAGCGTGCCGCGCGCGGCCGCCAGCTCGACGAGCAGCCGGGCGTAGCGCAGCTTGCGGTGCGCGCCGCTGCCGAGGAAGCGGCGCACCTGGGCGGCGGGCTCCCGGCCCCGCCAGGCGGGCTGGCCCTGCAGCGCGCGGAACGCACCGAGGTCGCCCTGCGCGTCCAGGAGCCCCTCGACACCCGGGACGCCCACCGCGCGGACCAGCTCGTCCTCGAGATCCTCCACGCAGACGTGGAAGCCGAGACGCTCCATGTCCGCACGCGTGCGCGGCGAGCCGACCCCGGCCGCGACCAGCGCGCACCGGAACGTCTCCGCCTCGTTGCGGTCGCACAGGCCGGCACGTCGCGCGCCGGGGGCCAGCACGGCCAGGGCCGCGAGGCTGCGTCGGATCGCGTGCGCCCCGCCGATCGGGACGACCACCACCCGCTCGGCGCCGAGCCGCCGCCCGCGGGCGGCGGCGGCCGTCTCCACGGCGACCTGGTCGCTGATGCCCTCGACGAGCACCACCGCGGCAGCGTCGGCGACCCGCTCCAGGGCGCGCGCCGTCGCCCGGGTCGGGGCGCCCGGACCGCTCTCGTAGCCGTCGAGCGCCCGGCGGGTCGTGGCCATGGCGACCATCGTCCTCGCTGCACGCCGGAGGGACGAGCGGATAACCGGCGCGGGACCAGCGGTCCGCCCGCAGCGTGCTGCGACTGCTCGCGGCGCCCGTAGGCTGGTCGGCATGACGGCCGACGCACTCAGCCCCGCCGAGCGGTACGCGGCAGCCAGGGCCCGGCGCTCCCGCGACCAGGCCGACGCCACTGGCGAGCTCGGCCGGTTCCGCAAGGTCCTCGGCTTCGAGCTCGACCCCTTCCAGGTCGACGCGTGCGTCGCCCTCGAGGAGGGCCGCGGGGTGCTCGTCGCCGCGCCCACGGGCGCCGGCAAGACGGTCGTGGGCGAGTTCGCCGTCCACCTCGCGCTCGCCCGCGGCGGCAAGGCGTTCTACACCACGCCGATCAAGGCGCTGAGCAACCAGAAGTACGGCGACCTCGTGCGCCGCCACGGGCCCGAGAACGTCGGGCTGCTCACGGGCGACACGACGATCAACTCCGAGGCACCCGTCGTCGTCATGACGACCGAGGTGCTGCGCAACATGCTCTACGCGGGCTCGTCGACGCTCGACGGCCTCGCGTACGTGGTCATGGACGAGGTGCACTACCTCGCCGACCGGTTCCGCGGGCCGGTCTGGGAGGAGGTCATCATCCACCTGCCCGACCACGTCCAGCTCGTCTCGCTGTCGGCGACCGTCTCGAACGCCGAGGAGTTCGGCGACTGGCTCGAGATGGTGCGCGGAGACACGGCCGTCGTGGTCAGCGAGCGCCGTCCGGTGCCGCTGTGGCAGCACGTGATCGTGTCGTCGAGCGAGCCGCGCGGGATGCCGCGCCTGTTCGACCTGTACGCCGGGCACGTCGACCCGACCGACCCCGGCACGAACCCGCCGATCAACCCCGACCTGCACTCGGTGTTCCGCACCCACGGCCGGTCCGACGGCGGGTCGCGCGGTCACCGGGGCAAGGGTGACCGGGGGTACCGCGGCCGTCGCCCGGCCGGGCCGTCGCTCGTGCCGCAGCGGCGCACCCCGCCGCGCTTCGCCGTCGTGGACGGCCTGGACGCCGACGGGCTGCTGCCCGCGATCTACTTCATCTTCTCCCGCGCGGGCTGCGAGGGCGCCGTCGAGCAGTGCCTGCACGCCGGGCTGCGCCTGACCAACGCCGAGGAGGAGGCCGAGATCCGCCGCGTGGTCGAGGAGCGCACCGCGACCATCCCCGCCGAGGACCTCGAGGTGCTCGGCTACTGGACGTGGCAGCAGTCGCTGGCGCGCGGCGTCGCCGCCCACCACGCGGGACTGCTGCCGGTGTTCAAGGAGACGGTCGAGGAGCTGTTCGCGCGCGGGTTGATCAAGGTGGTCTTCGCCACCGAGACGCTCGCGCTCGGCATCAACATGCCCGCCCGGTCGGTCGTGCTCGAGAAGCTCGTCAAGTGGGACGGCACCGCGCACCAGCCGGTGACGCCGGGGGAGTACACCCAGCTGACCGGCCGGGCCGGGCGGCGGGGCATCGACGTCGAGGGGCACGCCGTCGTCGTCGACCACGCCGGCCTGGACCCCGTGGCCCTCGCGGGCCTGGCGTCCAAGCGGCTGTACCCCCTGCGGTCCAGCTTCCGGCCCACCTACAACATGGCGGTCAACCTGGTCGCCCAGGTCGGGCGCGACCGGGCGCGCGAGGTCCTGGAGACGAGCTTCGCGCAGTTCCAGGCCGACCGGGGCGTGGTCGGCCTGGCGAAGCAGGCGCAGGCGCACGCCGAGGCGCTCGAGGGATACGCCGAGGCCATGGCGTGCGACCGTGGCGACATCGCCGCGTACATGGGCATCCGGCGCGCCATCACCGAGCGGGAGCGCGAGCTGTCGCGCGTCGCGTCCGGCGCCCGCCGGACCGAGGCGATCGCCTCGCTCGAGCGGCTCCGGCGCGGCGACGTCGTCGAGGTGCCGTCGGGGAGGCGGCGCGGGTACGTGGTCGTGCTCGACCCGGGGGCCCACGAGGGCGGCTTCGACGGGCCGCGCCCGACGGTGCTCACCCAGGAGAGGCAGGTCAAGAAGCTCACCCTGGCCGACGTGCCCGACGGCGTCGAGGTCGTCACGCGCGTGCGCATCCCCAAGGGCTTCAACCCGCGCCGCCCCGACGCGCGACGCGACCTGGCGTCGAGCCTGCGCACCGCGCTCGGCGCCTACCGCGACGACGCGGGGCACCACCCCGGCGGCCGGCGGCCGGGGAACCGGTCCGACGCCGAGTCGGACCGTGAGCTGCAGCGCCTGCGTGCCGCCCTGCGGGCCCACCCGTGCCACTCGTGCCCCGAGCGGGACGACCACGTCCGGTGGGCACAACGGTGGGAGCGGCTGGAGCGCGAGCACGCCACGCTCGTGCGCCGCGTCGAGGGCCGCACCGGATCGATCGCGCGCACGTTCGACCGCACGTGCGACGTGCTCGTCACGCTCGGCTACCTCGAGCCGGCCGAGCGCGCCGGCCTGCGCGTGACCGACGACGGCCGCTGGCTGCGGCGCCTGTACGCGGAGGACGACCTGCTGCTCGCCGAGTGCCTGCGCCGCGGGACGTGGGACGGGCTGAGCCCGGCCGAGCTCGCGGCCGCCGTGTCGACGGTCGTGTACTCGGGGCGCCGGGAGGAGCCGGTCGACCCGTTCGTGCCCGGCGGCTCGGCAGGCCGGCTCGCCCGCGCGCTCGACGAGACGACCCGCGTCTGGTCCGAGGTCACCGACCTCGAGGCCGAGCACCGGCTCGAGGCGACCGGGCCGCTCGACCTCGGGCTCGTCGGCCCGGTGCACCGGTGGGCGTCGGGCAAGAGCCTGGACGCCGTGCTGCGCGGGACCGACGTCGCGGCCGGCGACTTCGTCCGGTGGTGCAAGCAGGTGGTGGACGTCCTCGACCAGCTCGGCCAGGCGGCACCCCGCCCGGCCCTGCGGTCGGCCGCGCGCAAGGCTCAGGACGCCGTGCTGCGCGGGGTCGTGGCGTACTCGAGCGTGTGAGCCGCGTCGCGCCCGCACGGTCGTGAGGGGCTCGTGAAGAACCCGGCACCCGCCGTGCCATAGAGTGCAGGCCGTGACGTCGACCCTCTACCGCAACGGAGTCGTCCACTCGTCCGCGGACCCGTTCGCCGAGGCGCTGCTCGTCGACGACGGCGTGGTGTCGTGGCTCGGGTCCGAGGACACGGCCGCCGGTCTGGCCGCGCGCGCGGACCGCGTGATCGACCTCGACGGCGCGCTGGTGGCGCCCGCGTTCGTCGACGCCCACGCGCACGTGCTGGAGACCGGGCTCGCGCTCGAGTCCGTCGACCTGTCGCCCGAGGCGGGGGTGACGTCGCTCGCCGACGCGCTGCGCGTCCTCCACGAGGGCGCCGCACGGCTGGGCGCCGAGGATCCGGCGGGCACCGAGGTGCTGCTCGCGTTCGGCTGGGACGAGGGGTCGTGGCCCGAGGGCCGCGCGCCGGCCGCCGACGAGCTCGACGCGGCCTGCGGCGGGCGGCCCGTCTACGCGGCCCGGGTCGACGGGCACTCCGCCGTGGTGTCGACCGCGCTCGCCACGCGTGCGGGCCTCGAACGCCTGCCGGGATGGGAGCCCTCGGGCCTCGTGACCCGCGAGGCCCACCACGCCGCCCGCGCCACGGCCCAGGACCTGCCCGCCCCGCGGCGCACGCGCGCGTACCGGCGCGCGCTGGAGGAGGCCGCACGGCGCGGCATCGTGAGCCTGCACGAGATGAGCGCGCCGCACGTCGACACGCGCGCCGGCCTGCGTGAGCTCGTCGAGCTGACCGCGGAGGCCGGGAGCGGCCTGCCCCACGTCGCGGCGTACCGCGGCGAGCTGTGCGCCACGGCCGACGACGCCCGCGCCCTGCTCGCCGAGCTGCCCTTCCTGACGGGGATCGCGGGCGATCTCGTGGTCGACGGCTCCCTGGGGTCGCGTACGGCGGCGCTGCGCCAGCCCTACAGCGACGTCGTCCCGGGGCCGGGGGCGCCGGACCCGAGGGGTCGCCTGTACCTGTCGGCCGAGGAGATCGCCGCACACCTGGCGGCGTGCTCGCTCGCCGGGACCCAGGGCGGCTTCCACGTCATCGGCGACCGCGCGATGGACGAGCTGGTGGACGGGCTCGAGCTCGCCGCGGCGGAGCACGGTCCGGGGCCGCTGCGGGCCGCCCACCACCGCGTCGAGCACGCGCTGTTCGTCGACGCCACGGCGCTGGCGGCCCTGCTGCTGTACGGGGTGGCGCTGTCCATCCAGCCGGCGTTCGACTCGACGTGGGGCGGCAGCGGCGGCATGTACGCGGCACGGCTCGGCGTCGCGCGCGCCGCGAACCTGTCTCCGTTCGCCGACCTGGCGGGGGCGGGCGTCCCGCTCGCCTTCGGCTCCGACACGCCCGTGACGCCGCTCGACCCGTGGCAGGCGGTGCGCGCCGCGATCACGCACGAGGACTCCTCCCAGCGCATCTCCGCCCGGGCGGCCTTCCGCGCGCACACCCGCGGCGGCTGGCGCCTCGCGGGGCTCGACCACACCGGTGCCGGCGAGCTGCGGGTCGGCGCGCCCGCGCACCTGGCCGTGTGGCGCGCCGAGCACCTCGCCGTCCAGGCCGCGCCCGGGCGGTTGTCGCAGTGGAACCCTGAGGCGCGGGCCGGGCAGCCGCTGCTGCCCGACCTCTCCGAGGGCGAGCCGGCGCCCCGCTGCCTGCAGACCGTGCGCGACGGCGTCGTGCTGCACGACTACCTCGGCTGACCGCTCGTGCGCACCACCGCCACGCCCGCGCCGGCCAGGCCGGCGTCCAGGCCCAGCTTCGGGTCCACGCCCAGGTCGGTCCCGTACCCTGCCTGGGTGTCCTCGCTGTGGCTCTCGCGGCCCGTGACCCTGCTGCTCGCGGTGGCGTCCGGCGTCGTCCTGTGGGCTGCGTTCCCGGACGTGGGGGCGTGGCCGCTGGCGTTCGTCGCGGTCGCGCTGCTGTACGCGGCGCTGCGGCGCGACACCGGCCGGGCCGCGGGCTGGAACGCGCTCGTCGGCCTGGTGGCCGGGCTGACGTTCTGGCTGCCCCACATCTGGTGGGCGAGGTACGCGACCGACACGGTGCCGTGGGTCGCGCTGGCGACGCTCGAGGCCCTGTTCCTGGCGCTCTTCGGTGCCGCGTGGACGTGGGCGAGGCGGCTGCGGTGGGTCCGCGAGCGGGCCGCCGTGCGCGTCGCGGCGTTCGCCGTGGTCTTCGTCGCCGTCGAGCAGTGGCGCTCGGAGGTCCCGTTCGGAGGGTTCCCGTGGGGGCGCCTCGCCTGGACGGTCGCCGGGGCCCCGACGGGCCGGGCGGCCTGGCTGGGCGGCACGATCCTGGTGTCGTTCCTGGTGGCGGCGGCGGGCGTGCTGCTCGCCCTCGCGGTCGGCCGGGCCGCCGCGGCCGCCCGCTCCCGCCGCGGCGGGCTGCTCGGGGCGGCCGCGACGCTGGCGGCCGGTGCGCTGCTCGTGGTCGGCCCGGCGGCGCTACCGGTCGCGGAGGACCCGGACGTGCTCCCTGTCGACGGCCCGGTCGAGCCCGGTGCGCCCGGCGCGCACGCCGGGACGGTCGTCGACGCCGGCACCCGGACGGCCGAGGCGGGCGTGCTGCGTGCGGGTGCCGTGCAGGGCAACGTGTCCGAGCCAGGTCTCGGAGCGTTCGCCAACCGCGCGGAGGTGCTGAACAACCACCTCGACGGGACGTACGCCATCGCGGCCGACCAGGGCGCGGGGGCGTACGGCAGCGGCCCCGACGACGCCGTCGACGTCGTCCTGTGGCCCGAGAACGGCTCGGACCTCGACCCGCAGGTGACGCCCGAGGTCGGCGGCCAGATCGACGACGCCGCGAACGCCGTG
>JAPSLD010000088.1 GCA_031181105.1 Isoptericola sp. | reverse complement strand
CGCAGGGCGACGCCGGGCTCACCGGGCGCAAGATCATCGTCGACACCTACGGCGGCATGGCCCGGCACGGCGGCGGTGCGTTCTCCGGCAAGGACCCGTCCAAGGTCGACCGGTCCGCCGCGTACGCGATGCGCTGGGTCGCCAAGAACGTCGTGGCCGCGGGCCTCGCGCGCCGCTGCGAGGTGCAGGTCGCCTACGCCATCGGCAAGGCCCACCCCGTGGGCCTGTACGTCGAGACGTTCGGCACCGAGGCCGTCCCGGTCGAGCGCATCACGGCCGCGATCCGCGAGGTCTTCGACCTGCGGCCCGCCGCGATCATCCGCGACCTGGACCTGCTGCGCCCGATCTACTCCGCCACGGCCGCCTACGGGCACTTCGGCCGCGAGCTGCCGCAGTTCACCTGGGAGCGCACCGACCGGGTCGACGCCCTGCGCTCGGCCGTCTGAGCGCCGCCGGCGCCTGTGGAGCGCGACGTCGCGGCGTCGGTCGCGCGTGGTGAGATAGGCGCGTGAGCCACGCCCCCGACACCGAGCAGCCGGCGCTGCTCGGCCTCGAGGACGTCGGCTCCTCGCGCTCCCGGGCGAAGGGCCGCCGCGCGGCGCCGCTCGGCGCGCAGGAGATCGCCGACAGCGCGCCCGTGGCACGCTGCGTGCTCGACCTGCAGCCCGCCCACCTGGACCGCGAGTACGACTACCTCGTCCCGGCCGCGGCCGCCGCCGACGCCGTGCCGGGCGCCCGCGTGCGCGTCCGGTTCGGGCCGCAGGAGGTCGGTGGCTACGTCGTGGCGCGGGCCGAGTCGTCCGACCACGAGGGCCGGCTGGTCCCGCTGCGGCGCGTGGTGTCGGGCGACCCCGTGCTGGCGCCCGAGGTGCTCGCGCTCGCGCGCCGGGTGGCGGAGCGCTACGCCGGCACGCTCGCGGACGTCCTGCGCCTGGCCGTGCCGCCCCGGCACGCCCGGGTGGAGAAGGAGGTGCTCGCGGCGGCGGCCGACGCCGGCGACCGGCCGGTGCCGCCGGTGACCGGCACGCCCGAGGCAGCGAGCGCCGACGAGTGGGCCCCGTACCGCGGCGGTGACGCGTTCTGCCGGCACGTCCTCGCCGGCGGGGCGCCGCGTGCGGTGTGGACGGCGCTGCCCGGCCTCGCGCCCACGCGGGACGGCACGCCGGCGCACGTGCCCCACTGGGCCGCAGCCGTGGCGCAGGCCGTGCGCGCCGCCCTCGCCGGCGGGCGGCGCGCGCTCGTCGTCGTGCCCGACGCCCGGGACGCCGACCGGGTGTGCGCGGCGCTCGACGCGGCCGGCGTGACGGACCACGTGCGCCTGCTCGCCGACGACGGCCCGGCGCCCCGGTACCGAGCGTTCCTGCGCGCCCGCCACGGCCTGACCTCCGTCGTGGTCGGCACGCGCGCCGCCATGTTCGCGTCCGTCCCGGACCTCGGGCTGGTCGTGCTGTGGGGCGACGGCGAGGACACGCTCGCCGAGCCGCACGCGCCGTACCCGCACGCGCGCGAGGTGCTGGCCCTGCGCAGCGAGCTCGAGGACGCCGCCTACCTGCTGGGCTCCCCGGGACGCACCGTGCAGGCCCAGGCGCTGCTCGCCTCGGGCTGGGCGCGCGAGATCGCCGCGCCGCGCGACGTGCTGCGCGGGCGCGCCCCCAGGGTGCGCGCCCTGACGTCCGTCGAGCTCGCCCACGAGGGCCCCGGCGCTGCGGCGCGCCTGCCGACCGCCGCCTGGCGCACCGCCCGCGACGCCCTCGGGCGCGGGCCCGTGCTCGTGCAGGTACCGCGCACCGGGTACCTGCCCGTGGTGGCGTGCGGACGCTGCCGCACCGCCGCGCGGTGCGTCCACTGCCACGGCCCGCTCGGGCTGCCGCGCACCACCTCGGCGCCCCAGTGCACCTGGTGCGGGCGGCTCGCGGGCGCCTGGCGGTGCGCCGAGTGCGGCGACACCCGGCTGCGGGCCGTGCGCGTCGGGTCCGACCGCACCGCCGAGGAGCTCGGCCGCGCGTTCCCCGGCACCCCGGTGCGGCTGTCGGCCTCGACCGCCCCGGGTGGCGTGCTCGACCGGGTCGACGCCCAGCCCGCCCTCGTCGTCGCGACCCCGGGCGCCGAACCCGTGGCCGACGGCGGGTACGCGGCCGCGCTGCTGCTGGACGCGGCCGTGACGACGTCGGGCACGGGCCTGGCCGTGGCGACCGAGGCGCTGCACCGCTGGCTCGGCGCGGCCGGCCTCGTGCGTCCCGCCACCGCGGGCGGGCAGGTGCTGCTCGTGGGCGACGGGGCGCCCGCCCCGACGGGCGCGCTCGTGCGCTTCGACGCCGGGTGGCTCGCCGAGCGCGAGCTCGCCGAGCGGCGCGAGCTCGCGCTGCCGCCCGCCGTGCGCGTCGCGGCCGTCACGGGGGACCGGGGCGCGGTCGAGGCCCTCGTCGCGCGCGTGCCGCTCGCCGAGGGCGACGCCGTGCTCGGCCCGGTCGAGCTGCCCGCGCGCGAGCCGACGCTCGAGCCCCCGGTGCGCCTCGTCGTGCGCGTGCCGCTCGCCCACGGGCTCGACCTCGCCCGCCAGCTGCGCGCCTCGCTCGCCGTGCGCTCGGCCCGCCGCGAGGGCGGCGCCGTGCGCGTCCAGCTCGACCCCAAGGAGATGCTCTGACGATGTCAGCACCGACCGGCCCCGCGGCGGACGCCGCCCGCCACCGGATCGAGACCGTCGTGTACGACTTCGGCAACGTCCTGGTGCGCTGGGACCCGTACGGCGCCTTCCCGGAGCACGACCGGGCGGCTGTCGAGGCGTGGATGGCCGAGATCGACTTCCCCGCGTTCAACCACGCCCAGGACGCCGGGCGCACGTGGGACGAGGCCCGCGCGACGCTTGCGGACCGCCCGCACCTGGTCCCGCTCGCCGACGCCTACGTGACCGGCTTCGCCGGGAGCCTCCTCGGGCCCGTGCCGGGGTCGGCCGAGCTCGTCGGGGAGCTCAAGCGGCTCGGGCTGCGGCTGTACGGGCTGACGAACTGGTCGGCCGAGCTGTTCCACCACGCCGAGGTCGCCGCGCCCGCCGTCGGCCTCATGGACGACGTGGTGGTCTCCGGCCGCGTCGGGCTGGCGAAGCCGGACCCGCGCATCTTCGCCCACCTGGTGGCCACGCTCGACGTCGACCCCGCCCGGGCGGTGTTCGTCGACGACTCGCCGGCCAACGTGGCGGCCGCCGCCGACGCCGGGTTCCACGCCGTGCACTTCACCGGCACCGGCGCCCTGCGCACCGCGCTGCGCGGCCTCGGCGTGCCCGTGCGCGCTGCCTAGACTGGCCCGGTGCGTCTCCTCTTCGCCGGAACCCCCGAACCCGCCGTCCCGTCGCTCCAGGCGCTCCTGGGCTCCCGCCACGAGGTCGTCGCCGTCCTGACGCGCGCCGACGCCCCCGCCGGACGGGGCCGCCGGCTCGTGCCGAGTCCGGTGCGGGCGGCCGCCGAGGAGGCCGGCGTCCCGGTGCTCACCGACGTCCCGCGCGGCGAGGAGTTCGTCGCCCGCCTGCGCGAGCTCGACGTCGACGCGGCACCCGTCGTCGCCTACGGGCACCTGCTGCGCCCCGACGTCCTGGACGTGCCGCGCCTGGGGTGGGTCAACCTGCACTTCTCCGTCCTGCCCGCCTGGCGCGGCGCCGCGCCGGTGCAGCACGCGATCATGGCCGGTGACGAGGTCACCGGCGCCACCACGTTCCTGCTCGACGAGGGCATGGACACCGGCCCCGTGCTCGGCACCGCCACCGAGACCATCCGCTCCCGGGACACCGCCGGCGACCTCCTCGAGCGGCTGGCCGTCAGCGGGGCCGAGCTCCTCGTCGCGACGCTCGACGCGCTCGAGGACGGCACGCTGCGTCCCCAGCCGCAGCCCGCCGACGGCGTCTCGGTCGCGCCCAAGCTCACCACCGACGACGCCCGTGTGCGCTGGGACGCCCCGGCCCACGCCGTCGACCGGCGCATCCGCGGCTGCACCCCCGCACCCGGGGCGTGGACCACGCTGCCCGGCACCGACGGGCAGCCCGGCGCCCGCCTCGGCCTCGGGCCCGTGACACCGCGGCCCGACGTCACCGACCTGCCTCCGGGGCACGTACGCGCCGGGAAGAAGGAGGTGCTCGTTGGCACCGCGACACACGCCGTCGAGCTCGGTCAGGTCCGACCCGTCGGCAAGAAGCCCATGCCCGCCGCCGACTGGGCCCGCGGCGCCCGGGGGCTGTTCGACTCCGGTGGCGAGGACCCCGCGGGCGCGACCGCCGGCGTGGTGCTGGGGGAGCGGCCGTGAGCGACGAGCGCCGCGACGCGCACGGCCGCCAGCGCGGCGCCGCCCGCGGGCGGGGCGAGCGTCACCGCACGGCGCAGGCGCCGTCGCAGCGCCGCCGTCGCACCGACCCCGCCCGGACGGCGGCGTACGACGTGCTGCGCGAGGTCGACGGGTCGGACGCCTACGCCAACCTCGTGCTCCCGCCCCTCCTGCGCGAGCGGCGTGTCAGCGGCCGCGACGCCGCGTTCGCGACCGAGCTCGCGTACGGCACGCTGCGCCTGCGCGGCCGCTACGACGCGATCCTGGCCCGGTGCGTCAGCCGGCCGCTCGACCAGCTCGACGCCGGCGTGCTCGACGTCCTGCGCCTCGGCGCCCACCAGCTCCTCGGGATGCGCGTGCCCTCCCACGCCGCGGTCTCCGAGACGGTGGCCCTGGCCCGTGACCGCGTCGGCGCCGGACCCGCCCAGATGGTCAACGCCGTCCTGCGCGCCGTCGACCGCACCCCGCTCGACGCGTGGCTCGAGCGCCTGCGCGCCGAGGCGCCGGACCCCGTCACCGCCCTGGCGACCACCGGGTCTCACCCCGTGTGGGTGACCCGCGCACTGCGTGAGGCGCTCGCGAGCAACGGGCGCCCGGTGGAGGAGACGCCGGCCCTGCTGGACGCGGACAACGCCTCCCCGCGCGTCACGCTCGTCGCGCGCCCCGGCCTCGTCACCCCCGGCGACCTCGTCGCGGGCGCGGGCGAGGACGTCCGCCTCGAGCCCGGGGCGTGGGCGCCGACCGCGCTCGTCCTCGCGGGCGGCAGCGACCCCGCCGCGGTGCCGGCCGTCGCCGACGGTCGCGCGGGCGTCCAGGACGAGGGCTCCCAGCTCGTCACCCTCGCGCTCGCCGCCGCACCCGTCGACGGTCCCGACGCCCGCTGGCTCGACCTGTGCGCCGGTCCCGGAGGCAAGGCGGCGCTCCTCGCCGCGCTCGCCGGCGGCCGCGGGGCGACGCTCGTGGCCAACGAGGTCCAGCCGCACCGGTCCCGTCTGGTGGAGCGGGCGCTGCGCGCGGTGCCCGACGGTGTCGTCGAGAGCGTGCGCACGGGGGACGGGCGCGAGCTGGGCGCCGAGGAGCCCGCGGCGTACGACCGGGTCCTCGTCGACGCGCCGTGCACCGGCCTGGGGGCGCTGCGCCGTCGGCCCGAGTCGCGGTGGCGGCGCACACCGGGCGACCTCGGCGTGCTCTCGACGCTGCAGCGCGAGCTCCTCGGATCGGCGCTGGACGCCGTCCGGCCCGGGGGAGTGGTCGCCTACGTGACGTGCTCCCCGCACCTGGCCGAGACGCGCCTCGTCGTCGACGACGTGCTGCGCCGGCGCGACGACGCCGAGCGTACGGACGCGCGCGAGGTGCTGCGCTCGGTCCTGGTGCCGGGTGCCGAGATCGACCTCGGCCCGGCGGACGGCGGCGCGGACGGGCTCGACGTCCAGCTGTGGCCGCACGTGCACGGCACCGACGCCATGCACCTCACGCTGCTCCGGCGGGTCGGCTGACGCTGCCGGGGGACGAGCTCACACGCCCGCGGGCGCCCACGCGCCGATGATGAGCGCCATGACGAGGAACGTCACGAGCTCGTGCGCGAGGTTCATCGCCGTCAGCGCCGCGGGACGCCGCTCGAACGCGTCGTGCGTGACGAGCCGGGCAGCCGTGAAGCCCACCCACAGGAACACGGCCGTCGCGACCGACGCCCACAGGAAGCTGCCGCCGTAGAACTGCCACGCGATGTACGCGGCGCCGGCGAGCACCCATGCCGACAGGAAGCTCACGACCAGGGTGACGACCAGCGGCGCCACCGCCGAACCGCCACGCTCGACCCTCGCCAGCCGCATCCAGGCGTCGCCGAACACCTTGGGCGCGTACCAGACCGCTCCGACGACCATCGTCGACAGCGTGGCCAGGAGGACGGCCCAGTAGTTGATCTCGGGAACCATGCTGCTGCTCCTTCGTGTGCGCACGTCGCGGCGGTGGCCGGGCCCTACGCTGGGCATCATGGCAGCCCTGATCAACCCGAGCATCCTCTCGGCCGACTTCGCCAACCTCGAGCGCGACCTCCAGGCGATCGCGACGGCCGACTTCGCCCACGTCGACGTCATGGACAACCACTTCGTGCCGAACCTGACGCTCGGGCTGCCGGTGCTCGAGCGGCTCGCCAAGATCTCCCCGGTGCCGCTCGACGCGCACCTGATGATCGAGGACCCGGACCGCTGGGCGCCGGCGTACGCGGAGGCGGGCGCGGCGTCGGTCACGTTCCACGCGGAGGCCGCCAGGGCGCCCGTGCGGCTCGCACGCGAGCTGCGGCGCCTCGGCGCCCGTGCCGGCGTCGCGCTGCGGCCTGCGACGCCCGTGGAGCCCTTCCTCGACCTGCTGGCCGAGGTCGACATGATCCTCGTCATGACGGTCGAGCCCGGCTTCGGCGGTCAGTCGTTCATCGAGGGCACGCTGCCGAAGATCCGGCGCGCCCGGCAGGCCGTGAACGGGTCCGGGCTCGACGTCCGGATCCAGGTCGACGGCGGGATCTCCCGCGAGACGATCGAGCGCGCGGCCGAGGCCGGCGCGAACGTCTTCGTCGCCGGGTCGGCCGTCTACGGGGCCGAGAACATCCCCGGCGAGATCGCCGCGCTGCGCGAGCTCGCCGACGCGCACGCGCACTGACGCAAGGGCCGGCCACCTCGCGACACTCTCCGGGTGGGAGCCGTGCGGCTCCGGGAGGTGAGCGCCATGGGTCGTGCACGTGCCCTCGCGGCGGCCGGGGTCGCGTCCCTCGTGCTCGCCGGCTGCGCCGTGGTCGACGCGGTGCGGGCGGGCGTCCCCGGCGACGGCGGCGCCGAGACGTGCGTCAGCTGGGTGCTGCACGCGACCCCGGCGGAGGCGGCGCAGGACAACCTCGCCGTCCGGGGCCGCGTCGTCGGGCGGGCCGGGACCGAGCGCATCTGGGGCGTCGAGGCCGCCCTCTGGGAGCTCGAGGTCGACGCGGTGCTCGTCGGCGCCGGGGTCGAGCCGGGGGAGCGGGTCCTCGTCCTGTCGACGCCGGAGACGTGCCTGGGGCACGGGGAGGTCTACCCGTCCGGTGACCCGCTCGACGTCGACGGCGCGGTCGTCGTGATCCTGCACGACGACGGCGAGCACGGGCTGCGGACGGTCACGCCCTTCGACGGGGTGGTACCGCCCGGGCCGGACGGGGGCCTGCCGGGGGACTGGCCCCCGGGGCGTCCCGGGGTGTGAGCACGCGGCGATCTCGCGTGTGCGGACCGCCGGCCCGGTCTCGTGGTCGGGGTCTCGGAATAATAGTGTGCCAAGCACCGAGAACAGCCTGTGACGTGCGTCCCGGACCGCGGGACCGGGCCCCGAGGGGAGGGGGCCGCCGTCTACCCTGGGCGGGTGAAGACCTTCGAGTCCCTGTACGCCGAGCTGTCCGAGAAGGCGGTGACCCGTCCCGCAGGGTCGGGGACCGTGGCGCAGCTGGACGCCGGCGTGCACGCGATCGGCAAGAAGATCGTCGAGGAGGCCGCCGAGGTGTGGATGGCGGCCGAGTACGAGTCCGACCAGGCCGCCGCCGAGGAGATCTCGCAGCTGCTGTACCACCTGCAGGTGCTGATGGTGGCCAAGGGCCTCACGCTCGAGGACGTGTACGCGCATCTGTGAGCGCCCGGCCGTGGTGACCGCCTCGAGACCGAGGCGCCACGCCCACCGCGCGCGCTCCGCCGTCGTCCACCGCCCGTCCTGACCCGAACGAGGTTCCCCGTGCTCCGCATCGCCGTCCCGAACAAGGGCTCGCTGTCCGGGCCCGCCACCGACATGCTCCGCGAGGCGGGCTACCGCCAGCGCCGAGACACCCGCGAGCTCGTGCTCGCCGACGCCGACAACGACGTCGAGTTCTTCTTCCTTCGCCCGCGCGACGTCGCCGTCTACGTCGGGTCGGGCACGGTCGACGTCGGCATCACCGGCCGCGACCTGCTCCTCGACTCCGCCGCCGACGCGGTCGAGCACCTGCCGCTCGGGTTCGCGGGCTCCACGTTCCGCTTCGCCGCGCCGGCCGGCACCGTCACCGAGGTCGAGCAGATCGCGGGCAAGCGCGTCGCGTCGTCGTACACGACGCTCGTGGCCGACCACCTGGCGCGCCTGGGCGTCGAGCCGAGCGCGATCGTGCACCTCGACGGCGCCGTGGAGAGCTCGGTGCGGCTCGGGGTCGCGGACGTCATCGCCGACGTCGTCGAGACCGGCACGACGCTGCGCGCCGCGGGCCTGGAGGTCTTCGGCGAGCCGATCCTGCGCTCGGAGGCGGTGCTCATCCGGCGCACCGGCGACACCGAGCCCGAGGGCCTCGACGTGCTCACGCGCCGCCTGCAGGGCGTGATCACCGCCCGCGAGTACGTGCTCATGGACTACGACGTGCCGATCGACCTGGTCGACAAGGCCGTCGCGGTGACACCCGGGTTCGAGTCGCCGACGGTGTCGCCGCTGCACAACGGGGAGTCGGCCGCCGTGCGGGCGATGGTCCGCCGCTCCGACACCAACCGGGTCATGGACGCGCTCTACGACGTCGGCGCGCGCGGCATCCTCGTCACGTCGATCCACGCCTGCCGGCTCTGAGCCGAGCCCGCCGGCCCGCCGGCGTGGTTTCGAACCGGGCCGAACGGTGGCAGCGTTGCGGACATGAGCGCCGCGCGCACGGGTCCTGACCGGTACCGCACCTTCCGCCCCCTGTGGGGCCGGGTGGCGGCCTGGGTGGTCGGCGCCATCGCGGTGGGCGGGTCGCTCTTCGTCGGCCTGACGGCGCGCGGACCCGTCGGGTCGCACCCCGCGAGCCGTGCGTCGTTCGTCGCGTTCGCCGTCGTCGCGGCGCTGCTGCTGTGGCGGGTCGCGGGCGTCTACGCGACCCCGAGCGCGCGCGGGCTCGTGGTGCGGAACGTGGTCTACACGCGCCACCTCGCGTGGCCGGAGGTCGTGGCGGTGCGCTTCAGCGGCAACGACCCGTGGGTCAAGCTCGACCTGGCCGACGGCAGCACGCTCGCGGTCATGGGCATCCAGCGGTCCGACGGCGAGCGCGGCATGGCCGAGGCGCGCCGGCTGCTGGCGCTCGTCCACGAGCACGGCGAGGCTGCCGAGCCGGGCCGGCCCGGCTGAGCGGCCCGGAGCGACCGGACGGACCGACCGGACGGGGCGGCGCAGAGCACGAGGGGGTGCGGTCCCGGTCGGGACCGCACCCCCTCGAGGTCCGGGCTCGCGTCAGCCGGCGTGCGCCGGGCGTCGCTCACCACGCGGGGCGCGGCGCTCGGGCGCACCCTGGTCGACCGCGATGCGCAGCTGCTTGCCGGCGACGTGGGCGCGGGCGATGCGGTCCATGGTCGCGGCGTCGAGAGGCGTCGTGATGTCGACGAGCGAGAAGTTGCCGAAGATGTCGATCTTGCCGATGTCGCCGCCCGTGAGGCCGCCCTCGTTGGTCAGCGCTCCCACGATGCCGCGGGGCTGCACCCCGTGCGTGTGCCCGACCGCGAGGCGGTAGCGGGTGCCGGCGGCGGGGCGGCGGATGCCCGGGCGAGCGGGGCGCTCGTCGTGGTCGCGCACGCCCCTGCGGTCGGCGCGCGGGTGCCGGGGCGTCCGGTCCCCGTCGCGGTCGCCGCGCTCGGCGCGGTGGGTCTCGCGCGTCCGGCCGCCGCGCGCCTCGGCACGCTGCCGCTCGAACTCCTCCTGCTCGGCGCGCTGGCGCGGGCCGTCGTCGCCGACCGCGAGCGCCAGGAGCGCCGCCGCGAGGTCGAGGACCTCGTCGGTGCCGGCGTCGGCCGTGCGCTCGGCGAGCATCGCGCGGTACAGCTCGAGGCGTCCCGTCTCCCGGCGGTTCGCGACGGCGTCGAGCATCCGCCGCGCGCGGTGCTCCGAGACGTCCTTGGGGGAGGGGATCTCGATCTCGGTGAGCTCGGCGCGGATGGTGCGCTCGATGTGCTTGAGCTTGCCGCGCTCGTGCGGGGTCACGAAGGACATCGCCCGGCCGGTGCGACCGGCGCGGCCCGTGCGGCCGATGCGGTGCACGTACGCCTCCGCCTCGCGCGGGATGTCGAAGTTCACGACGAGACCGATGCGGTCGACGTCGAGCCCGCGGGCGGCGACGTCGGTGGCCACCAGGACGTCGAGCGCACCCGAGCGCAGACGCTCGACGATGCGCTCGCGCTCCTTCTGCGCGACGTCGCCCGAGATCGTCGCGGCGGAGACGCCGCGCTCGACGAGCGCCGCGCCGACCTCCTCGGCCGCCGCACGCGTGCGGGTGAACACGATCGTGGCGTCTGCCTCGGAGGTGGCGAGGACGCGGACGAGCGAGCCGACCTTGTGGCGGAACGGCACGATCGCGTACGACTGCTCGATGTTCGTGACGGTGCTCGACTGGCGGGAGACCGTGATCTCGACCGGGTCGGTCAGGTGGGTCTCGGCGACCGTGCGGATGGCCGGGGGCATGGTCGCGGAGAAGAGGGCGACCTGACGCCGCGCGGGCGCCTGGCTGAAGATCTTCTCGACGTCCTCGGCGAAACCCATCCGGAGCATCTCGTCGGCCTCGTCGAGCACGAGGAAGCGGACTCCGTCGAGGGACAGGGAGCCGCGCTCCATGTGGTCCATGACGCGGCCGGGCGTGCCGACGACGACGTGGACGCCGTCCCGCAGCGCGCGCTGCTGCGGGACGTACGGCGCGCCGCCGTACACGGACAGGACGCGCAGGCCGGGCAGGTGCGTCGCGAACGACTCGACGGCGTCGGCGACCTGCATGGCGAGCTCGCGCGTGGGGGTCAGGACGAGGGCCTGGACGTGACCGCGGGCCACGTCGGCGTCGGTGTCGACGGCGGCGAGCAGCGGGATGCCGAACGCGGCGGTCTTGCCTGTGCCCGTCTGGGCGACGCCGGTGATGTCGCGGCCGGACAGCAGCGCGGGGATGGCTCGCGCCTGGATGGGCGAGGGGGTGGTGAAACCGAGGTCGTCGACGGCGGCCTGCAGCGCCGCGGGCAGCG
>JAPSLD010000087.1 GCA_031181105.1 Isoptericola sp. | reverse complement strand
AGACGTCCTCGATCTGGGCCGCGTCGATGTAGTCCTGGAGCTCGGCACCCGCGTGCGCCTGGAAGGTGTCGGGCGGGTCCTGCGCCTGCAGGCGTGTCTGCAGCAGGTCCTTGGCGGCCGACCCGGCACCACCGGCGACCGCGCCGTTGACGAACGTGAAGTCGGGGTGCTGCTCCCCGAACACGGAGACGAGCGCGTCGAGGCCGGCCTTCTCCGAACCCGCGGCCCACCAGGTGAAGACCTCGACCTCGCCGCCACCGCCGCCACCGCCGCCGTCTCCGCCGCCGCCGTCTCCGCCCGTACCGCCGCCGTCACCGGACCCGCCGCCGCACGCCGCGAGCGCGAGCGCCGCTGCGGCGGCCAGTGCGGTGGTCGTCGCCGTCCTGTGGTCGAGTCGCATGTCGAACACCTGCGCCTTCGTCGGTCGCCAGGAGCCGGCGGCGGACGTGCCGGGCATGTCCGCGGACCGGCCGGGCGCACCGTCGCGCCCTGGACCTCATTTCATCGAATGCCCAGGTGATGACGGTGTCAAGGCGGAAGTGCGATGGTCGCCGGATCGTGACCTGGCGGGCGACGCGGGGAGACGGTCCGCCTCAGGCGGTAGGGCCGCCGCGGCGTCGGCGGAACCACCGCACGGCGCCGAGGACGAGCGGCAGGAAGCGGAGCAGTCGGCCCATGGCTCCACTCTCCGGCCGCACGGCGCCGCTCGCGAGCGGGCCGACGAGCGTGGGTCACCCCCGGCGCGCGAGCTACGGGCGGCCGGACCCGGCGCCGGTGGCTGCCGCGCCCGTGACCACCGGGCACGTGGCGAGGTGGTCGTCGACCAGCCCGCACGCCTGCATCGCGGCGTAGGCCGTCGTCGGGCCGAAGAACCGGAACCCCTCGGCCTTGAGCGCCGTGGCCAGCGCCTTCGACTCCGCCGTCCACGCCGGCACGTCCTGCCACGTCGCCGCGCGCGAGGCGGGGGGTCCGGGCGCGAACGACCAGAAGAGCTCGTCCAAGGTGCGACCCGACTCGTGCAGGGCGACGACGGCGCGCGCGTTGGCGACGGTGGCCTCGATCTTGGCGCGGTTGCGGATGATGCGGGCGTCGCCCATGAGGCGCTCGACGTCGTCGGGGCCGAGGGCGGCGACGCGCTCCGGGTCGAAGCCGTGGAAGACCTCGCGGAACGCCGGTCGCTTCCTCAGGACGGTCAGCCAGGAGAGCCCCGACTGGAACCCCTCGAGCGCGATGCGCTCGAGCAGCTCGGCCTCGCCGTGGACGGGGACGCCCCACTCGGTGTCGTGGTACTCGGAGTACAGCGGGTCGCCGTCCCCGAAGCACCGGGACGCGGCGCCCGTGGCCGGCCCGGCCGGTGTCGTGTCCGGTGGTGTCGTGTCCCGGGGTGTCACGTCCTGCGTCATGGCCCCAGCCTGCCGCGGACCGCCGACAGCCGGAGGGATATCCACAGGGCCGCGTGCGCCGGCGTAGCGAATCGGTTCGACGGTGCATGTTCCGGGGGTGGGTATCGCAACACTTCTGGGGGGTTGCATCGCCGGGAGGGTGCGCGCTACTGTCGAACCGGTTCGCACGAGGAGGCACAGTGGCCACGATCGGAGACGTCGCTCGCATCGCGGGCGTCTCGCGCAGCACGGCGTCGTACGCGCTGTCGGGCAAGCGGGCGATCTCCGTCGACGTGCGTCAGCGTGTCGAGGCGGCGGTCCGTGAGCTCGGGTACACGCCGAACGCGGGGGCCCGGGCGCTGGCGACGTCGCAGACGATGGTCATCGGCCTGCTCGCGCAGTTCCTGGAGGACGAGTTCGCTCCCGCGATGCTCCAGTACATGCTGGGCGTCTCCACCACGGCCCGCGAGCTCGGGTACGACATCCTGCTGTCGACCGAGGAGGACGGGACGCGCGCGCTGCGGCGCATGACCGACTCCCGGATGATCGACGGCGTCGTGCTGCTCAACGTCGCCGAGCACGACGAGCGACTGCCCGTCCTGCGCAAGGCGCCGCAGCCGGGCGCGCTGGTCGGCCTCCCGGCCGACTGCACGGGCGTCGACGTGTTCGACCTCGACTTCGAGGAGGCCGGCCGGCTCATGGTCGACCACCTCCACCGGCTCGGTCATCGTGAGCTCATCCTCGTGTCCCAGCCGGAGCACGTGGTCGAGCGCGGCGGCGCCTACGTCTGGCGCCTGCAGAACGCGGCCCGCGAGGCGGCGCGCGTGCGCGGCGTCACGCTCCACGCCGTCTTCGGCTCCGCGCGCCAGCCCGAGATCGGCCGCGAGCTCAACGCCGTCCTCGACGCCCACCCGGACGCGACCGGCCTGCTGCTCAACAACGAGGCGGCGGCCGCAGCCCTGCCCACGGTGCTGCACCAGCGCGGCCTCGCCGCGCCGCAGGACCTGTCCGTCGTCGGGCGCTACTCGGACGAGTTCGCCCGGACGTTCTCCCTGCCCTACTCCTCGATCGAGAGCGCGCCCGACCGCCTCGGCGGCATGGCCGTCCGGCAGCTCGTGCGCCGGATCGAGGGCGAGGCAGGCCCGGACGAGCCGCACGTGGTGCGGTTCGTCTCGCCCGAGCTCGTCGACCGAGGGAGCACCGGAGCGCCGCCCGCGGCGCGGGCCTGACGCCGGGCGCGACCGCTCGACGGCGCACCACGCCGTCCGTTGTGAGCGCTCACACGCGAGAGCACGAACAGCAGGACCACGAGACACCACGGCACCAAGAGACAACCCGGACCGGCCCCCCGGCCCACGTTCAAGGAGGAACAGCGATGCACCACACGAAGCGCAGGAACGCTCACCTGCGGCTCACCGCCGGCGTCGCGACGGTCGCCGTCGCCGGCCTGCTCGGAGCCTGCTCGTCGGGATCCGACGCAGGGACCGGCTCGGGCGACGCGGCGGGCGGCACCTACACCTGGTGGGACCCGTACCCCCAGCACGACACGTCCTCGGAGTGGGCCGCGCGCGTGCAGGCGTGCGGCGAGGAGGCCGGCGTGACCATCGAGCGGACCGCGTACGACACGACCGCGCTGACGAACCAGGCGCTCCTGGCGGCCCAGGAGGGGACGTCGCCGGACGTCATCCTGCTCGACAACCCCGCGGTGTCGACGCTCGCCGACACCGGGATGCTCACGACGGTCGACGAGCTGGGCCTCGACACCTCGGCCATCGACGAGAACCTCCTCGCGGCCGGTGTCGTGGACGGCGACGCCTACGGCATCCCGATCGGCGCCAACACGCTCTCGCTCTACTACAACGCCGACATCCTCGCGGAGGCGGGCGTCGACCCCGCGTCGATCACCGACTGGGACTCGCTCACCGCCGCGCTCCAGGCGGTCACCGACGCCGGGCACAAGGGCATCACCTTCGCCGGCATCGGTACCGAGGAGGGCTCGTTCCAGTTCCTGCCCTGGTTCTGGGGTGCCGGCGCCGACCTGCGCGACCTCGACTCGCCCGAGGCGGTCGCCGCGCTGGAGCTGTGGAAGAGCTGGCTCGACGCCGGCTACGCGCCCCAGTCCGTCATCAACAACTCCCAGAACACCACCTGGGAGGAGTTCCTCACCGGTGACTTCGCGTTCGTCGAGAACGGCACGTGGCAGGTCAACGCCGCCGCCGAGGCCGAGTTCGAGACCGGCATCGTGCAGCTGCCGGGCCGCGACGGCGGCGTCGCCCCCGCGCCGACCGGCGGCGAGTTCATCGTCGCCCCCGTCCAGACGGACGACGGCCGGTACGAGGCGACGCGCCAGATCGTCGAGTGCATGACGACGCCCGAGGGCTTCGTCGAGACCGCGACCACGTTCGCGTACTACATCCCGCCGACGACGGAGGGCCAGGAGGCCCTGCTCGAGGAGCAGCCCGGGCTCGAGCCGTGGGTCGAGGCGGTGCGCAACGCCAAGGGCCGCACGAGCGACGACCTCGGCACCGACTACCCGATGATCAGCGAGGCCTTGTGGACGGCGGTGCAGAACGCGCTCTCCGGCGCGCAGTCGCCCGAGGAGGCGCTCGCCAACGCCCAGGCCGAGGCCGAGGCCGCGACGAGCTGACCGCCGGCTGACCGGCCGACCGCCGACGCGCACCGACCCGTGCCTCCGGACCCACGAAGGACGACTCCATGACCACCATCCCGACCGCCGTCGGGACGTCGCTCGACCGGCGCGGCGTGGCGGGCACCGTGCCCGCCACGCCCGCCGGGCGGCGCCCGCGGCGCGCGCCTGGCCCGAGCCGCTGGGCTGCCGTGGGCTTCGCGGCGCCGCTCCTGGTCTACCTCGCGCTCTTCTACGCCTACCCGCTGTGGCGCAACATCGACCTGTCGGTGCACGACTACACGATCCGCGCGTTCGTCCAGGGCAACGCCGAGTTCGTGGGCCTCGAGAAGTACGTCGAGGTGTTCGGCTCGGCGACGTTCCCCACGGCGCTGTGGAACACCGCCGTGTTCACGATCGTCTCGATCGTGCTCCAGTACTCGATCGGCCTCGCCCTGGCCGTGTTCTTCCGCTCGAGCTTCCGGCTGTCGGCCGTGCTGCGCGGGATGTTCCTCGTCCCGTGGCTGCTGCCGCTCATCGTCTCGGCGTCGACCTGGGCGTGGATGCTCAACAGCGACAACGGCATCGTGAACTCCGTGCTCGCGGCGTCCGGCGTCGGCCAGATCAACTGGCTCACGTCGCCCGACACCGCGCTGCTGGCCGTGACGATCGCCAACATCTGGCTCGGGATCCCGTTCAACCTGGTGATCCTCTACTCCGGGCTGCAGAACATCCCCGGCGACGTGTACGAGGCGGCGTCGCTCGACGGCGCCGGAGCCTGGAAGCAGTTCTGGAGCATCACGTTCCCGCTGCTGCGGCCCGTGTCCGCCATCACCCTGCTGCTCGGGCTGATCTACACGCTCAAGGTGGTCGACGTCATCTGGGTCATGACGACGGGCGGGCCGGGCACGTCGTCGACGACGCTCGCCGTCTGGTCCTACCGCGAGGCGTTCGGCACGGGCCAGCCCGACTTCTCGCCGGCGGCCGCGGTGGGCAACGTGCTGATCCTCATCGCCCTCGTCTTCGGCTTCCTGTACCTGCAGCTCCAGCGTCGTCAGGAGGAGTCATGACCGCGCGCCGGACGGCCAGGAGGACGTGGTGGAAGACCGCGCTGGGCGTGCTCTTCACGGCCCTGATGCTCTTCCCCGTCTACTGGATGTTCAACGTCTCCCTGACGCGCACCCGGGACCTGCGCGCGGACCCGCCGCACTGGTTCCCCTGGGACCCGACGTTCGAGGGCTACGAGGCCGTGCTCGGCCAGCAGCTCCCGGCACTCGGGACGAGCCTGCTCATCGGCGCCGGCTGCGTGGTCCTCACGGTCCTCGTCGCCGCACCGGCCGGGTACGCGCTCGCGCTGCTCAACCTGCGGGGGCGTCGCACGCTCAACTTCGTGCTGCTCGTCGCGCAGATGATCCCGGCGGTCGTCATGGCCATGGGCTTCTACGCCGTCTACGTGCGGCTCGGGCTGCTCAACACGGTCGGCGGTCTCATCGTGGCCGACTCGACCGTCGCGGTGCCGTTCGCCGTGCTGCTCTACACCGCGTTCATGTCGGGCATCCCGCGCGAGATGCTGCAGGCCGCGCGCATGGACGGTGCGGGGGCGTGGCGGACGTTCGTCTCGGTCGTGCTCCCCCTGAGCCGCAACTCGACCCTGACGGTCTCCCTCTTCGCGTTCCTGTGGGCGTGGTCCGACTTCATCTTCGCGTCGACGCTCAACCGCAACGGGAGCCTCATCCCGATCACGCTCGGCATCTACAACTACATCGGCAACAACACCACGCAGTGGAACGCGATCATGGCGACCGCCGTCGTCGCGTCCGTGCCGGCGGCGGTCCTGCTCGTCGTCGCGCAGCGCTACGTGGCCGCGGGCGTCACCGCCGGCGCCGTCAAGGACTGAAGGGCAACAGTGACCGACACGAGGACGGCCGCGGCCGCACCCCTCCACCCGTCCCCGACCGACGGGACGCGCGCGCGCCCCGTCGCGCCCGCCGGCCCTCGCCGCGGCGTGGGCGTCGGCGAGCTGGTGCTCGACGGCGGGTTCTGGGGGCGCCTCCAGCACACCAACGCGCGGGCCACGCTCGCGCACTGCGTCGACTGGATGGAGCGCCTGGGCTGGATCGCCAACTTCGACCGGGTCGCCGCCGGGGCGACGGGCGGCGACCGGCCGGGATGGCAGTTCTCGGACTCCGAGGTGTACAAGCTGCTCGAGGCGCTCGCCTGGGAGCACGGCCGCACGGGCGACGAGTCCGTGAACGCGACGTTCGAGGCGCTCGTCGACCGGGTGGCCGCCGCGCAGGACGACGACGGCTACCTCAACACGTGCTTCGGGCACGCCGGTCAGCGGGGCCGGTACAGCGACCTCTCGAGCGGCCACGAGCTCTACTGCACGGGCCACCTCCTGCAGGCCGCGGTCGCGCGGGTGCGCACCACGGGGCCGGACCGCCTCGTCGAGGTCGCCCGGCGCGCGGCCGACCACGTGTGCCGCGAGTTCGGCGCCGGCGGCCGGGACGGCATCTGCGGGCACCCGGAGATCGAGCTCGGTCTCGCCGAGCTCGGCCGGGCCCTCGACGAGCCGCGCTACACCGAGCAGGCGCGCCTCTTCGTCGAGCGCCGGGGCCGGGGCACCCTGGCGCCCATCGCGCTCCTGAGCCCGGCGTACTTCCAGGACGACGTCCCGGTGCGCGACGCCGACGTCTGGCGCGGTCACGCGGTGCGCGCGCTCTACCTCGCGGCCGGCGCGGTCGACGTGGCGGTCGACCTCGGCGACGACGATCTGCTGGCCGCCGTCGAGCGGCAGTGGACCAGGTCGGTCGAGCGCCGGACCTACCTCACCGGCGGGATGGGCTCGCGGCACCAGGACGAGGGCTTCGGCGACGACTGGGAGCTGCCGGCCGACCGCGCCTACTGCGAGACGTGCGCGGGCGTCGCCTCGGTCATGGTGTCGTGGCGGCTCCTGCTCGCGACGGACGACGTGCGGTACGCCGACCTGATCGAGCGCACGCTGTACAACGTCGTCGCGACGTCGCCCCGGTCCGACGGCCGCGCGTTCTTCTACGCCAACCCGCTCCAGCAGCGCGAGCCGGGCGCGGACGTGCGTCCTGACGCGGTCAACCCCCGCGCCGAGGGCGGGGTCCGGGCCCCGTGGTTCGACGTCTCGTGCTGCCCCACGAACGTGGCCCGCACGCTCGCGTCGTGGCAGGCGTACGCCGCCACGGTCGAGGGAGACGTCGTCTCGCTCGTGCTGCACGCGTCCGCCGACCTGCGGGTCGCGCTCGACGGCGGCGGGGAGCTCGCGCTGCGCGTGCGGACCGAGTACCCCACGGACGGGCTCGTGCGGGTGGAGGTGCTGGACGCCCCCGACCGCCCGGTGACGCTGCGCCTGCGGGTCCCGCACTGGGCCCGGGGTGCGACCCTGACGGGTCCGGGAGAGGCCGGTCCGGTGGCGGTCGACCCGGGCTGGGCCGAGGTGCGCGGAGCGCTCGGTGCCGGCGACGTCGTGACGCTCGAGCTGCCGACCGAGCCGCGGTTCACGTGGCCGCACCCGCGCGTGGACGCCGTGCGGGGCACGGTCGCCGTCGAGCGCGGCCCGCTGGTCCTGTGCCTCGAGTCGGTCGACCTGCCCGCGGGTGTCGCGATCGAGGACGTGCGGCTGGACACGTCCGTGGCGCCGCGGGCGCAGGGCGACGGGGCGGTGGTCGCGGTGGCGGCCGTCGCGCCCACGGACACCGGCGCCGGCCGGCCTCCCTTCGCGTCGCACCGGGCGACGTCGGACCCGGACGCGACGGTGGCCTCGACGGTCGCCACGACGCAGGTCGCGCTCGTCCCGTACCACCGCTGGGCCGAGCGCGGACCGTCGACCATGCGGGTCTTCGTCCCGACCCTGTGACCCGGCCGGGACGACGACTCCCGGCCCACCCGCCAACGTCGAAGGAGATGCGGTGAACGAGCAGCAGGCGGCAGAGCCTCCGGTCCGGGTCCAGGACGGCCGGCTCGTGTGGCGCGGCGGCGGGGAGACGCTCGTCGTCGAGCCCTGGGGGCGCGACAGCGTGCGCGTCCGCGCCCGCGTGATGGGCGACGTCGAGGACACCGACTGGGCGCTCCTGCCACCCGCGCAGGACGCGACGGACGTGGCGGTCGAGGTGCGTCCCGACGGTGCGACGCTCGTCAACGGTGCCGTCCGCGTCGAGCTGACCTGCTCGGCGTGGTTCCACGAGCCCGTGGGGTACGAGGTGCAGCGCTGCGACGTCGCCTTCTACGACGCGGACGGGCGCCTCCTCCTGCGCGAGCTGGGGCGGGGCGGCTCGCTCGACCTGCGCGCACGGCACTTCCGGCCGCGGCTCGGCGGCGACGACCACACCCTCACCGCCTCGTTCGAGTCCGACCCGGACGAGAAGCTCTACGGGATGGGGCAGTACCAGCAGCACGTGCTCGACCTCAAGGGCTGCACGCTCGAGCTGGCGCACCGCAACTCGCAGGCGAGCGTGCCGTTCGTCCTCTCGAGCGCCGGCTACGGCTTCCTGTGGCACAACCCCGCCGTCGGACGTGCCACGTTCGGCCGCAACCGGACCGAGTGGTACGCCGAGTCCACCCGCCAGCTCGACTACTGGGTGACCGCCGGCGACACGCCCGCCCGGATCTCGCGCGCCTACGCCGACGCGACCGGGCACGCGCCGATGATGCCGGAGCGCGGCCTGGGTTTCTGGCAGTGCAAGCTGCGCTACGCCCGGCAGTCGGAGCTGCTCGAGGTCGCGCGCGAGCACCGCCGCCGCGGCCTGCCCCTCGACGTGATCGTGGCCGACTTCTTCCACTGGCCCCGCATGGGCGACTACCGGTTCGAGGACGAGTTCTGGCCCGACCCGGGCGCGATGGTGGCGGAGCTCCAGGAGCTGGGCGTCGAGCTCATGGTGTCCGTCTGGCCGCAGGTCTCGCTCGAGTCGGAGAACTACGCGCACCTGCGGCGCGAGAACCTGCTCGTCCGCGCGGAGCGCGGGCTCGACGTGCAGATGTCGTTCCAGGGGCCGAGCGCGTTCCTCGACGTGACCAACCCCGAGGCCCGCGCCTGGCTGTGGGAGACCTGCCGCCGGAACTACGCCGAGCACGGCGTCCGGACGTTCTGGCTGGACGAGGCGGAGCCGGAGTACGGCGTGTACGACTTCGACGCCTACCGGTACCACCTCGGTCCCGCGCTGCAGGTCGGCAACATGTACCCGCAGCTGTTCGCCCGCGCGTTCTTCGACGGTCAGCAGGCCGACGGCGAGATCGAGGTGGTCAACCTCGCGCGGTGCGCGTGGGCGGGGAGCCAGCGGTACGGCGCGCTCGTGTGGTCGGGCGACATCAGCTCGACGTTCGAGGACATGGCCCGCCAGGTCACCGCCGGCATCCACATGGGGGTCGCCGGCATCCCGTGGTTCACGACCGACATCGGCGGCTTCCACCACGGCGACGTCCGGGACCCCGCGTTCCGCGAGCTGCTCGTGCGCTGGTTCCAGCTGGGCGCGTTCAGTCCCGTGATGCGGCTGCACGGTGACCGGCTGCCGTACGAGGACGTCGTCGCCGACGACGGGACGCCGCGCCTGCGGTCGGGCGGTCCCAACGAGCTGTGGAGCTTCGGCGAGGAGGTGTACGAGGTGCTCGCCCGCTACGTGCACCTGCGCGAGCGGATGCGCCCGTACCTGCGCGAGGTCATGCGCGAGGCCCACACCGACGGCCAGCCGGTCATGCGGGGGCTCTTCCACGAGTTCCCCCGGGACGCGCACGCCTGGGGCGTGGACGACCAGTTCCTCCTCGGCCCCGATGTCCTCGTGGCCCCGGTGCTCGAGCAGGGCGCGAGGCAGCGGGACGTCTACCTGCCGGCCGGGGCGCGGTGGACCGACGCGGCGACGGGGCAGGTCCACGACGGCGGCACGTCGGTGCGCGCCGCCGCACCGCTGGACGTGGTGCCCGTGTTCCTGCGTGACGGCGCACTGCCGGGCCTCGTCGGCTTCATTACCGGCACCACCACCTGACCTTCGACGCCGGGCGGCGCACGCCGCCGCCCGGCGTCGAACCGGTTCGACACGAGCTCCACGACAGGAAGGGGGACCCAGGACCGCCCCGGGACGAGGGGCGAGCTCGTACGACGACGTTCGAGAGCGCACCGCACGGTGCGCGACGACCAGAGAGGTACTCGACGATGAGAACGACTTCCTCGCGGCGCTCGCCGCGACGCTCGGCCCCACGCCTGGGCACGGCGCTGGCCACGACGCTCGCGCTCGCGGCAGGTGCCGCGGCGGCGGGGGCGACGGCCGTCCCGGCGGCCGCCGCCGAGGCGCCCGAGCCGCACCTGCACTACACGATGGAGGGCATCTCCGGCACGACCCTGCCCGACGTCTCCGGGAACGACCTGCACGGCACCCTCGCGGGCGACCGGTCCGTGATCGAGGTCGAGGGCGGCACGGCGCTCGACCTGCACGGCGGCACGAACGGTGGCCACGTGTCGGTCCCGCGCGGCGCCCTCGAGGGCGCGACCGACCTCACGGTCTCCGCGCACGTCCGCTGGGACGGCACCGGCGGGGCCTGGCAGCGGGTCTTCGACCTCGGCACCAGCACCTCGCGCTACCTGTTCGCCACGCCGTCGAACGGCGAGGGCCGGCTCCGCACGGCCGTGACCACCAGCGGCGGCGGCGGCGAGGCGCACGTGTCCGGGTACGGTCCGCTCGAGGCGGGCGACTGGGTCACGCTCACCACGACGCTCGACACGTCGGCCCAGCGCGTGACCATGTACCTCGACGGGGTGGCCGTGGCGTCGGCGCCCACGTCGATCTCGGCGGGGCAGCTGCTCACCGCGGGCGCCACGCGCGCCGGCTGGATCGGCCGCTCGTTCTACCCGGACCCGCTGTTCGACGGCGCCGTGGAGGACTTCCGCATCTACCGTGCCGCGCTCAGCGCCGAGCAGGTCGCCGACCTGGTGGGCGAGACTCCTGACGTGGTGGAGCTGACGGACGACACGTTCGACGTGCGCACGCTCGTGGGCGCCGCTCCCGACCTGCCGGCCGCGGTCCGCGCGTCGTTCAGCGACGGCTACGACCGCGACGTCCCGGTGGTGTGGGACGACGTCGACCCGGCGTCGTACGCCCAGCCCGGCACGTACACGGTCGGGGGCGAGGCCGCCGGCGTCGCGGTCACGGCGAACGTGACCGTGCACCGGGGCGAGCTCAAGGTGGACCTCGGCACCGACACGGGCGAGTTCCAGGGCGGCGCGTCGGGCCTGCTGTACGGGCTCTACGCCGACGGCATGCCGACCGACAACCTCGTCGAGGGCATGAACGTGCGCACCGTCGCCACCAAGGCGCAGGACGGCGCGCAGCACCCCGGCTCGGACGCGCTCGAGGTGGTCCGCCAGCTCGCCCAGACCACCGACGGCGACGTCTACCTGCGCGTGACCGACTACTACCGCGGCTTCCCGTACCAGTGGCCCGGCGACACGCCCGAGGAGAAGCTCGCCGACTACGCGCGCGTGCTCGACGAGCAGCTCGCCATGATCGGGACCCTGGAGCCGGAGTACCGCGACAACCTCGTGATCGAGCCGTTCAACGAGCCCGAGGGCAACATGTTCGGCACCGGGCAGTGGAGCCTGAACCGCGTGTCGTGGCTGAACGACCCCACGGAGTACT
>JAPSLD010000086.1 GCA_031181105.1 Isoptericola sp. | reverse complement strand
GCGCACCGGCACCTTGCCCTCGGGCGCGATCGCGATCCACAGCTCGTAGCCGTCGCTCATCATGTACTCGATGAACGCCTGCGCGCTCTCGGTGGCGGCACCCTGGGTGATCGTCCACGACGTGATCTCGCCGAACTGCGCGGGCGCGCTGGAGTCGGGCCCCTCGATCGCGGTCACGACACCGGTGTTCGCGGCGAGGAAGCCGGGGTCGTCGACGCACTCGGGGCAGGAGGGCTTGGCGTCCTCGCGCAGCCCGGCGAGCTCGTCGAGGGCGAAGCTGGACCAGATGAACATGGCGGCGTCGCCGGCGAAGTACGTCGCGCGGGTCGTGTCGACGTCCTGGGCGCCGGGCACCGAGTAGCTCGTGACCAGCTCGCCGTAGAACTCGAAGGCCGCGACGCAGGCGTCGGAGTCGAGCTGGACCTCGCCGCCCTCGTCCACGAGCTCGCACCCGTTGCCGAGCGCGATGTGCTCGAAGGTCTGCTCGGTGAACGCGTCACCCGGGGCGGTCGCACCGACGAAGCCGGCGACCTCGGCCGAGTCGAGCGTCCGGGCCGCCTCCAGGATCGCGTCGTAGGACGAGGGCTCCTCGAGGCCCGCCGCCTCGAACAGGTCGGTGCGGTAGAAGAGCATCTGCGTCCACGACTCGCTGGGGACCGCCAGGTGGGTGTCGCCGTCGGAGGTCAGCTCGATCGCCTGCTCCGAGAAGGTCGCGGGGTCGAGGGTCTCCATCACCGCGCCGACCGCCTCGGTGTCGACCAGCTCGTTCGCCGAGAGGGTGCGCACCTGCGGCAGGGAGATCCCGCCGATGACGTCCGGCAGGTCGCCGGCCGCCGCGGCCGACGTGATGAGCTGGGCGAACTGGTCCTCGGCGACCGAGACGACCTCCACCTCGACGCCCGACTCCTCGACGAACGCGTCGACGATCTCCTGGGTCGCGGCGACGCGGTCGGGCAGGTCCTCCTGGAGCCAGAAGGTGATGGGGCCGCCACCACCACCGTCGCCGCCGCCGCCGTCGGTGGGCTCGTCGGAGCCCGTGCACCCGGCGAGCACGAGCGCAGCCGCGCTCACCGTCGCCGTCATCGTCACTGCTGTGGCACGAGACTTCACCGTGCGCCTCCTTGCGCTGAGGGAACTGCAGAATGGCGTGGTCCGGCGCGCGGTGCGCCCCTTACGTCTAGACGCTATGCGTGTAATGTCTAGTCGTCAAGCATAACTAAGGTGACGGTTGAGCAACGGAGGTCGACATGCCCGGACCGGGTGACGTGCTGGAGCTCATCCGCACGGGCAGGGCGGTGACACGAGGCGAGGTGCTCGAGGTCACGGGCCTGTCCCGGATGACGGTCGCCGGGCGCGTCGACGCCCTGCTGGAGGCGGGGTACGTGGTCGAGAACGGCACCGACCGCGTCAGGGGTGGGCGCCCGTCGCGGCGGCTCGAGTTCAACACCGCCCGCGCCCACGTCCTGGCCGCCACCGTCGACACCACGCACACCACCGTCGCGCTCACGGATCTCGCCGGCCGCGTCGAGGGCGACACCCGGATCGAGGTCGCCGTCGCCGACGGCCCCGACCGGACGCTCGCGGCGATCGCCGAGAGCGCGCGCCGGCTGCTGGAGCGCACGGGTGTCCCCGCCGAGCGGGTCAGCGGCCTGGGCATCAGCGTCCCCGGGCCGGTCGACCCGGACACCGGCCGGCCCAGCCAGCCGCCCATCATGCCGGGCTGGGACGCCTACCCCGTCCCGGAGCACCTGCACGACGCCCTCGGCGTGCCGGTGCTGGTGGCGAACGACGCCGACGCCGCGGCGCTCGGCGAGCAGCGCAGCGCCTACCCCGGCTCGCGGTCGCTGTGCTTCCTCAAGGTCTCGTCCGGCATCGGGTCCGGCATCGTCATCGCCGGCCAGGTCTACCGCGGCACCGACGGCGGCGCCGGGGACATCGGCCACGTGAAGATCGCCGGGCACGGGGACCCGGTGTGCCAGTGCGGGGCGCACGGCTGCCTGGCCGCGGTCGCCTCCGGCGGCGCGGTGGCCCGGGCCCTCACCGAGCTCGGCAAGCCCGCGGTCTCCGGGTCCGACGTCGGCGCGTACCTCGCGGCCGGGGACGGCGACGCCGCGCGCCTGACCCAGGCGGCCGGCCGCGTGATCGGCGAGGTCGTGGCGGGCGTCGTGTCCCTGCTCAACCCCGCGCAGGTCGTCGTCGGCGGGGTGCTCGCCTCGCCGCCGTTGCTCACCGGGGTCCGCGAGACCCTGTACCCGCGCTCGCTGCCGCGGGCCACGCGGCACCTCACGGTCACGCAGTCGACCCTCGGGGAGCGAGCGGGCGTCGTCGGGCTCGCGGTGCTGGTCGTCGAGCGCGAGTACTCCCCCGCAGCGGTCAACGCCGCGCTCGGCACCTAGCCCGCGCCGCCCGCCGGCCCCGCCGTGCGCTGAGGCGTCACAGCTCCACGGAGTACATGCGCGAGCCGTGGGTCTTCGTGTACCCCAGGCTGGCGTAGAGCCCGCCGGCGCCCGAGGGGTTGGCCGTGTCGACGTCGAGGGCGGCGAACTGCAGCCCGTCGGCGGCGAACGCGCGCATGCCGGCCGCGAGCGCCGCGACCGCGACCTTGCGCCCGCGGTACGCGCGCCGCACGCCGAGGATCTCCGTGTACCCGAAGGTGAACCCGCGCACGGCCCAGTCCTCCTCGTACCGCGCGGCGAGCTGGTAGCCCACGACGAGCGGCTCGCCGGCACGCAGGGCCGCGGCCGTGTCGGCGTCCGTGTGCGGGGAGGCGAGCAGCGCGTCGACGTCGGGTGCGTCGTCGACCACCACGAACGACCACTGCGGGGCGAAGGCCGAGCGGCCGTTGGTCCACTGCTCGGGCGTCTGGGGCTCGCTGCCCCAGTGGTCGCGGAACGCGTCGTTGTGCGCCAGGCGCGTGGCGTCGTCGTACCGCGCCTCGAACGGGACGACGCGCAGCGAGCCGTCGAGGACGACCTCGGGGACAGGCGCGGCGTCGAGGTCGCGCAGGTCGCGCATCAGCTCCGAGTAGAAGCGGCGCGCCTCGAAGCCGAAGCGCTCGTACAGGTGGTTCTTGTCGACGGGGCCGTCGTCCTCGGCGAAGACGGCGATCCGGCCCGGCAGGTCCTTGCCGGACGCCGCGAGCACCTGCCGGCCCCGGGCGACCTGCCACGCGAACAGCTCGCGCCCGATGCCCTCCCGCCGACGGTCCGGGTGGACCCCGCCGAACAGGAAGGCACGCACGGTGCGCGTGTCGCCCGGCGTCGTGTCGACCAGGCCGTACGCACGCAGCACGCCGTCCTGGTCGAAGCCGAGCAGGGAGTCCGTGTCGTACCGGCGCCACGGGGCGTCGAACATCTCGAGGATCTCTTCGAGCATCTCGCGGTAGGGCTCGCGGTCCGCCTCGGCGATGGTGTTGCGCAGCTCGAGCAGCGCGGGCGCGTCGTCGCGCGTCGCCGGGCGCCAGGCGAGGTCACCCGCCGTGACGGTCGGCAGCTCCGAGGGCGCCGCGGCGCGCTCGGCGATCGGCGCCAGCCCGGCGGTGTCGGCGGCGGTGTCAGCGGCCGTGTCGGCGGCGGTGTCGGCGGCGGTGTCGGCGGCAGTCATGCTGCCGACGGTAGGCCCGCCGCACGGCCGGCGCACGGTTTTTCTGCGTGGACGGCCCGGTCCGGCCTCGGGCCGCGCGGTTACGCTGCACGGGTGACCTCCACGCTCGACCTGCACGCCGCCGACGCCCGCGCCACCGCCCTGCTGGAGGCCGTGCGCACGCGCGTGGTGGTGGCCGACGGCGCGATGGGGACGATGATCCAGGCCGCGGACCCGACGCTCGAGGACTACGAGGGCCACGAGGGCTGCAACGAGGTCCTCAACGTCTCGCGCCCCGACATCATCCGCTCCGTCCACGACGCCTACCTCGACGTCGGCGTCGACGCGATCGAGACCAACACCTTCGGTGCCAACTGGTCCAACCTGTCCGACTACGGCATCGAGGACCGCATCCGCGAGCTCGCGCGCGCGGGCGCCGCGCTGGCGCGCGAGCGTGCCGACGCGTTCGCCACGCCGGACCACCCGCGCTGGGTGCTGGGGTCGATGGGACCGGGCACCAAGCTCCCTTCGCTGGGGCACACGACGTACGCCCACCTGCGTGCGACCTTCGCCGAGCAGGCCGCCGGGCTCCTCGAGGGCGGCGCGGACGCCGTCCTCGTCGAGACGAGCCAGGACCTGCTCCAGGCGAAGGCCGCGGTGACCGGCGCGCGGGACGCCATGGCCGCCGTCGGGCGCCGCGTCCCGGTCGTCGTCTCGGTCACCGTCGAGACGACCGGGACCATGCTCATGGGTTCGGAGATCGGCGCCGCGCTCACGACGCTGCAGGCGATCGGCGTCGACGCGATCGGGCTGAACTGCGCCACGGGCCCCGACCAGATGAGCGAGCACCTGCGTCACCTGGCCCGCCACAGCGACCTGCCCGTGACCTGCATGCCGAACGCGGGCCTGCCGGAGCTCGGCCCGCACGGCGCGGTGTACCCGCTGGGCCCCGCCGAGCTGGCGGCGGCCCACGCGCAGTTCGTCGAGGAGTTCTCGCTCGGGCTCGTGGGCGGCTGCTGCGGCACGACGCCCGAGCACCTGCGCCAGGTGGTCGAGGCGGTGCGCGGGCGCCCGCTGTCCGCGCGCCCGGTCGAGCGGGAGAACGGCGTCGCGTCGCTGTACTCGCACACGGACCTGCGCCAGGACGCCTCCTACCTCGCCATCGGCGAGCGCACCAACGCCAACGGGTCGAAGGCGTTCCGCGAGGCCATGCTCGAGAGCCGGTGGGACGACGTCGTGGACATCGCCCGCGCGCAGACCCGCGACGGCGCCCACCTGCTCGACGTGTGCGTCGACTACGTCGGGCGCGACGGCGTCGCGGACGTGCGCGAGGTCGTCTCTCGTCTCGCGAGCGCGTCGACGCTGCCGCTCGTCATCGACTCGACCGAGCCCGAGGTCATCAAGGCAGGCCTGGAGCTCGTCGGCGGGCGCGCCGTCGTCAACTCGGTCAACTTCGAGGACGGCGACGGGCCGACGTCGCGGTTCGCGCGGGTCATGCCCGTCGTCCAGGAGCACGGCGCCGCCGTGATCGCCCTGACGATCGACGAGGAGGGCCAGGCCCGGACCGCGGCCAAGAAGGTCGAGATCGCCTCGCGCCTCGTCGACACGCTCACCGGGCAGTGGGGCATGCGGGTCGACGACATCATCGTCGACGCGCTCACGTTCCCCATCGCGACCGGCCAGGAGGAGACACGGCGCGACGCGATCGAGACGATCGAGGCGATCCGCGAGATCACCACGCGCTACCCCGGCGTCCACACGACGCTGGGCGTCTCGAACGTCTCCTTCGGGCTCAACCCCGCCGCCCGGACGGTCCTCAACTCGGTGTTCCTCCACGAGGCCGTGCAGGCCGGCCTGGACTCCGCCATCGTGCACGCGGCGAAGATCCTCCCCCGCACCGCCATCCCCGACGAGCAGTGGCAGGCCGCCGAGGACCTCGTGTGGGACCGGCGCCGGTACGACGACGAGGGCAACCTCGTGCACGACCCGCTCGCGCACCTCCTCGAGCTGTTCAGCGGGGTCGACTCGGCGGCCCTGCGCGACCAGCGCGCCGCCGAGCTCGCCGCGCTCCCCGTCGGCGAGCGGCTCGCCCGCCGCATCGTCGACGGCGCGCGCAAGGGCCTCGAGCACGACATCGAGGAGGCCCTCGCGGGCGGCATGAAGGCGCTCGACATCGTCAACGAGCACCTCCTCGGTGGCATGAAGGTCGTCGGCGAGCTCTTCGGGTCCGGCCAGATGCAGCTGCCGTTCGTGCTGCAGTCCGCCGAGGTCATGAAGTCCGCCGTCGCCCTGCTCGAGCCGCACATGGAGCGGGTGGCGGGCGACGAGGCCGAGCAGTCGAAGGGCACCATCGTGCTCGCGACCGTGCGCGGCGACGTGCACGACATCGGCAAGAACCTCGTCGACATCATCCTGACGAACAACGGCTACACGGTCGTCAACATCGGCATCAAGCAGCCGGTCTCCGCGATGATCGAGGCCGCGCAGGAGCACGACGCGGACGTCATCGGCATGTCGGGGCTGCTCGTGAAGTCGACCGTGGTCATGAAGGAGAACCTCGAGGAGCTGGTCTCGCGCGGCCTCGAGAAGAAGTGGCCGATCCTGCTCGGCGGCGCGGCCCTCACGCGCACGTACGTCGAGGACGACCTCGCCTCGATGTTCCCGGGCACCGTCCGGTACGCGCGCGACGCGTTCGAGGGGCTGCGCCTGATGGAACCGCTCGTGGCGGTCGCCCGCGGGGCGTCGCCCGACGAGGTCGGGCTGCCCGCGCTGCGCAAGCGCCGGCACGGCGTCGTCACGGTGACCGAGACGGCGCCCGAGGACCTGCCCGCGCGCTCCGACGTCGCGACCGACAACCTGGTGCCGACCCCGCCCTTCTGGGGCACGCGCGTCGTCAAGGGTGTGCAGCTCGCCGACTACGCGGCGTTCCTCGACGAGCGCGCGACGTTCATGGGCCAGTGGGGCCTCAAGCCCGGTCGCGGCGACGACGGGCTGTCCTACGAGGAGCTCGTCGAGTCCGAGGGCCGCCCTCGGCTGGCCGAGTGGCTCGACCGCATCCGGACCGAGCAGATCCTCGACCCGACCGTCGTCTACGGGTACTTCCCGGTGTGGTCGGAGGGTGACGACGTCGTCGTCGCGCACCACGCCGGCCCCGACGGCGGCTCCGGCGGCGAGGTCGGCACGGAGCGCCTGCGCTTCCGCTTCCCCCGGCAGCGGCGCGACCGGCACCTGTGCCTGGCGGACTTCGTCAAGCCGCGGGCGTGGGCCCTGGAGACCGGGCGGTTCGACGTCCTGCCCGTCCAGCTCGTGACGGTCGGCGACTCCGTCTCCGTGCACACGGCACGGCTGTTCGAGGCGAACCGCTACCGCGAGTACATGGAGCTGCACGGGCTCTCGGTGCAGCTGACCGAGGCGCTGGCCGAGTTCTGGCACGCGCGCGTGCGCTCGGAGCTCGGCTTCGCGGACGAGGACCCGTCGGACGTCGAGGGCATGTTCAAGCTCGACTACCGCGGCGCGCGGTTCTCGCTCGGGTACCCGGCGTGCCCCGACATGGAGGACCGCCGCAAGGTCGTGGAGCTGCTGCGCCCCGAGCGCGTGGGCGTGACGCTGTCCGACGAGCTGCAGCTGCACCCCGAGCAGTCGACCGACGCGTTCGTGTTCCACCACCCGGAGGCGAAGTACTTCTCGGTGTGACGCCGAGGCGCGGTGCGCGCGGCGTGAGGGGGATCGACGGGTCGTGGATGGGCGGACCCTCGAGCGGTAGGAAGGGTCTCGGCGTCGGATTCGGTGGAGGGGCGTATGAAGATCGACAGGCCGGGGCTGGCGGGGTTCCTGCGTCGCCGTCGGGAGTCGTTGCAGCCCGAGGACGTCGGCCTGCCTCGCGGGCGACGTCGTCGGACCAGCGGCCTGCGGCGGGAGGAGGTCGCCACGCTCTGCCAGATGTCGACCGACTACTACTCGCGCCTCGAGCAGGAGCGTGGCCCGCAGCCGTCCGAGCAGATGGTCGCCGCGATCGCCCAGGGCCTGCACCTCTCCCTCGACGAGCGCGACCACCTGTTCCGGCTCGCCGGGCACACGGCACCCGTCCGCGGGGCGACCAGCGAGCACATCAGTCCCGGGCTGCTGCGCGTCTTCGACCGCCTGCACGACACGCCCGCCGAGATCGTCACCGAGCTGGGCGAGACGTTGCGGCAGACGCCGCTGGGCGTCGCGCTCACCGGCGAGACGACCCGGTACACCGGGCCGGCTCGCAGCGCGGGCTATCGATGGTTCACGGACCCCGCGGCCCGGCAGCTGTACGCGCCCGCGGAGCACGCGTTCCTCACCCGCATGTACGCCTCCGGGCTGCGTGAGATCGCCACCCTCCGCGGCCCCGGTTCGCGAGCTGCGCGCTACATCGACCTGCTGCTGGCCCGCAGCGAGGAGTTCAGTCGCGTGTGGGACCGGCACGAGGTCGGGGTCCGCCCGCACGAGGTCAAGCACTTCGTCCACCCGCGCGTCGGCGCCCTGGAGCTGACGTGCCAGCGGCTGATCGAACCCGGGCAGTCCCACTCGCTGCTGGTCTACACCGCCGTACCGGGCAGCGAGAGCTACGACAAGCTGCAGGTGCTCGCTGTCGTCGGGGCCGAGTCGCTGCGCTGACGCAGGGGCGGACCGCGAGTCCGGGGATCGACGGACTCTGAATGCGGTGCTCGAGACGCACGAGGCTGGGCTCGCACGTCCACCGCGGCTGACGCCGCACGTCGAGAGGCACCGCTCATGGCACGCAACGACGAACACAGCATCACCGACCTGGCCGGCACGCTCGCCGTGGTCACCGGCGCGAGCGACGGCATCGGGCACGTGATCGCCACCGAGCTGGCCCGTGCCGGCGCCGAGGTCCTCATGCCCGTACGGACGCCCGCCAAGGGAGAGGCCGCGGCCGCCAGGATCCGCCGCACCACGCCCGGCGCACGAGTCTTCACCCGCGCGCTCGACCTCTCGTCACTGGCGTCCGTCGCGGCCCTCGTCGAGACGCTGACCGCCGAGGGGCGCGCCATCGACATCCTCGTCAACAACGCCGGCGTCATGCGACCGCCCAGCCGCCAGGTCACCGAGGACGGGCACGAGCTGCAGCTCGGCACGAACCATCTCGGCCACTTCGCGCTCACCCTGGGCCTGCTGCCGCTGCTGCGCCGAGGTCGCGCGCGTGTCACCCACCAGACGAGCATCGCCGCGCGCCGCGGCAGGATCAACTGGGGCGACCTGAACTGGGAGACCGGGTACGACGTCATGGCGGCGTACTCGCAGTCGAAGATCGCTGTCGGCCTGTTCGCTCGCGAGCTCGACGCGCGCAGCAAGGCCGACGGATGGGGAATCACCAGCAACTACGCGCACCCGGGTGTCTCACCCACGAACCTGCTGGCGGCCCAGCCCGGCCTCGGGCGCGAGCGGGAGGTGGGCGGGCGCCGCGCCATCCGGCTGCTGTCACGCTGGGGCATCGCCGGGACGGTCCGGAGTGCCGCGCTTCCCGCGCTCATGGCGGCGACCGACCCGAGCGCCCGCGGGGACGAGTTCTACGGCCCGCGACGCACCATCGGCGGGCCGCCGGTCCTGCAGCGGACCCCGTGGCCGCCGCTGCAGCGGACGGACGAGGGCCCCCGGCTCTGGGAGGAGTCCGAGCGGCTGGTCGGCGCACGCTTCGCAGCCCGACAGTCCTGGTCCTCCTGATCTCCTGCGCTCACCCCGGACCGTCCGGGCCCCACGCGCGGACGGCGCTCACCGTCGCGATCCACTCGCTCTCGGTCACCAGGGGCATGAAGTCCGGGTGCAGCCCACCGAGGACACCGGTGTAGTTGGCGGCCAGCACGGGCGTCTCGCGCTCGGTCGTCATCGGGACGCTCACGCGCACGGCCGTGACCTGGACCGGGTCGAACCGGGCCAGGGCCACACGCTCCCAGAACTGGTCGCGCACCTCGGCGACGTCCTGCCACTGCCCGTCGGCGTCCCGCACCGAGACCGTGTAGTCCCGCAGCCCGGACGTGCAGCAGCGGATGCCCGCCGTCGCGACCGCGACGCGGTCGATCACCACGGGCCCGTCCGTGGTCACCTCGACGTACGGAGCCTCGTCGACCGACCCGTCCGCCAGCCGCCCGGACCGCCACGGCTCGCGCACCGCGAAGGTGCCGGACGTGACCACACCCGGCGGGCTCGCGTCCTCGTGCGTCGACGACGCGGTCGCGGGCCTGCCCTCGAGGACGTCCGGGCCGAACGCCTCGAGGGCACCGACCTCGAGCCCGGTGCCGGCCGGTGCCACGAGGAAGACCGGCGCGCCGTTCAGCGTGAGCTCCACCCCGTCGGGCGGGATCTCCAGCGGACGCTCGGCACCGTAGGGGTCGCGCAGCACGACCCGCGCACCGTCTCCCGCGGCGACCCGCACCGGCAGGGCCAGGTCCTCCGACCACAGCGCGAGGAGCTCCCCGCCGTCCTGCGCCTCCGCGCGCACGGCGTGCGCGCCGGGGGCGCCGACGTCGACCGGGGTGAGACCTCCGAACCGGTCGAGGAACGGGCCGGTGGCCGCGAACACCGCACCGGCCGGCTTGACGTACTCCTCGTACTGGACGAGCGACCACGACACGCCGGCCTCGCCGAACCCGCCCTCCGAGAAGAAGTACGTCCACTCCTCGACGTCCTCCACGGCGTACCACAGGAGCTTGCGCGCGACGTCCCAGGCCGACGCGCGGGAGTTGGCCACGCCGTCGGACCACCACCCCGACTCCGTGTCCCACACGGGCACGTCACCGCACGGCTCGAGCGCGGCGCGCAGCTCGCCGAGCTCGGCGCCCTCCCGGGAGAACCCCTCCTCCTCCCAGGACCGGTTGAGCCCGGTGTACGGGTGGATGCCCACGACGTCGAGCGAGCCGCAGCCGCCCGCGGCCGCCAGGTCGGCCCACCAGTCGGGGACGACGCCCAGAGTGTTGCCGCCGACGACGACGGCGCCGGGCACGGCGGCCCGGACGGCGCGCGCGAACGGGGCGCCGACCTCGGCCTCGTACCGGGCGGCGTCCGCGTAGCCCGTGTTGTTGGGCTCGTTCCAGGGCTGCCAGTGGCGCAGCGTCGGGGCGCGGGCGTGGATCTCCGCGGCGATCGCGCGGACCCACCCCTCCCACGTCCCGGCCTCCGCCGCGGCCAGCTCGGCCTCACCGCCCTGGCCCAGCTGCAGGATCAGCAGCACGCCCGTCTCGTCCGCGAGCTCGGCGGCCGCGGCGAGCTCGGCGAACGGGTCGACGTCACCCTCCTGCTCCTCGCCCCCCTCCTCGTCCGGTGCGAACGCCGCGTCGGGCAGCGAGTCCCACACGAGCCGCGACCGGTCGGGCCGGGCGGTCGGGTCCGGCACGATCGCCGCGAAGTCGAGCTGCGTCCGGTGGCTGCCGACACCGAGCTGGTCGGCGAGCTGCACGCCGCGCAGCGGCGCCGCACCGCCCCAGTCGGCGCCGTCGGCGAGCGCGGCGGGGTCGAGCGGGCTGCCCGCGGCCGCGACGGTGTACCGCAGGCAGGTGCCCGAGACCGCCTCGCCCGTGTCGGCGCGCACGAGGGCCGCGTCGACCTCGTAGACGCCCGGACGGGTCTCGGGCAGCTCGAGGGCGACCTCGCCGCCGGCGGGCAGCGCGACGGTCGTCTCCTCGCCCACGACCGGGTCGGGGACGCGCGGGTCGCCGCGCACCTGGTAGCGCAGCCGGTAGACGTCCGTCCAGGGCGACCACGCGGCGTCGAACACGGCCCGCACCTCGGGCTCGGCACCGTCCGGGAAGACGCCGTACGGCCGGTCGACGACGAGCCCCGCGCCGAGGCCGAGGCCGCTGAGGAAGGACTCGTTCGCCGTGCTGTACGGCTTGGTGGCGGTCAGCTGGAACGCCATCCGCTCGGCCGTGATCTCGGTGAGCGCGTAGCCGCCACCCTCGCCCTGCGTGAGGACGTAGTACGGGTCCTGCGCGTCGGCGCCCCCGCGCACGACCGGCGTGCGGTCCCACAGCGCGAACGGCTGGTCGTCGTCCGTGCGGGAGTCGGGCCACACGCCGCGGAAGACGCCGTCCTCGCCGTACCACGTGAACCCGAGGCCGGTCTCGGCCAGGACGACGCCGTCGTCCGCGGGGTGCGCCGAGACGCCGGACGGCTGGGTCCAGGGCACGCGCGGCACGGCGAACCCGAGCTCGTCCGGCCACGCCGCGCCCAGCTCCAGGCTCGTGCGGCCCCGGGTGTCGACGGCGCGCAGCGCGGCGCGCCGGGTCTCCCCCTCCACGCTCTGCTCGGTGACGACGACGCGCCCGTCGGGCAGCTGCCCGACGAGGCCGCCCGCCAGGTCCAGCGGCTCGAGGAGCTCTCCG
>JAPSLD010000085.1 GCA_031181105.1 Isoptericola sp. | reverse complement strand
CGTCGGCACCCAGTACCGCTTCTTCTGGACGTTGGGGTCGAACCGGCGCTTGGTCCGCACGTGGGAGTGCGAGATCGAGTGGCCGAAGCCTGGCTCGGTGCCGAGCACCTGGCAGCGGGCGGACATGAAGGTCCCTCCTGGTCTACTGTGCGATTGAGAATCGTTCGCAACAACGCGCTAGAGTCAACCACGTCTGAGAACGATTCTCAAGAAGGGCCGCCTCATGCACTCCGCCCGACCCGCCGTCAGCGTGCTCGCGAGCGTCGACCCCGTCCTGCGCGAGTCCACGGCGCTCGGCCTGGTGCTCGGCTCACCGGCCACCGTCGTCGTGCGTCACGACATCCAGGCCGACGCCGGGACGCTGCGCCGCGTCGTCGTCAGCGCCGGGGGCGTGATCGAGGACGAGACCGTCCCGCTCGAGCACGCGTGCCTGTCGTGCGCCGTGCGCGAGGACGCGCTGCCCACGATCGCCCGCCTCGCCGAGGACGGCCGATGGGACGCGATCGTGCTCGGGCTGCCCGTCGGGGCGGAGTCGCTCCCGGCCACCCGGGCACTGTGCGCGCACGCCGCGCCGGGCGAGATCCTCGCGCACGTGCGGGTCGCGGGAGCGGTCGCCGTCGTGGACCTCGCCGCCGTCGAGGAGGACCTGCTCGGCGACGCGCTGCTCGCCGAGCGCGGGCTGGCGCTCACCGGCGACGACGGCCGGGCGGTCGGCGAGGCGCTCGCCGCGCAGCTCGAGCACGCCGACCTGGTGGTGACCGAGGGCGACCCGGCCGCCCACCCGACCGGCTCGGGGCTCGTGGACCGGCTCCGGGCCGTCGACTCGCGTCGGCTCGACGGGCTGCACGCCCTGACGGCGGCCGACGTCACCACCGGGACGCACGACCCGGCGTGCGGTGAGCGCCGGGCGAACCCCGTCGCCGCTCGCGGCGGGGCGCCGGCGCGGACGCTCGAGGGGGACCGCTCCTGGACGCTCGAGCTGCACACCCCGCGGCCCCTGCACCCGGAGCGGCTGCTCGAGCGCATCGAGGACCTCGGCGCGGCCCGGGTGCGCGCGCGGGGTGTCTTCTGGGTGCCGAGCCGGCCGGACTCGGCCTGCCTGTGGGACGGTGCCGGGGGCCAGCTCGCGGTCGGCGACCTGGGTCCGTGGCGCACGGTCGCCGGTGCGGCGGATCGCCACACACGGATCGTCATGGTCGGCAGTCGCGGCCCGGACGGGCAGGACGACCGGCGACGGCTGCGCGCGACGTTCGCCGACGTCGTCGCCCGGCCCGAGGAGGTCGTCGACGGCGGGCTGGCGTGGCTCGGCCGCCCCGACGTGCTCGCGCCGTGGCTCGGCAGCCGCGGCGAGCTCGACGAGGCCCGCTGAGGAACGTCAGGGGCGGCGCCAGTCGTCGGAGGGCAGGTGCGAGCCCGCCATCGGGCCCATCCGCAGCATCCCGCCGTCGACCGCCCACGACGCCCCCGTCACGTACGACGCCTCCGGGCCGCACAGGAAGGCGACCACCGCGGCGACCTCGCGCGCGTCGCCCGGCCGGCCGAGCGGGACGCCGGGGCGCTCCGTGCCGTGCGGGTCCTCGTCCTCCTGCCCGGTCATGGGCGTGGCGATCTCCCCCGGCGCGACCGCGTTGACCGTGATCCCGTGCTCGCCGAGCTCGAGCGCGGCCACCTGCGTCAGCAGGCCCAGGCCTGCCTTGGCGGCGCAGTACGGCGCCGCCCCGACGCGCGGCTGGTGCTCGTGGACGCTCGTGATGTTGACGATCCGCCCGCCGCGGCCGGCCGCGACCATGTGCCGCGCCGCCGCCTGCATGAGGACGAACGGTCCGTCGAGGTCGGTCTCGAGGACGCTGCGCCACGTCGGGTGGTCGAGGTCGAGGAACGGCGTCGCCGAGCCGGTGCCGGCGACGTTGACGAGCGCGTCGACGCGTCCGAGCGCGGAGGCGAGGTCGTCGACGACGGGCGCGAGCGCGGGCAGGTCCGTGACGTCGAGGTGCCGCAGCTCCGTGCGCGCGCCGGGCCCGGCCGCCTCCTCGGCCGTGGCGCGGGCCTCGTCCTCGTCGGCGTACCAGCACAGCCCGAGGTCGAAGCCGTGGGCCGCGAGCGCGACGGCCGTCGCGCGGCCGATGCCGGACTCCGAGCCGGTGACGATCGCGACCGGTCGCCCGGCGCCCTGGGACGGTGCGGTGGTGTCGGTCATGCCTCCACGGTGCCGGGGGCCGTCGTCGCCCGCACGGCGTCGGAGGGTGCGCGCTCCCCTGCCGCGGCGGGGACCACGACCGCGGCGATCGCCGTCGTGATCGGGATGGCGAGCACCAGCCCGATCGAGCCGACCAGCGTGCGCACGACCTCCTCGGCGATCTCGCCCGAGGTGAGCGACGCCATGGGCGGCTGGTCGAGCAGCCAGACGGTCATGAGCAGCGGCAGCGCGGCGCCGACGTACGCGAACGCGATCGTGTACACGGTCGAGGCGATGTGGTCGCGGCCGATCCGCATCGCGCGCGCGAACAGCGCCCGCCGCGGCGCGTGCGGCGCGAGCGCCCGCAGCTCCCAGACGGCCGACGCCTGCGTGATCGTGACGTCGTTGAGGACGCCCATCCCGGCCAGGACGAGCCCGCACAGGGCGATGCCCTGCAGGTCGACCGCCGGCGCCATCGCGGGCAGCATCTGCGCCGTCTCGGACGAGGCGCCCGTGATGCTCGACGCGCGCGTCGCCCACGCGCCGATGCCCGCCGTCAGGCCGAGGCCGGCGAGCGTCCCCAGCAGCGCCACCGAGGTGCGCGCCGTCAGGCCGTGCGCGAGGTAGAGCACCACCAGCATGACGGCCGACGACGTCACGAGCGCCACCGCCATGGCGTCCTCGCCGGCGAGCAGCGCCGGGAACGTGAACCCGAGGAACACCGCGAACGCCACCCCGAGACCGACGAGCGCGAGCAGGCCGCGCCAGCGCGCGACGAGCAGCACGACGAGCGCGTACGCCGCGGCCAGGAGGAGGAACGGCACGTCGCGCTGGAAGTCCATGAACACGTACGGCACGGGCGCGCCGTCGAGCGCGCCGATGAACAGCGCGACGACCTCGTCGCCCGGGGCGAGCTCGAACCGCGGGTCGGTCTGCATGAGCGCGCGGCCGCCGTCGGGCAGCTCGATCGGCACCTCGGCGCCGGCCCCGTCCGACGGCGTCCCCGCGACGGTCACGTGGACGAAGGAGCTGCCCTCCGCCGCGACCGGCACCCGCTCGGGGACGTCGGCCGCCGACGGCCACAGCGCCCAGAGCCCCACCGCCGTCGCCACCAGCGCGGGCAGGACGAGGCACACGAGCACGACACGCGTCCGCAGTGACGCGGGGGCGACCGGGCCGTCGGCGTGCACGTGCCCGTGCGGGTGCCCGTGCCGGTCGCGGCGCCGGGCGGGTGCGGGGGAAGCCGTCCCGGCCGTGGTCTCCAGGTCCTCGGGCTCTCCCGTCCGCGCGACGTCGGTGCTCATGGCAGGCATGGTCACACGCGGGACGTCCCGGGCCGGGCCGTACACTCCCGGGGTGACCGTGCCGATCCCGCCCGCCGACACCGCGTCGAGGGTCCTCGGGGTCGCGGCGGCCGTGCTCGGCGGCTTCGGCGCCGCCGTGCAGAGCCGGGTCAACGGCACGCTGGCCGAGCACGTGGGCAGCGGCTTCGGGGCCGCGGTGATCTCGTTCGGCTCGGGCCTCGTGTGGCTCGTGCTCGGGCTCGCCTGCTGGCCGGGTGCCCGCCGGGCCGTCGCACGCGTGGTCGCGCGGCTGCGCGACGGCGGGCTGCGCTGGTGGGAGCTGCTCGGCGGGGCGTGCGGCGGGTTCTACGTGGCCGCCCAGGGCCTGACGGTGGGGGCGCTCGGGGTGGCGCTGTTCATGGTCGCGATCGTGGCGGGCCAGTCCGTCAGCTCGCTCCTGGTGGACCGCCTCGGCCTGGCGCCGGGAGGCGTGCGGCTCGTGACGGTGGGCCGGGCGCTCGGCCCGGCCCTGACCGTGGTGGCGGTCGCGATCGCGGTCTCCGGCTCGGTGGGCCAGGTGCCGGCGCTCGGTCTGGCGGTCGTCCCGTTCGTCGCGGGCGCGCTGCAGTCGTGGCAGCAGGCGATGAACGGGCGCATCCGGTCCGCGGCGGTCCCGTCGCCCGGTGCCACGGCCGGCTCGTCCGGCGGCGTCGCGGCCGCGACGTTCGTCAACTTCCTGGTCGGCTCGGCGGCCCTGCTGCTCGCGTTCGGCGTCTCCGTCGCGGTGAGCGGGTGGCCGCGCGGCACGCTGCCCGGGGACCTGCCGGTCGACCTCGTCCTCTACACCGGCGGCCTCATCGGCATCGTGTTCATCGCGATCCAGGCCGCCGTCGTGCAGCGCATCGGCGTGCTGCTGCTCGGGCTCGGGATGATCGCCGGGCAGATCGTCGGCGCGCTTGCCCTCGACGTCGTCCTGCCCGAGGCGGCACGCCCTGGCCCGGCGATGTACGCCGGCGCGGCGCTGACGCTCGTCGCGGTGGCGGTCCCCGTGGTCGAGGCCCGCCTGCGGCGCCGCTGACGGCGCCGCCGCGGTCGTGCCCGCGTGCGAGTGGTTCCCTGCCGGGTCACGGTGAAGTCACCGACACGAAGGAGGCACTCATGGAAAGCGTCACCAAGTCGATCGACGTCGACGTCCCCGTGCGCACCGCGTACAACCAGTGGACGCAGTTCGAGGATTTCTCCCACTTCATGGAAGGGGTCGAGTCGGTCCAGCAGCTCGACGACACCCACACGCACTGGAAGACGAAGGTCGGTGGCGTCGAGCGCGAGTTCGACGCGGAGATCACCGAGCAGCACCCGGACGAGCGTGTGGCGTGGCGCAGCACCAGCGGACCCGACCAGGCCGGCGTCGTGACGTTCCACCGCCTCAGCGACGCGCAGACCCGCGTGACGGTCCAGATGGACTGGGACCCCGAGGGCGTGACCGAGAAGGTCGGTGCCGCGCTCAACTTCGACGACCGGCGCGTCCAGGGCGACCTCGAGCGGTTCAAGGAGTTCATCGAGTCGCGCGGCGCGGAGACGGGCGCCTGGCGCGGCGACGTCAGCTGACACCCGACGCACCACCGCCGACGGCCGGCCACCCCTCCCGTGCGGGAGCGCGGTGACCGGCCGTCGTCGTACCTCCTCAGGGGCCCGTCACGGCGTCAGCCGTGGAACGGGACCTGCTGCTGCGGGTTGAGCTCCTTGTAGGTGTTGGGCTTCTGCTTGCCGACGCCGGCGGCGTCGTCGATCGACAGGACGTCGAAGCCCTGCTGGATGTCGTTCGAGTAGACGTACCCGTTGTAGTAGTACGCCGACCACGAGCCGCCCAGGACGAGCCGCTCGTCGGTCACCGGGCCCCGGTCGAACCACGCGATCTCGGTCGGGTTCTCCGAGTCGGTGAAGTCGAACACGGAGATGCCGCCCTGGTACCAGGCCTGGACCATGATGTCCTTGCCCTTGACCGGGATGAGCGACCCGTTGTGGGCCACGCAGTTCTCGGTGTTGGTGTTGGTCCGCGGGATCTTGTAGTAGCTGCGGAACTCCAGCTCGCCGTCGACGATGTCGTAGATGGCGTTGGCACCGCGCGTCGGGCCGACGGACGGGTTGCACGTCGCCACGCCGCCGCCACCGAGCTCGTCGGTGAAGACGACCTTGGTCCCGTCGTTGTTGAACGTGGCCGAGTGCCAGAACGCGAAGTTCTCGGTGTCGCGCACGTTCGAGATCACCACGGGGTTCTCCCGGTCGGAGATGTCCATGAGGATGCCGTCACCCATGCAGGCGCCCGCCGCGAGGTCGAGCTTCACGTACGTCGTGATGTCGTGGCAGCCGGCCGTGTTGGTGTACCCGCCGTCGGGGAAGAGCACCGGCGTGGCGACGACCTCGGCGGTCTCGGGTGCCTTCACGGGGATCTTCACGATCGAGATCAGGTCGTGCGGGGGCTGGCAGTCCGGGAACGCGGCGCTGGGCGAGTACGACGACACGTACGCGTAGAGGGTGCGGCCGTCCTTCGACGGGGCGAGCGAGTGGGTGTGCGACCCGCACATGGTCTCGACCGCCGTGACGTACCTCGGCGCCCTCGGGTCGGAGACGTCGAAGATCTTCAGCCCCTCCCACGAGTCCTTGACCGTGGCCGACTGCCCGGACGACTGGCACGAGTCGTCGCTGCGCGAGGAGTCGGTCGAGAGGACGAGGATGTCGCCGTAGACCGAGACGTCGTTCTGCGAGCCGGGGCACAGGACCTGGACGGCCTGCTCGGGCGCCGCCGGGTCGCTCAGGTCGTACACCGTGAACCCGTTGTAGTTGCCCGCGAACGCGTAGTCGCCCTGGAACGCGAGGTCCGAGCTGTACGCGTTCTCCGCGGCGAACGCGCCGTTCTTCGGGATGTTGGCGAGGAGCTCCATGTTGACGGAGTCCATGCTGCCGGGCTGGCTCAGGTCCGCCGGGGTCGAGGAGTCGTCCAGAGCGACCATGCTCTGAGCCGGGAGCCCGGCCTCGTCGCCGGGCTCGGCGAACACGGGTCCCGCGACGGCGAGGGACCCGACCGCGAGCGTCCCGGCCAGGGCTCCGGCCGTGAGCGCACGCTGTCCGTGGGTGGTTGTCAGTCGACGCACAGGCGTCACACCTCCTTGGTAGGGTTCCCCCACTCTGGCGGGATGTGACCTGGACCACCAGGGGACACGGCGAGAATTAACAAGGCGGTGACAGTGGGCGTCGAAACTTCTCCCAGCCGACGTGACGGTGCCGGGCGGCGGCGCGCGCCCGCGCCGCCGGCCCGCGCGCGGGCCCTCGCGCCGTTCCTCGCGGCGGCCCTCGCGGTCGGGACGGCGGCCGGGTGCACGGACGGCGGGACCGCGCCGACGTCGACGCCGTCGAGCGCCGTCGTCCAGCCGGGGAAGCCGGGCGAGCCGGCACGGACGGTCGCCCCCGAGGACTACGTCGACGACGGCAGCACCGCGCCGCGCTGGAACCAGGCCGACGTCGACTACGTCACGCACATGATCAGCCACCACCTCCAGGCCCTCGAGATGTCGGCGCTCGCGGCCGACCGTGCCCGGCACGAGCAGGTGAGGGCGATCGCGGCGCGCATCGGCGACACGCAGGGTGCGGAGATCCACGGCCTGGCGGCATGGCTGCAGGAGCGCGGGCTCCCCGTACCGGTCGAGGTGGGGCAGCTCGACGGCTCCGGTCCGCGCGTGCCCGGCGGCGGCCACGAGGACCACGGGGGTCAGGGCGCCCACGAGGACATGCCGGGGATGCTCACCGCCGACCAGCTCGCCGCGATGGAGGCGGCGTCGGGCACGGAGTTCGACAGGCTCTTCCTCGAGGGCATGATCCAGCACCACGAGGGTGCGGTCGACATGTCGGTGACCGTCCTGCAGGAGGGCGAGGACGGCCGTACCGAGGAGCTCGCCAACGACGTCGGCGCGGGCCAGGCCGCCGAGATCGACCGCCTGCGCGACATCCTCGACTCGCTGTGACGCCCCGGCTCAGGGCGCGGTGACGAACACGTCGAGGAGCTCCGGGTGGTGGCCGTGCACGAGGACGGCGAAGACCACCAGGTCGAACAGCAGGTGCACGGCCACGACGTAGGTCAGCGACTTGTACCTGCTGAAGATCCAGCCCTGCACCAGCGCGAACGGGATCGTGAGCACCGGGCCCCACTCGCGGTAGCCGAGCTCCCACAGGAACGACACGAACACCACGGCCTGGAGCACGTTGGCCGTCCACATCGGGAAGTGGCGGCGCAGCAGCGCGAACACCGTGCAGATGAAGAACAGCTCGTCCCAGAGCCCCACGGCGTTGACGCCCACGAACAGGCGCGCGATGTCGCTCTCGCCCTCGAGCGACGGCCAGTTCAGGTAGGCGCCCGAGCCGAGGAAGTACCACGGCAGCAGCACGTAGCCGATCGCCACGACGGCGACCAGGTAGAGCACCTGCCCGCGGGTCCACCGCCGGCCGGTCCGGACGGGGAACCGCACGGCGTCGTCGCGGTACACGTAGCGGGACACCGCCCACGGGACGAGCACCGCGAGCGTGAGGACGACCGCGAACCGCGCCATGCCGGCGTCGGACAGGTCGGCCTCGAGCGAGATGGTCGAGATGATGCCCATCCCGCCCGCGATCAGGAGGAGGTCGCGCCCCAGGCGCCGGTCCACGGCGAGCCCGAGCGCGACGCCGGCCACGAGCGGAAGGTAGGCGAGGGGGCGCACGTGCACGGCGAAGAGCAGGACCGCGGCGGCGCACACCAGGGCAGCAGCTGACAGGCGCAGCACGTCGCGGGGCACGTGGCGACCATACCCGGGGCACGCCAGGATGGGCCCATGGCCTCCACCGACGACGCCGTCCGACGCGTGCTCCACCAGTACCTCCAGCGCACCCGCGAGGCGCTGGTGTGGAAGCTCGAGGGCCTCTCCGAGCGCGAGGCGCGCTGGCCGCGCACGCCGACGGGCACGAATCTGCTCGGGCTCGTCAAGCACGCGGCAGGGATCGAGATCGGCTACTTCGGCGTGACGTTCGGCCGCCCGTGGCCGGACCCGGCGGAGGTCGCCTGGATGGACGCGTACGACACCGACCCGAACGCCGACCTGTACGCGACGGCCGACGAGTCGATCCCCGACGTCGTCGGGCTCTACCGCCGCGTGTGGGAGTTCGCCGACGCGACGATCACCGAGCTGCCGCTCGACACGCCGGGCCGCGTGCCGTGGTGGCCCGAGGGCTCCGACGCGAGCCTGGGCCGGATCCTCGTGCACGTGAACGCGGACCTCACGCGGCACGCCGGCCACGCGGACGTCCTGCGCGAGCTGCTCGACGGCCGCGCGGGGCTGGCCCGCGACAACACCAACCTGCCAGGGTGGGACGCCGCGGCGTGGGCCGCGCACGTCGACCGGCTCCGCACCCTGGCCACGAGCTTCGGAGAGTAGGTACCACCGTGCCCCCCACCTATCCGCACATCCGGCTGGTCGCGCTCGACGCCACCGACGCGCGCGCCCTGGCCGAGTTCTACCGGCAGATGTTCGGGCTGACGTACCGGGCCGGGGACGAGCCGCCGCCCGGGGAGCCCGACACCCGGGGCGAGGACTGGCTCGTGCTCGAGAACCCCGGCGGCGTCCGGCTCGCGTTCCAGCAGGTCGAGAAGCTGCCGCGGTCCACGTGGCCGGACACCGACGTCCCGCAGCAGCTCCACCTCGACACCACGGTGCCGGACCGCACGGAGCTCGACCGCCACCACGAGCGCGCGCTCGCGCTCGGGGCGACGCTCCTGCACGACCGCGCCGACGACCCCGAGGAGGCGCTGCGCGTCTACGCCGACCCGGAGGGCCACCCCTTCTGCATCTTCGTGGGTCCGGGCCCCTGGACCGGATGAGCCGAGCCCGGCTGAGAGGATGGGGGCGTGCAGTGCCTCCACTTCGACGCCGGACGCTGCGGCTCGTGCACCCTCCTCGCGGTGGCGTACCCCACGCAGGTGCAGCAGAAGGTCGAGCACGTCCGGGGGCTCCTCGCGGCGTACGACGACGTCGCGTGGCTGCCGGCCGTGACGAGCCCGGAGGCGGGTTTCCGCAACAAGGCGAAGATGGTCGTCACCGGGACGGTCGACGAGCCGGTGCTCGGCATCGTCGGCGCCGCGGGCGGCCCGCTCGCCGGCCGCGGCATCGACCTCACGGACTGCGGCCTGTACCCGCCCGCGCTCCAGGCGGCGTTCCCGGTGCTCGCCGAGCTGGTCACGCGCGCGGGCATCCGGCCGTACGACCTCTCGCCCGAGGGCCCCGACGGCGGTGCCGGGCGCCGTCGCCGCCGCGAGACGCCGCGCGAGGCGGCGCGCCGGGGCGAGCTCAAGCACGTGCTCGCGACCCTCTCCCCCGACGGCGAGCTCATGGTCCGGCTCGTCCTGCGCTCCCAGGAGCCGGTCGCCCGGATCCGCAAGCACCTGCCCTGGCTGCTCGAGGCCCTGCCCCAGGTGGCGGTGGTGAGCGTGAACGTCCAGCCCGCGCACGCGGCGGTGCTCGAGGGAGACCTCGAGATCGTCCTCACCGAGCGCGAGACCCTGCCGATGCGGCTCGACGGGATCACGCTGCACCTGCGCCCGCAGAGCTTCTTCCAGACGAACACCGACGTCGCCGCCGCGCTGTACCGGCAGGCACGCGAGTGGGTCGACGAGGTCTCGCCCGCCTCGCTGTGGGACCTGTACTGCGGCGTCGGCGGCTTCGCCCTGCACTGCGCCGCGCCCGGCCGCACGGTGCGCGGCATCGAGATCTCCGCCGAGGCGATCGCCTCGGCGACCACGACGGCACGCGAGCTCGCCGCGCTGCCCGACGACGCGGTCGTCGGCGGCCGGGATGCGGCCTGGTGGCGCGCGGCGACGCGCGACGTCACGTTCGCCGCGGGTGACGCGACCGCCGTCGAGCCCGGTGACGGGCACGGTGACGGGCACGGCCCCGAGATGGTGATCGTGAACCCGCCGCGGCGCGGGATCGGCGCCGACCTCGCGCGCCGGCTCGAGGCCTCGGACGTGCGCCACGTGCTCTACTCGAGCTGCAACGCGACCACGCTGGCCGAGGACCTGGCCAAGATGCCGTCGCTGCGCCCCCGCCGCGCCCGGCTGCTCGACATGTTCCCCCAGACGAGCCACTACGAGGTGCTCGTCCTGCTCGAGCGCGGCTGAGGGTCCCCGGACGCGGGGGCGCGCGCCCGCCGCGGGTGTTCCCATCGCACAGGGTTCCGCCTACGCTCGGGGCAACCGCACCCGCAGCGTCGCGAGCCGTGCGTCGTCGACCCGACCCGGGTCTGCGCGGGACACCCGAGCAGGAGGCCGTCGTGAGAAGACCGCTCGCTGGATCCGCCGTCGCGTCCACCGCCCTCGCGGGGCTGCTGCTGGCCGGTGCCCTGGCGCCGACGGCGGCCGCCGCCCCGCCCGAGATGCCGGGCAAGGACCTGTCCAAGCACGTCACGGGCGACCGGGTGTTCCGGCATCTCGAGGCCTTCCAGGACATCGCGGACGCCAACGGCGGCAGCCGCGCGCTCGGCACCGCCGGGTACGAGGCCTCGGCCGCGTACGTCGAGTCGGTGCTGCGCAAGTCCGGCTACACCCCGGAACGGCAGTACTTCACCTTCGAGCAGGACGTCGTCGACGCCCTGTCCCTCACCGCGGCCGGCATCGACGTCCCCGGGCCGCTCTACCCCGGGGAGTTCGCGCCGCAGACGCCCGAGGGCGGCGTGACCGGACCGGTCGTGGAGCCCTCCGACGAGCTCGGGCACGGGTGCACGACGGACGACTGGGCCGGCGTCGACGCCACAGGCGGCGTCGCGCTCGTGAGCCGCGGGACGTGCTCGTTCGGCGAGAAGGTGCTCGCCGCCGCCGCGGCCGGAGCCGACGCGGTCATCATCCACAACAACGTGGAGGGACCGCTGAACCCGACGCTCGGTGCCCAGCACCCCGAGGCCGTCCCGACGGTGGGCATCAGCCTCGAGGCGGCCCAGGCGATCCGCGACGCGCTCGCCGAAGGCGGGGAGCCGGTCGCGACGTACGACTACCAGTCGCACGTGGAGGAGTTCGAGTCGTTCAACGTGCTGGCCTCCACGCGCACGGGCGACCCGGACAACGTGGTCATGCTCGGCGCGCACCTCGACAGCGTCGAGGACGGTCCGGGCATCAACGACAACGGCACCGGGTCCGCGGCGATCCTCGAGACCGCGGTCCAGCTCGCGCGCTCCGGCCCCCTCAACAACCAGGTGCGGTTCGCCTGGTGGGGCGCCGAGGAGGTCGGCCTCGTCGGCTCGACGTACTACGTGGAGGACCTGGCCGCCCACGACCCGGACGAGCTCGACCGGATCGCGACGTACCTCAACTTCGACATGGTGGGGTCGCCCAACTACACGATCGGCGTCTACGACGCCGACGAGTCGACGTACGAGGCGCCCGTGCCGGTCCCCGGCGGGTCCGTCGAGACCGAGGCGGTCTTCACCGACTACTTCGACAAGATCGGCCAGCCGTGGGTCGACTCGCCGTTCTCCGGCCGGTCGGACTACCAGGCGTTCATCAGCCACGGCATCCCCGCCTCGGGCCTGTTCACGGGTGCGGACGCGATCAAGACCGAGGAGGAGGCCGAGGTCTTCGGCGGGACGGCCGGCCAGCCCCT
>JAPSLD010000084.1 GCA_031181105.1 Isoptericola sp. | reverse complement strand
GCGTCACCTCGCGCGTCGAGCACCTGCGCCGGCTCGGCGTCGACGCCGTGTGGCTGAGCCCGTTCTACCCGTCGGCGCTCGCCGACGGCGGGTACGACGTCGACGACTACCGCGACGTCGACCCGCGGCTGGGCACGCTCGCGGACTTCGACGAGATGCTCACGACCCTCCACGACGCGAACATCCGCGTCATCGTCGACATCGTGCCGAACCACACGTCGAACCGGCACGAGTGGTTCCGCCAGGCGCTCGCGGCGGGCCCGGGCTCGCCCGAGCGGGAGCGCTACGTCTTCCGCGACGGTCTGGGGCCGGACAAGAGCCTGCCGCCGAGCGACTGGCGCTCCACGTTCGGCGGCCCGGCGTGGGAGCCGGTCGGGGACGGCCAGTGGTACCTGCACCTGTTCGCCGTCGAGCAGCCGGACCTCAACTGGGACAACCGCGAGGTGCGCGAGGACTTCCTCACGACCCTGCGGTTCTGGGCCGACCGGGGCGTCGACGGGTTCCGGGTCGACGTCGCGCACCACCTCGCCAAGGACCTGTCGGCCGACCCCCTGCCGTCCGCGGCGGACCTGCCGATCCTCGACGAGGTCGTCGACGGCTCCCACCCGCTCGGCGACCGCGAGGAGCTCACGGAGATCTACGCCGAGTGGCGCGAGGTGCTCGACTCCTACGACCCGCCGCGCGCCGCCGTGGCCGAGGCGTGGGTGGCCCCGTCGCGCCGGCACCGCTACGCCCGGCCGACGGCGCTGGGCCAGGCGTTCAACTTCGACCTGCTGCGGGCCAACTTCGACGCGCGCGAGCTCCGGGCGATCATCGACCGCAACTTCGCGGCCACGGCGGAGTCCGGCTCGTCCAACACGTGGGTGCTGTCGAACCACGACGTCGTGCGCCACCCGACGCGCTACGGCCTGCCCGACGACACCAGCGGCGTCGGCGACGTGGGCCGCGGGTGGCTCCTGAGCGGCGGGACGACGCCGGAGCCCGACGCGGTGCGCGGGCTGCGCCGGGCGCGCGCCGCGACGATGCTCGTGCTCGCCCTGCCCGGCTCGGCGTACCTGTACCAGGGCGAGGAGCTGGGGCTCCCGGAGGTCGCCGACATCCCCGACGAGCAGCGGCAGGACCCGACGTTCTTCCGCAGCCCGGGGCACGACGTCGGGCGCGACGGCTGCCGCGTGCCGCTGCCGTGGGTCGCCGGCGCGCCGTCGTACGGGTTCGGCCCCACGTCGGCGTCGCACCTGCCGCAGCCGCGGTGGTGGGGTGAGCTCGCGGTCGACCGGCAGGAGGGCGTGGTCGGCTCGACGCTCGAGCTCTACCGCGCGGCACTGCGCCTGCGGCGCGAGCTCCAGGGCACCGAGACGCTCGAGTGGCTCGACGACGCCGCGGTGGGGGCCGCCGCGCCCGGCGGGACGGTGCTCGCGTTCGAGCGGCCCGGCGGCTGGGTGAACGTCACCAACCTCGGCGCCGAGGACGTCCCGCTGCCCGACGGCGAGGTGCTGCTCGCCAGCGGGGACCTCGGCGACGGCGTGCTGCCGCGCGAGACCACGGTCTGGCTGCGGCGCTGAGGGCGCGGGCCGGGTCGGTATCCTGGTCACCCGTGACCGCACGCGCCGCATCCCCTTCCTCGCAGCCCGCCGGACCGCCCGTCGTCGCCGTCGTCGGTGGCGGGCAGCTCGCCCGCATGATGGCCCCGGCCGCCGCCGAGCTCGGCGTCCGCCTGCGGGTCCTGGTCGAGGACCCCGCGTCGTCGGCCGCCCAGGTCGTCACCGACGCGCCCGTCGGCGCGGCGTCCGACGAGGCCGCGATACGCGACCTCGTCGCGCCCGGGGACGCGCGCGGCGCGGCGTCCGTGCTGACGTTCGAGCACGAGCACGTGCCCGGCACGCTCCTGTCGGACCTCGTCGAGCGCGGGACGCCCGTGCACCCCGGCCCGCACGCGCTCCTGCAGGCGCAGGACAAGATCGTCATGCGCGAGCGGCTCACGGCGCTCGGCGTCCCGTGCCCGCGCTGGGCCGCGCTGCCCGCCGACCCGGAGGAGGGCCGCGCGGCGCTCGCCGACTTCCTCGCCACGGAGCCGAGCGGGCAGGCGGTCGTCAAGACGTCGCGCGGCGGCTACGACGGCAAGGGCGTGCGCGTGGTCTCGGACCCGGGTGACGTCGACGACTGGTTCGGCGCGGTCGCGGCGGGCGGCCCGCGCCTCCTCGTCGAGGAGAAGGTGCCGTTCACGCGCGAGCTGGCCGCGCTCGTCGCCCGGCGCCCGTCGGGCGAGGTGCGCACGTGGCCGGTCGTCGAGTCGATCCAGCGCGACGGCGTGTGCTCCGAGGTGATCGCCCCCGCGCCCGACCTGCCCGAGGCGGTCGACGCGCGGGCGCGCGAGATCGCCGTCGCCGTGGCGGAGGGGCTCGACGTCACCGGCGTGCTCGCCGTGGAGATGTTCGAGAGCGCGGGCCCCGACGGCGAGCCCGTGGTCTCGGTCAACGAGCTCGCGATGCGCCCGCACAACTCGGGCCACTGGACCATCGACGGGGCGGTGACGAGCCAGTTCGAGCAGCACCTGCGCGCCGTGCTCGACCTGCCGCTCGGCGACACGTCGCCGCGCGCGCCGTGGACCGTCATGGCCAACGTGCTCGGGTCGACGCTCGACGAGCTCACGGACGCCCTGCCCGATCTGCTCGCGCGCTTCCCCGAGGCGCGCGTCAACCTGTACGGCAAGGGCATCCGCCCGGGCCGCAAGCTGGGCCACGTCAACGTGAGCGGGACGGACCTCGCCGAGGTCCGCCGCCGGGCCGTGGCGGCCGCCGCGCTCCTGCGGGGCGAGCGGCCGGGCGCCGAGAACACCGAGGAGAGCTGATGAGCGAGCGCAACCCCGTCGTCGGGATCGTCATGGGGTCGGACTCCGACTGGCCCGTCATGGAGGCCGCGGCCGACGCGCTCGCCGAGCTCGACGTCTCGGTCGAGGTCGACGTCGTGTCCGCCCACCGCATGCCGACCGAGATGATCGAGTACGGGCGGAGCGCGGCGGCCCGCGGGCTGCGCGTCCTGGTCGCCGGCGCCGGCGGTGCCGCCCACCTGCCGGGCATGCTCGCGGCCGTGACACCGCTGCCGGTCATCGGCGTGCCCGTGCCGCTGCGGCACCTCGACGGCATGGACTCGCTGCTGTCGATCGTGCAGATGCCTGCGGGCGTGCCCGTCGCGACCGTGTCGATCGGCGGCGCGCGCAACGCCGGGCTGCTCGCCGCGCGCATCCTCGGCGCCGGGACCGATCCCGAGGCGGTCGCGCTGCGCGAGCGCATGGCGGCGTTCCAGGCCGAGCTCGGCGACGTCGCGCGCGCCAAGGGCGAGCGGCTGCGCGCCGCGCGCGAGGGTGCGCGGCGCACGGGTTTCTCCGCCTGACAGGGCGCCCGACCGGCCGGAGCCGGGCGGGCGCCCTGGGAGATCAGTCCTGGCGCTCGGCCTCGGCGCCGTCGACCAGCTCCTGACGGTCCACGGTCACGCCCTGCTCGCGGACGGTGTCGGTGTCATCACCTGACGGTGAGCCGCTCCCGTCCGTCGGTGCCGAGAGCGTCCGCGGCGCGGAGCCGTCCTCGCCCTCGACGCGCGTCCACTGGCCGCACCCGTTCGTCTCGAAGCCGGCGTCGTCCTCGTAGACCTCCCACGAGAAGGACTCGCCGGGGGTCGTGGACGCGTAGTTGGCCAGGATCGAGTCGTAGGTGCCCTTGAAGTCGGACAGCGCGGCGACGTAGCAGCCCCACTCGCCCGCGCCGTCGGGGACCGTCGCGACGTACGTCCCTGGTGCGACGTCGATGCCGACGCGGTACTGGCCGTCGCGGGGGGCCGGGACGATCTTCGGCGTGTCGGCCGGGAACGCCGTGCGCCAGGTGCCGCAGCCGGAGTACATCTCGATCCATCGCTCGGTCGACCCGACCTCGAGGTAGGCCGGCCCGGGACCGATCCACGCGCCACGCTCGTCCCCGGCGTGGTCGTACGTGATCCACAGGCAGTCCGGCGTGGTGCTCGGCGCCTTGTACAGCCCGGCCGGCACCTCTGCGCCGACCTCGAAGAGCGCCGGCTCGTCGGCGAACGACACCGACGGGATCGACGCCGGCCCCGCGTGGCGACGGACGCCGAGCGTGCTCGTGCCGTTGCCGTCCCAGTCGCCGACGAGGACGACGTCGGTGGCCTTGCCGTAGCTGAAGACGATGTCGGCCGGGCCGCCGGTGGTGCGGTTGGTCAGGTGGTACTCGCGGCCGCGCCGCACGCCGAGGCTGCTGGTCTTGTTGCCGTCCCAGTCGCCGACGAGGACGACGTCGGTGGCCTTGCCGTAGCTGAAGACGATGTCGGCCGGGCCGCCGGTGGTGCGGTTGGTCAGGTGGTACTCGCGGCCGCGCCGCACGCCGAGGCTGCTGGTCTTGTTGCCGTCCCAGTCGCCGACAAGGACGACGTCGGTGGCCTTGCCGTAGCTGAAGACGATGTCGGCCGGGCCGCCGGTGGTGCGGTTGGTCAGGTGGTACTCGCGGCCGCGCCGCACGCCGAGGCTGCTGGTCCTGTTGCCGTCCCAGTCGCCGACGAGGACGACGTCGGTGGCCTTGCCGTAGCTGAAGACGATGTCGGCCACGCCGCCGGTGGTGCGGTTGCTCAGGTGGTACTCGCGTCCCCGGCGCACGCCCAGGGTGTCCTTGCCGTCGCCGTTCCAGTCGCCGACCAGGACGACGTCCGACGCCTTGCCGTAGTTGAAGACGACGTCGGCCGGGCCGCCGCCGGTGCGGTTGGTCAGGTGGTACTGGTTGCCGCGCCGCACCCCGAGGGTGTCGACGCCGTCGCCGTCCCAGTCGCCGACGAGCACGACGTCGGTCGGCTTGCCGTAGGCGAAGGCGAGGTCGGCCGCGCCGCCCCGTGTCCCGTTGGTGAAGTAGTACCAGCTGCCCTGCGACTCCGAGGCCTGCGCTGCAGGGGTGGCGACCAGCGTGGTCGACAGTGCGGCCACCGTGGCCGCCAGCGCCGCGATGCGACGACTCATGTCCGCTCCCGTTCTTCGCACCGTGCGGTGCCGTGCACCGTCCGTCGGTGCCCTGTGGTGAGCGCAACATACCGGTCGCAGCGGGCCGGCCTCGCGAACCGGTCCTCGTGCCGGGACGCGCCCGGACGGTTTCACCCGGCGCGAGGCGGCCGGGTCGCGGTGTCAGAGCCCGCCGACCGTGCTGCCCGGCTCGAACCTGCCGTCGCGCACGTCCGCCCAGAACTGGCCGACGGTCTCCTCGTCCAGGAGCACGGTCGAGCCGACGCCGGTGCCGGGGTCGTAGCCGGGGTTCGCGATCGGCGGTGTCCCGGTCACGCCGTCGGGCCCGGTGGCCGCGCGGAACGCGAGGGCGAGCCGCCCGAGGTCGATGATCCCGGTCCGCTCGTCCACGGCGAGCGCGTCGGTGCCGGCCTCGACCAGGCGCACCTGGTTGGCGGGCTGGACGAGCACGTCGCGGTCGGCGACCTTCCCCGCGATCGCCTGGATGACCTGACGCTGGCGCTCGGCCCGGCCGATGTCGCCCTTGGGGTCGGAGTAGCGCATGCGCGAGAAGGCCACGGCGGTGGACCCGTCCGCGACGTGGCAGCCGGCCTGCCACCGCAGCTCGCTCCGTGCGTCGTCGACGTCGTAGTCGAGGCACAGCTCGACGCCGCCCACCGCGTCGACGATCCCGGAGACGCTGCCGAACCCGACCTCGGCGTAGTGGTCGACCGTGAGGCCGGTGAGCTGCTCGACGGTCTGGACGAGCAGCGGCGCACCGCCGAAGGAGTACGCCGCGTTGACCTTGTTGGCGCCGTGGCCCGGGATCTCGGCGTAGGTGTCGCGCGGGATCGAGATGAGGGATGCCGGTCCGCTGGTCGGCTCGTGCAGGAGCATGATCGTGTCCGTGCGCGCACCCTCGGTGCCGTCGTCGCCGACGCCGCCCGAGCCGCGCGCGTCCGACCCGGCAAGCAGGTACGTCGTCCCGGGCGTCCCCGCCGCCCCGGACAGCGCGTCGACGTGCTGGATCTTGCCGTTGGCCCAGAGGAGCAGTCCCACCGGCCAGGCGAGCAGCAGCACGAGGAGGAGCACGAGCAGCAGGAGCGCGAGGCGTCCTTTGCGCACGCGGAACCCGCGGCCCGCCGTCGCGGCGGCCGCCCCGCCTCCGCGGGACGAGCCCGACCCGGACCCCTGAGGCCGTGCGGTCGGGCGGCCCGCCGTCGGTCGCTGAGCCGGTGACGCGGCGACCGGTCGGCCGCCCGCACGCCGTCCCTGGGGCGCTGGGGCAGGCGTCCGACCGGCCGGGGGGTAGGACTGCGGCTGGCGCCCGCCGCCCGCACGGGCGGAGCGCTGCGGCGCGGGCGCCCGTTCCTCCGGCGGTGTCACGGGGACCTCGCGCGACGACTGCCGGCGGACGCGGGGCTCCATCGGGACCGCGTCGTCGCGCCGCGCCACGCGCGCCGGGCGCGGCGCGCGGGCGGTGCCGTCGACGGCGATCGCGTCCGCCGCCGAGTCGGGCCGGCCCGCGCGCCTGCCGCCCTGCGGCGTGAAGCTCGGGGGGATCTGGTGCTCGTCGCGTGTCATCGTGTCATCCGGCCGTCGGTCCGCACACCGACGTGACGTCGGCGCCCGTGAAGAGCTCCTTGCCGGCCTCGCGGGTGCGTGCCGGCGAGGGCGTGGGCGAGGCCTCGTCGGACGGCTCGGCCGCGGGCGTGGTCTCCTCGGCACCGTCGCTCGTGCCGTCGTCCGCCGTGCTGTCGTCCGTCGTGCTGTCGTCCGTCGTGCCCCCGCCCGCCGTGCCGTCGCCCTCGGTGCCCGCGGCACCGTCGGCCGGGGCGTCCGCCCCGGGCTCGTCCAGCGCCGACGTGAGCGGGGTGTCGTGTCGGAGGGCCTCCCACACCGCGTCCGCCTCGTCCGTCCACACGACGTTGTTCGGGTTGGACGGGTCGGTCGTGTTGGGGACGGTCATGAACGTGATCGTCCCAGGGCGCACGTTGCGCGCGCTGTACGCCAGACCGGCGAGTCCCTGCACCGACGCGAAGTTGTCGCTCATGGTCAGCGAGCCGGTGACCGCACCGAGGAACTGCAGCAGCGCGGGGGAGTCGGTGAGCAGGTTCTTGCCGAGCACCGTGCGCGCGAGCGCGGCCATGAGCTCCTGCTGGCGCCCGATCCGGCCGAGGTCCGAGCCGTCCCCGAGGCCCTGGCCGGTGCGCGCCCGGGCGAACTGCAGCGCGGTGGCGCCGTCGAGCTCCTGCATGCCGGCGGACAGGCGCAGGTCGCCGGCCTTCTTCGAGTAGATGTCCTGCGGGATGCAGATCTCGACCCCGCCGAGCGCGTCGATCATCTTCTGGAAGCCGGCGAAGTCGACGACGACGAACCCGTCCATCCGCAGGTCCGTGAGCTGCTCGACCGTCGTCAGCGCGCAGATCGCGCCCGAGGCCACGTCACCGCCGGTCAGGGCGCCCTGCGCGAAGGCGGCGTTGAACTTCGTGCCCCGCAGCGGGGCCGACGTCGTGCCCTCCGTCGTCGGGCACCCCGGGACGTCGACCGTCGAGTCGCGGGGGATCGACACGACCTCGACACGCGTGCGGTCGGCCGAGATGTGCATGACCATCGTCGTGTCCGACCGCATCCCGGCCTCGCCGTCGCCGACGATCGACCCGTTGTCGCCCCCGCGGTCGTCGCTGCCCATGAGCAGGATGTTGAGCGGCGCGCCCGCGTTGGGGTCGCTCACCACCTCCGGCCGCTCCACCGTCGCGAGGAGCGAGTCGGTGTCGACCGCCTCGATGTTGGACGACAGCGTCACGGCCGCCGTCGCCCCGCCGACGCCGGCGAACGCGAGCACCGCCGTCAGCGCGAGCCCCACGGCCCGCAGCCGGCCGTTCCCGCGCAGCTCGCGGGCGTGCGCAGGACCCGTCTCGCGGACGGGGACGGACGGCCGGCGACGTGCGGAGGGCGCGGCATGACGGGGACTCACGGCGTAGAGGGTAGCGGGACGGTGTTACGGCTCCTGGCCCGCGCGGAGCGGGCACCGTGGAGGAGTTGTGCAGGTCGCACAGGCCGGGGTGCCGACGGCTCCTCCGGTACGCTCGCCCCGTGCCGAGCCCCGCCCAGACGACGCCGCGATCGGACGACCGCGTGGTCGCCGTCGTCGTCGCGTACAACCGCCGCGACCTCCTCGCGCAGGCCCTCGACGCGCTGGCGGCGCAGACCCGCCGGCTCGACGCCGTGCTCGTCGTGGACAACCGGTCCGACGACGACTCGGCCGTCGTCGCGAGCGAGCACCCGGTGGGCGCGACGGTGCTGGAGCTCTCCCGCAACACCGGCGGTGCCGGTGGCTTCACCGCCGGTCTCGCGCACGCGGTCGAGGAGCTCCGCGCAGACCTGGTGTGGCTCATGGACGACGACACCATCCCGACGCCGACCGCCCTCGAGGAGCTGCTCGCCGCGCGCGCCGCGTACCCGGGCCGGGTCGCCCTGCTGGGCAGCCGCGTGGTGTGGCACGACGGGCGCGAGCACCCGATGAACACGCCACGCCGCCGCCCGGGCGCGTCGCGCAACGACGTGGCGCTCGCCGCGGCGGTCAGCGCCTACCCGGTGCGCTCGTCGTCGTTCGTGTCGATGCTGCTCGACGCGCGCGCCGTGCGCTTCCACGGGCTGCCCGTGGCCGACTACTTCATCTGGAACGACGACTTCGAGTACTCGTGCCGCCTGCTGCGGCACGGCACGGGGCTGCACGTGCCCGCGTCCGTCGTCGAGCACCGCACCAAGGCGTTCGGGGCGACCGACGCGGACCCGGGGGAGCGGTTCTACTACGAGGTGCGCAACAAGCTCTGGATGCTCCTGCGCTCGTCGGCGCTCTCCGGCGAGGAGCGCGTCCTCTACACCGGGGCGTCGGCACGGCGGTGGGCGCTGACGCTCCTGCGGTCGCACGCGCGCGGCGTGCTGGTGCGCGCCGGGCTGCGCGGGCTGCGGGACGGGCTCCTGCGGCGTCCGCGGCGCAACGCGGACGTGCTCGGGGGAGCCTGGACCGGCGCGGCCGAGATCGAGAGGCTCGAGGCGCGCGCCCTCGCGCGACGGCGGGCCGCATGACGGCGCCCTTCTCGGTCCTGCTGCCCGTCTACCACAAGGACGCGCCGGAGCACCTGCGCCGGTCCTTCGGGTCCGTCACCACCGGCCAGACGCTCCGTCCCGCGGAGGTCGTGATCGTCCAGGACGGGCCCGTGGGGCCTGTCCTCGCGGCGACCCTCACGGACCTCGAGGCCGGTTCCCCCGTGCCCGTCACCAGGGTCGAGCTGCCCGAGAACGTGGGGCTCGCGCGGGCGCTGAGCGCAGGGCTGGCGGCGTGCGCGCACGAGGTCGTCGCGCGCCAGGACGCCGACGACGTGTCGCGGCCGGACAGGTTCCGGGTCCAGGTGGCCCTCGTCGCCGGGGGCGAGGGGCGGCCCGGGGTCGACATCGTCGGGTCGGCGATCGAGGAGTTCGAGTCCGACGACGAGCTGGACGCCGCCCTGGCCGGCGAGACCGTCGGGATGGTCCGGGTGCCGCCCCTGTCGACCGCGGACATCGACCGCGCCGCGCGGTTCCGGTCGCCCTTCAACCATCCGTCGGTGGTGTACCGGAAGTCCGCCGTGGCCGCCGCGGGCGGCTACGAGGACCTGCCGCTCATGGAGGACTACTGGCTGTTCGCGCGGATGCTCTCCGGCGGGGCCCGCGCGCTCAACGTGCCGGAGCCGCTGGTGCTGTACCGGGTCGGCGCCGGTGCCTACGCCCGGCGCGGCGGCCTCCCGCTGCTGGCCTCGGAGCTCGAGATCCAGCGGCGCCTGCACGCCCTCGGGTTCACGACCGCCACGCAGATGATCCGCAACATGGTGCTGCGCGGCGGCTACCGTCTGGTGCCCGAGCCCCTGCGTCGGGCGGCATACCGCGCAGACGCGTTGAGACGATGAGCGGGCTCCCTGGCCGGGCACGCAGGTGTGCTGCGGCGGGGAGCCCCGCACCGACAGTGCTGCGCCGCGACCGCGAGCCGCTGCGCACACCTGACGAAAGGGACCACCACGGCGATGAAGCGGTTGTTCGGTCACACTGCCCGCACGGACACGGACACGGGCGCGGGCACCGCGCCCGGGCGTGCCGGTCGCACGATCTACCTCGTCGCGACCAGCGGGCACCCCAACTTCGGTGACGAGCTGATCCTGCGCTCCTGGCTGCGGTTCCTCGCGGCGCACGAGCCCCACGCGGAGGTCTGGGTCGACTGCCCCGCCCCGGGACCGACGGCCGCGCTCATGCGCGACGAGCACCCGGGGCTGCGCACCACCGACACGCTCTACCGCCTGTGCTGGGAAGCGCCGTCCGACGACCCCAGGGTCGTGGCGGAGTTCGTCGGCCGAGCGCTGGAGGAGCCCGGCGAGGCGCCGCGCTGGATCCCCGGGATCGACGTCCTGCGCCGCAGCGACGTCGTGCACGTGCTCGGTGGCGGCTACATCAACGACGTGTGGCCCCGCCACCACGGCCTGGTCGCCGGCGCGGCGTGGATGTCGCGACGGGGCGCCCGGGTGGCGGCGACCGGCCTCGGGCTGCAGCCCGCGGGCGACGCGGCGCACGAGGTGTGGCAGGCGTCCGCGGCGGCGTTCGACGTGCTCACGGTGCGGGACGAGACGTCGTTGAAGGTCGTCACCGCCGACGCTCCCCGAGCGACGCTCGCACCGGACGACGTCCTCCTCAGTGCGCCGTCGGACGTCCTCGACGCGTCGTCCGCGGACGCGCCGGACGTCATGGTCTGCGTGCAGACCGACATGCTCGACGGCGACTTCGCGGACGTGGTGAGCTTCGTGCGGACGACGCTGCAGGGGTGGGGCGTCGGCAAGGGTGACGCCGTGGGCTTCGTCGAGTGCATCCCTCGGGTCGACCGGGCGATCTACGACGCGCTCCGCGGGGGGCTGCCCGAGGCCCGGTTCTACTCGCTCTGGGACCTGCTGGCCCAGGGCCTGCCCGCCCGCCCCGGGCAGCGGTGGATCTCGTCGAGGTACCACCCCCACCTGCTCGCGGCGCAGGCGGGCGCCTCGGGCGTCGCGCTGAGCCTGTCGGACGACTACTACTCCGTGAAGCACGGTGCCGTGACGGCCCTCGGGTCCGGGTGGACCCTGGCGACGACGGAGAGCGCCGACGTGACGCCCGGCGGGCCGGGCCGGCTCCCGAGCCTCCGCCTCGACCACGGCGCCCGGCTGCGCACGACGGCCCGGGCGATCTACGGGGCAGGGCCTGGCTGAGGCGGTCCGTCGCTCACGTTAGGCTGGTCCGCGCTGTCACCCACTCTGAGGAGAGACATACGTGGACGCCGATCTTGTGGTGGTCGGTTCGGGCTTCTTCGGCCTGACCGTCGCCGAGCGCATCGCGGAGGAGCACGGCCGGAAGGTGCTCGTGATCGACCGCCGCCCGCACATCGGGGGCAATGCGTACAGCGAGGACGAGAAGAGCACCGGGATCGAGGTCCACCGGTACGGCGCGCACCTCTTCCACACGTCGAACGAGCGCGTGTGGGAGTACGTCAACCGGTTCACCGCGTTCACCGGCTACGTCCACCGGGTCTACACCACCCACAAGGGCGAGGTCTTCCCGATGCCGATCAACCTCGGGACGATCAACCAGTTCTTCCGGTCGGCCTACGGGCCGGAGGAGGCGAAGGCCGTCATCCGTGAGCAGGCCGCCGAGCTGGGGGACAAGAAGCCGGGGAACCTCGACGAGCAGGGTGTCTCGCTCATCGGGCGGCCGCTGTACGAGGCGTTCATCCGCAACTACACGGCGAAGCAGTGGCAGACGGACCCGCGCGACCTGCCGGCGTCGGTCATCTCCCGGCTCCCGGTGCGGTACACGTACGACAACCGGTACTTCAACGACACGCACGAGGGCCTGCCGGTGGACGGCTACACCGCGTGGCTCGAGCGCATGGCGGACCACCCCAACATCGAGGTGCGCCTCGGCGTCGACTTCTTCGACTCCTCCCAGCCGGTCAACAAGGGCAACGTCGTCGGGCACGTGCCGGTGGTGTACACGGGCCCGGTGGACCGGTACTTCGACTACGCCGAGGGCGACCTGTCGTGGCGGACGCTGGACTTCGAGGAGGAGGTCCTTCCCGTCGGCGACTTCCAGGGCACGCCGGT
>JAPSLD010000083.1 GCA_031181105.1 Isoptericola sp. | reverse complement strand
TCCTCGGGCCCGCGCTACGTCGTCGCCAAGGGCGGCGTCGAGCTGCCCGGGCCGGACGCCGTCGACGTGCTGTTCGACGGCGAGGAGGTCACCGTGCTCTCGGCGCCCAAGGTCGGCGAGGAGCGCGTCTCGGGCGCCGGCTGCACCTTCGCCGCCGCGATCACGGCCGAGCTTGCCAAGGGGTCGGACGTCGCGGCCGCGGCCAAGGTGGCCAAGGACGTCGTCACCGCGGGCATCCGGGCGCGCGTCGCCGCGAGCACCCCGTTCGACGCCGTCTGGCAGGGCGCCTACACGCCCTGAGCGCCCTCAGTAGCCGCCGCCATCCTCGCCCAGGCCCGGCGTCGAAATCTCGGTGATCTCGGTCCCGTCGGGCGCGACGACCCACCAGACGTCGTTGACGCCCTGTCCGGCCACGTCGCCGGGTGCCGAGTCGCCGGCGTACAGGTAGACCGGCCGGTCGTCGACCGTGACCTGCAGCTCGCCGTCGGACCCGGTGATCGTGCCGACCTCTGCCGTCACGCCCTCGACCTGGGGCTCCTCGCCGTCCGCGTGGACCGGTGGCCACATGGCCAGGCACTCGCCGGTGCACGAGCTCTCGCCCGAGCCCGGCTCGTCGTTGGTGAAGTAGTAGACGGTCATGCCCTGGCCGTCGACGACGATCTCGCCGAGGTCGCTGTCGGCCGTCGTGAGCGCGACGGCGCCGACCGGATCGGCCGTGCCGGTGCCGCCGGTGCCGGCGGTGCCCGGCGACTCCTCCTCGGGACCGGCGCACGCGGTCGCCGCCACGAGCGTGGTCGCGACCGCGACCACCGTGAGCCTCGGTCCGTGCTTGCGTCGCATGATGCCTCCCTCGATCGGTCCTCTCCCGGTACGACGGGACGGTCGGGCGCGAAGTTCACCGCCGGCGCGGCTGAACCATCCGGGCTCCGGCTTCGTCGTGCGGGTAGAGGCCCCGTCGGGGCACCGTGAGGCAGAGGTGGTGGGGCTCGTGCGCGGAGCGGCGAAGGTGGCGATCGGTGTGGGTGCGGCCGTGGTGATCGGCGGGACCGCCGCCGTGACGTGGGGCCCGGGCCTGTACGCCGACTGGGCGAACCGCGCCGCGGCCGACGTCCCCGCGCTCGACGCGGCCGGATCCACCCTCGGCGGGGACGGGCTCGACGGCGTGTGGGTCGTGGGTGACGGGTCGTACGCGGGCTACCGCGTGCACGAGGTGCTGCGCGGCGAGGACGTCACGGTCACGGGGCGCACCGAGCCCTCGTCGGACGCCGTGACGGGCTCCGTGACGGTCGCCGGCGGCGCGCTCACGGACGCCGAGGTGATCGTCGACGTCGCGAGCGTCGCGACGGACGAGCCACCGCGCGACGCCTACTTCCGCGGGACCGTCATGCAGGTCGGCACGTTCCCGACGGCGACGTTCGAGCTGACCGAGCCCGTGGACCTGCCCGAGGACGACGCGACCGTCGATCTCGCGGGCGACCTCACGATCCGCGACGTCACGCGCGAGGTCGTCGTCGAGGCGCAGGTCGCGCTCACCGACGCGGGCGCCCAGGTGGTCGGCAGCGTCCCGGTGACGTTCTCCGACTACGGGATCCAGGCGCCGTCGCTGGCGTTCGTGCGGGTCGACGGCGAGGGCAGCGTCGAGTTCTCGCTGCGGCTGGAGCGCGAGGGATGAGCGCCGCGTGAGCACCGACGAGCAGCTCCTCGAGGCGATCCACGCCGCGCACGCGGCCGCGCTGCACCGGTACGTCGCGCGCCTGGTGCGCGACCCCGGCGAGGCGCAGGACGTCGTCCAGGAGGCGCTCCTGCGGCTGTGGCGGCACCCGGAGGTGCTCGAGCGGCCGACCGAGTCCGTGCGGGCGTGGCTGTTCACCGTGTCCCGCAACCTCGTCGTCGACCAGATGCGCAGCGCCCGGCGCGCGCACGAGCGGACCACCGACCGCGTGCCCGAGACGCCCGGGCCGGACGCCACGCAGGCCGTCCTCGACGCCTGGCTCGTCGCCGACGCGCTCGTCGAGCTCTCGCCCGAGCACCGGGCCGTCGTCGTCGGCGCCTACTTCCGCGGGCGCACGGTCGCCGAGCTGGCCGACGAGCAGGGCGTGCCCGCCGGCACCGTGAAGTCTCGGATGCACTACGCCCTGCGCGCCCTGCGGCTCGCACTGCAGGAGAAGGGAGTGACGTCATGACGCTGCCCCGGCCCGTCGGCCGCGCCGCCGACCCGTACCGCGAGTGGGACGCCGCGTACGTGCTGGGGGCGCTGGGCCCCGCCGAGCGCCGCGCCTACGAGGAGCACCTCGCCGGGTGCGCGGCATGCCGCGAGGCCGTCGCCGAGCTCGCCGGGATCCCCGGCCTGCTCGCCGGCCTGGCACCCGAGGAGGCGCTCGCCCTGCTCGACGAACCGTCCACAGCCGCCGCGAGCGCCGACGCCGTCCCCTTCTCGGCGCTCGCGGCCACCGCACGCAGGTCCCGTGCCCGACGGCGGTCGCTCGCGCTGGTCGCGGCCGGCGCGCTCGTGGTGGCGGGCGTCGTGACCGGCCTGACGCTCGACGGCGCGAGCCCGTGGGGTGGGACGGACGCGCCCGAGGGTGTGCCGTCGTCGGGCACCGTGGCCGAGGGGACGACGGTCGAGCTCGCGCCCGTCGGGGCGACCGACGTCCGCGCGACGCTCACCGCGACGCCGCGCGGGTGGGGCACGCAGCTGGAGTGGAGCTGCAGCTACCCCGTCCGGACGGGGGCACCGAGGTACGACCCGTCCGTGCCGGTCGGGTACGAGCTCGTGCTCGTGCACCACGACGGCGGGCGCACCGTCGCCGCGACGTGGAGCGCGTCGGGCACCGAGTCGCGAGGTCTCGCGGCGGCGTCGGCCGTGCCGCTGACGGACGTGGCGCGCGTGGAGATCGCCGTGGCGGGCGACGACACGCCGCTCGCCGCCGCGGAGCTCTGACCTCGCGGTCGCGACGGTCGACGTAAGAGAGCCACAGGTAGAGCGCGGCGATCTGCGGCCCGTTGGTCTCGGCCTCGCTCCGCGCAGTGGCGTGCACGGCCGCGACCATGGCCTGGACCTGATAGGGACCCACCGTCCGCCGCGGCCAGACGGCGTCGAGGTCGACGACCCTCGTTGACCATGTCGCGGTCCCAGCGGCCCTGGCGCTCGAGGGGGACGAGCCGCGCCTGGTCGCCCACCCGGGCGTCCCGGCGCGCCTCGGTCAGCAGCGTCAGCGCGAGGAGGCCGGCGACCTCGGGGTCGCCGGGGCTGTGGGTCCTCGCCAGCCGGGCCAGCCGGAGCGCCTCGCGGGCGAGGTCCTTCGGCCCCTGCTGGGCCGGGCAGAGAGCTAACGCTGCGCTTCACCAGACCGGACTTCGGAGACGCGCCCCAAAGTTCACCCGGGGTATCCGCGTGCGCTGGGTAGCCGTTCACCCGCTGTGGCGCCTGAAGAACTATTTCGGCGAGGTCGTCGGGGCCACTAGGCTCCGGGCACACGAGTTGATGCGAAGCAAAGGTGGTGCAGGGTGGAGATCGGCGAGCGACTGGCGTCACTGGCGACGAAGATCGAGCAGCAGAGGGCAACCATCGGGACCGAGGAGGCGACGAAGAACGCGTTCGTCATGCCCTTCATCTCTTTGGTCCTCGGGTACGACGTGTTCAACCCCAGCGAGGTGATCCCAGAGTTCACCGCCGACGTCGGGACGAAGAAGGGCGAGAAGATCGACTACGCCATCGTGAAGGACGGTGAGCTGCAGATGCTCATCGAGGCCAAGACGATCGGTGCACCGCTCAGCCTGAACCACGCCTCGCAGCTGTTTCGCTACTTCGCGACGACGAATGCGCGTATCGCGATCTTGACCAACGGGCAGCACTTCCACTTCTTCACCGACCTGGACAAGCCCAACCGGATGGACGAGAAGCCGTTCCTCCAGCTGGACCTGCTCGACCTGGACGAGACGCTGATCCCCGAGGTGCAGAAGCTCACCAAGGACGCCTTCGACCTCGACTCGATCGTGAGCGCCGCCGAGGAGCTCAAGTACATCGGCGCGCTCAAGCGGGCGCTGGCCGCCCAGTTCCGCGAGCCGGACGACGAGTGGGTCAAGGCTCTGACGAACCAGGTTTACGACGGCTCGTTCACTCAGAAGGTCAAGGAGCAGTTCCGGGTCCTGGTGACCAAGGCGATGAAGCAGTTCCTCGCCGACCAGGTCAATGACCGGCTGAAGGCAGCGCTCGGTGGCCAGACCTACGCCGACACGACCGCCCCGCTTACCGGAAATGAGGCCGCAGAGGAGAGCGTCGCAGAAGCCAAGGCGTCGGACGAACGCGGCATCGAGACTACGCTTGAGGAGGTCGAGGGCTACCAGATCGTGCGCGCCATCGCCTGCAGCGAGGTACCGCCTGCACGGATCATCCACCGCGACACCAAGAGCTACATGGGCATCCTGCTCGACGACAACAATCGCAAGCCCATCGCTCGCCTTCACTTCAACACCAGCCAGAAGTACCTCGGTCTGTTCGACGAGAACAAGGTCGAGACACGACACCCGATCGACTCGCTCGATGAGATCTACGAGCACGCGGAGCACATCCGCAAGACGGTGCACAACTACCTTTGACCCGAGTGCCGATGGTCGCCGCGACGTCCCGTACGAGCCATAGCACCCGGTGTAGGAGAGGTGTGCTCCGCCCGGAGCGACCACACCGCCCCGACCGCGCCGCCCAGCGCCAGCGCGCCGGTCGCGGCGAGCGTCGTACCGTCGGGCTCGAGGAGAGGCTGCCCTCGGAGCGCCTGCCAGGTGACCACCGCCGTCAGCCCCGCGTAGAGCGTCGCCGCGACGAGCACGAGCCGCGCCCGCACGCCCTCGAGGGACAGCGCCGTCCAGCGCCTCGCCGATGCCCGGAGCCCCAGGGCGAGCAGCGGCAGCACCTGGAGCGCATGCATCCCGACGAAGTGCGGGACGCGCAGGTCGCCGCCCTCTGTCGACCAGCCGGTGACGGGTAGCCCCGGGCCGCCGTCGACCACACCGACGCTGTGCGCGCCGGCGTAGCCCTCGACGCCCGAGGGCATGCCGATCATGAGCCCACCGAGCGCCAGGCCGACGAGAGAGATCCCCACGCCGGTGCGGATGGCCCACCGCTCCGGGCGGTCGCCGAGGCGCTCGAAGACGATCAGGAGAGCCGCCAGGAGGGTGGCGATCCACAGGACGGCCACCGTCATCCCCATGACGCTGAAGAGCGCGGCATCGAGCGGCGTGCTGACGTTGAAGTGACTGGCTCGGCCACGCACCACCTGCGTGAGCAGGATGACCATCTCGACGGCCGACGCCGCCGCGATCACGGTGCCCGACCACCACAGCAGCCGCGACGGCCTCGAGCGCAACGACATCAGCCATGCCCACGTGACGCCGTAGAGCGCCAGGGACAGGGCGAACTTCAGCGGCTTCAGCCAGATCGGTGCGCTGTTCAGCGTCCGCCCGTCGACCCCGAGCCCGATCAGCGCGACGACGGCCACGGCCACCATCGCGCCGGCGACCACCATGAGCGGCCGGTGCCACTGCAGGTGTCCCGGGCGCGTGGTGAGCGCTCCAGGCGACCCCTCCGCACGCCGGCGCGACGTGGTACTGACAACGCGGGTCGACTCCGTCACCCTGAACCTCCAGCTCACGACGCACGCAGGTTGGCGCGTCCCCCTGGAGCAGGAAACCGTCGCGAAGGTGGTCCGCACATCGGTGACCACCCGGAAGAGTCCCTTGAGTCGGTGGAGGGCGAGCAGGGGTCGTCCCGGAGCGGGCCGGGAGTGCCGCTAGCTCCTACGAGAGCGCGGCCGGTGACGGTTGCCGTACAGGGCGCCGACGACGGCGGCCGCCGCGACGGCCACGTCGAGCGCTGCGTCGCCGTCCCAGAGCCCCAGGCGGTCGCCGACGGCTCCCAGGGTCACACCGATCACGAGCGTGACGACGAAGACGGCGACCACTGTCGCGATCACCAGCGATTGCTCGTCCCGCTCGGACTGGCTCCTCACGTGAGTCATTGTCACGGCGCGAGGCTGAGATCGCTCGCGGCGCATCCTTCACCGGGTGACGCGCTGTGGCGGACCGGCGTCAGTCGCGTTCCAAGCGGTTCCGCAGCGGCACCTCGGTGCCTTGGGCCTCGGGGGTCATGACCGCCTCGTGCGCGAGCTCGTCGACGAGCCATTCGATCGCCGCACGCGGAAGCAGGTCGACGGCCTCCGACGTCCGCGCACCTCGGAGCTCGGCTGTCTCCGCGATCCGGGTGCGCAGCACGTCATCGACCAGCCCCGGGTCGACAGCCAGGCCGCGCCACTCGAGCTCACGCTCTACGGCAGCCGCCAGGCGTGAGAACTGCGGAGACCGCCGGCCGAGCTCCACCGCGCCAGGCCCCTCAGACGTGGTCGCGCCAGGAGTGCTGCGGCTCGTAGCCGAGCATCCGGCGCGCCTTGTCGATGCTCAGCAGCGTCTCGCGACCCTGCAGCGGGCGGTGCAGCCGCACACCGGGGAACTCGGCGGCCGCGAGCTCGGCCGAGTCGCGCTCCATGACGGTGTCGGCGTTCGCGACGATGAACGCCTCGAACCGCGTGAACGTCGCCTCCAGCGCCAGGCGCACGGCCTGCGCGCCGTCGCGCGCGTCGATGTAGCCCCACAGGTTCCAGCGCCGGGCCGCCGGGTCGTCCTGCCAGCTCGCGAAGCGCGCGTAGTCGTCGGGCAGCATGACGTTGGAGAACCGCAGCGCGACCAGCTTGAGGGTCGGGTCCCAGCGCGTGAGGTGCTGGGCCATCTCCTCCTCGAGCGTCTTGCCGAGCGAGTACGTCGTCTGCGGGATCGGCGGGTACCCCTCGTCCACCGGCAGGTAGGGCGGCGGCACGTCGAACGGCAGGCCCAGCACCGTCTCGCTCGACGCCCACACCACGTTGCGGATCCCGACGACCTGTGCGGCACGGAAGACGTTGTAGGTGGCGGGGACGTTGTTGGCGAACGTCGTCGCGTTCGGCGCCTGCCCGGGCGCCGGGATCGCCGCGAGGTGCACGACGGCGTCGGCCGGCCCGGACTCGTCGACGCCGGCGAGCAGCTCGACCACCTGGCCGAGCTCGCCGAGGTCGGCGCGGACGAACTTCCCGGGCAGGCCCGGCGGGGGAGCGATCCGGTCCGTCGCCACGACGTCCCAGCCGTGGGAGGCCAGGTGCTCGACGACGGCGGGGCCAAGCCGGCCGCTCGCCCCGGTGACCACGACACGCTGCGACGGTGCTGATGGCGTCATGCCTCGATCCTGACACCCGCGCGCCCGACCCACGAGGCAGGACGCCCTGCCGCCGTCGGGCAGGACCACCGATCGGACGCGATGCTCGGTCCCGGTCGCGTTCGGCTTAGTCTCTTGGATCGTGAGCGAGAACCAGGGACAGCCCACCGGCGTCGTCACCGAGCCCGCGCCCGCGACCACGGGAGCGAGCGAGCGGGTCGTCGCCCGGCACGAGATGCCTGACCCGCTGCGCGACGACATCCGCCTGCTCGGATCCCTGCTCGGGAGCGTGCTGCGGGAGGCCGGCGGTCAGGAGCTGCTCGACGACGTCGAGCGCCTGCGCGAGCTGACGATCCGCGCCTACGGCGCCGAGGACGGCGGCACGGCGCTCGCGGAGGCCGCCGAGCTGGTCGCCGGCTTCTCGCTCGAGCGCGCCGAGCAGGTCGCGCGCGCGTTCACGTGCTACTTCCACCTGGCGAACCTGGCCGAGGAGTACCACCGCGTGCGCGTGCTGCGCCAGCGCGAGTCGGAGGCGGGCGCCGCGGTCGAGGAGTCGGTGCCGCACGCGTTCACGCAGCTGGCCGAGGAGGTCGGCCGCGACGAGGCGCTGCGCCGCCTGCGCGAGCTCGAGTTCCGCCCGGTGCTCACGGCGCACCCGACCGAGGCCCGCCGTCGGGCCGTGTCCGGCACGGTGCGGCGCATCTCGGACCTGCTCGCCCGCCGGGACACGATGCGTCCCGGCGGGACGTCGCTCGTCGAGAACCAGCGCCGGCTCCTCGCCGAGATCGACACCATGTGGCGCACGTCGCCGATCCGGACCGCCAAGCCGACCGTGCTCGACGAGGTCAAGACGGCGATGGGCGTCTTCGACGCCACGCTGTTCGACACGTTCCCGGAGGTCTACCGGCGGCTCGACGACTGGCTGCTCGACGGCGACGCCGGGCGGGCCGCGCCCGTCGCGCGCCCGTTCGTGTTCCTCGGGTCGTGGATCGGCGGCGACCGCGACGGCAACCCGAACGTGACCGCGGAGGTCACGCGCCAGGCCGCCACGCTCGCGGCCGAGCACGCGCTCGCCGCGCTCGAGGAGGCGGCTCGCGCCACGGGCCGCAAGCTCACGCTCGACGAGGCGGGGACCCCGCCGTCCGCGGGGCTCAAGGCCCTGTGGCAGCGGCTCCGCCAGCTCTCCGAGGAGCTCACCACGCAGGCCGCGGCCGACTCGCCGCGCGAGCCGCACCGCGCGGCCGTCCTCGCGATCGCCGGCCGGATCGCCGCGACCCGGCGTCGCGACGCCGACCTCGCCTACCGGCGGCCCGAGGAGCTGGAGTCCGAGCTGCGCGTCGTGCAGGACTCGCTCGTCGAGGCCGGCGCACCGCGTGCCGCGTACGGCGACCTGCAGAAGCTCGTCTGGCAGGTGCAGACGTTCGGCTTCCACCTCGCCGAGATCGAGGTCCGTCAGCACTCCCAGGTGCACGCCGCGGCGCTCGACGAGATCGCCGAGAAGGGCGTGCACGGCGACCTGTCCGACCGCACGCGCGAGGTCCTCGACACCTTCCGCGCCCTCGGTGCGGTGCAGCGCCGGTTCGGCGAGCGCGCCGCGCGCCGGTACATCGTGTCGTTCACGCAGGCGCCCGAGCACCTCGCGGCCGTGTACCACCTGGCCGAGCTCGCGTTCGAGGACGCCGACGACGTCCCCGTGGTCGACGCGATCCCGCTGTTCGAGACCTTCGCCGACCTCCAGGCATCCGTCGACATCCTCGAGGCCGCGCTCAGGCTGCCCCAGGTGCAGCGCCGGCTCGCCGCGAACGGTCGCCGGGTCGAGGTCATGCTCGGCTACTCCGACTCGTCGAAGGACGTCGGGCCCGTGGCCGCGACGCTCGCGCTGCACTCGGCGCAGTCGCGCATCGCCGAGTGGGCGCGCCGGAACGACCTCAGGCTCACGCTGTTCCACGGGCGCGGTGGCGCGCTCGGCCGCGGCGGCGGCCCGGCCAACCGCGCGGTGCTCGCCCAGCCGCCGCACTCGGTCGACGGCCGGTTCAAGCTCACCGAGCAGGGCGAGGTCATCCTCGCCCGGTACGGTGACCCAACCATCGCGGCACGGCACATCGAGCAGGTCGCGGCCGCGACGCTCCTCGCGTCGGCGCCGTCGACGGAGCGGCGCAACGCCGCGACCGCCGAGCGGTTCGCGCACGTCGCCGCGGCGCTCGACGCGTCGTCGCGGGCTCGCTTCCACGCGCTCGTGAAGTCCGAGGGCTTCCCGCAGTGGTTCGCGCAGGTGACCCCGCTCGAGGAGGTCGGCCTCCTGCCGATCGGCTCCCGCCCGGCCAAGCGCGGCCTGTCGGTCAACTCGCTCGACGACCTGCGGGCCATCCCGTGGGTGTTCTCGTGGTCGCAGGCGCGGATCAACCTCGCCGGCTGGTACGGGCTGGGCACCGCGCTGCGCGACTTCGGCGACACCCCCGAGCGCGTCGAGGACCTGCGGGCCGCCTACCGGGAGTGGCCGCTGTTCACGACCCTGCTCGACAACGTCGAGATGTCGCTCGCCAAGACCGACGAGCGCATCGCCGCGCGGTACCTCGCCCTGGGCGACCGGGACGACCTCGCGCAGATGGTCCTCGACGAGCTGCGCCTGACGCGTGAGTGGGTGCTGCGCGTCACCGGGAACCCGTGGCCGCTCGCGAACCGGCGCGTGCTCGGGCGCGCGGTGCAGCTGCGCTCGCCGTACGTGGACGCGCTGTCGCTGCTGCAGGTCCGCGCGCTGCGGGCGCTGCGCACCGAGGGTGCCAGCGAGGGCCTCACGACCGACGCGGGCGAGTGGGTCGACGGCGGGTACAAGGACCGCTGGCAGCACCTGCTGCTGCTCACGGTCAACGGCGTGAGCGCCGGCCTGCAGAACACCGGCTGATCGGGCGCGGAGGCGTCAGACGGAGACGAGCTGGAACCACGTGCCGCTCGGGTCCCGGACGCCGACCACCCGGCCGTACGGCGTGTCCTGCGGCTCGCCGTGAACCGTGACGCCGAGGGCCCGGGCGCGCACGAGCGAGGCGTCGACGTCGGCCGTGCCGAAGTAGACGACCCACGAGGGCGCGCCCTGGGGCCCGAGGTCCGCCGCGGCGTCGTAGATGCCGGCGTAGGCGCCGTCGCCCTGGCCGTGGGTGACGTACCGCCAGGCCTGCCCGTCGCTCGGGAGGTCGTGCGCGTCCCACCCCGCGACGTCGCGGTAGTACGCGACCGCCCGGTCGAAGTCGTTCGTCCACAGCTCGAACCACGCCGGCGCGCCGGCCTCGGCGACCCTCGTGAACCCCGAGTGACCGCCCGCCTGCCAGAACGCGACCGGAGCGCCCGTGGGGTCGGCGGTCATGAGGAAGCGGCCCTGGCCGGGCACGTCGTCGGGCGGCAGCAGCACCGTGCCGCCCTGCTCCGTCACGCGCGCGGCGGTCGCGTCGGCATCGGTCGTCCACAGGTAGACGCCCCAGCCGGGGGCCTGGCTGGGGTCCTGGAGCGGCCCCACGCCGGCCACCGGCTCGCCGTCGAGCAGGAACTGGCCGTAGCCGCCGAACTCCTCGCCGTAGCTGGTGTGCTCCCAGTCGAACAGGCTCGTGTAGAAGGTGATCGACGCGTCGAGGTCGGCGGCGGCGAGGTCGATCCAGGCCGGTGCGCCCTCGGGCAGGTCTCCGCGTGCAGGCATCGTGTCCTCCGTCGGCCGGTGCGATGGTCGGTCCGGGTGGAGCACCATCATCGGCCCGGACGCTCGCCGTCGCCCGCCCGCGGCGTCACGACCAGCGGCGCTCCAGCGCGGTGAGCACGCGGTCGACGCTCGAGCGGATGCCCCACCGCTCGACGAGCGCGTCGAGCGCCTCCGGGTCCCGCGGGGCGCGGGGGAGAGCGTCGTCGACGTCGGCGACGGGAGCGTCGCGGGCCACGCGCACGACGACGGGGGCGACGTCGAGGTAGTCGCTCGCCTCACGCAGCCGCGTGCGCTGGGACGGCGTGAGCCCGGGCGCGCCGTCGACCGCCGCGGCGCGGATCGCCTCGAGGTCGCCGAAGGTGGCGACGAGCTTGCTCGCGGTCTTGTCGCCGATGCCCGGGACGCCCGGCAGCCCGTCGGAGGGGTCGCCGCGCAGGATCGCCATGTCGGCGTAGGCGGCGCCCGTCGGGACGCCGTACTTCTCCGCGAGCCGTGCCTGGTCGACCACGTCCGGGTCGCGCACCCCGCGCGCCGGGTACAGCACACGGACGCCGGCGGCGTCGTCGACCAGCTGGAAGAGGTCGCGGTCGCCGGTGACGATGTCGACGCGGCCGGTGCCGCCGTCGGACGCCGCGCGGGCGGTCTCGCGCTCGACGAGCGTGCCGATGACGTCGTCCGCCTCGTGGCCCGGCGCTCCGACGCGGGCGATCCCGAGCGCGGCGAGCGCCTCCGCGATGACCGGGACCTGCGGCGTGAGGGCCTCGGGCACCTCCTCGACGTCGGGCGTGCCGGGCTCCGTGACCTGCGCGACGCGGTGACCCTTGTACGACGGGATCGCCGCGACGCGGAACGCCGGCCGCCAGTCGTCGTCCCAGCAGGCGACGAGCCGGTCGGGCCGGTGCTCGGTGACGAGGAACGCGATCATGTCGAGCAGGCCGCGCACCGCGTTGACGGGCTTGCCGTCGGGGGAGCGCAGCGTGTCCGGCAGGCCGTGGAACGCGCGGAAGTAGAGGCTCGCGGTGTCGAGGAGCATCAGGCTCATGCGCACAGCCTCCCACCCGCCACCGACCGCGCGAGGTAGCGCACGGTTCGGCGAGGTAGCGCACGGTTCGGCGAGGTAGCGCTCGGTTCGGCGAGGTAGCGCCCCGTTCTGCGCTACCTCGCGCGGAGGCGCGCTACCTCGCGAGGCAGAGCGCTACCTCGTGAGGGTGGCGACGGAGGCGACGCCCGCGCCGACGGCGAACACCGTCAC
>JAPSLD010000082.1 GCA_031181105.1 Isoptericola sp. | reverse complement strand
GCTGCTCGAGCCACGACATGTTCTCCACGACGCCCACCACGCCCTGCGACGTCTGGGTCGCGACCGACCCGGCACGCTCGGCGACCTCCGCGGCCGCCGCCTGCGGGGTGGTCACGACGACGATCTCGCTGCCCGGCAGCAGCTGCGCCACGGAGATCGCGATGTCACCCGTGCCGGGCGGCAGGTCGAGGAGCAGGACGTCGAGGTCGCCCCAGAACACGTCGGCGAGGAACTGCTCGAGCGCGCGGTGCAGCATCGGCCCGCGCCAGACGACCGGCTGGCCCTCCGGCACGAACATGCCGATGGACACCACCTTGACGCCGTGCGCCACCGGCGGCAGCAGCATCGAGTCGACGCGCGTGGGCTGGCGGTCGACGCCGAGCATGCGCGGGATCGAGAAGCCGTAGATGTCGGCGTCGACGACGCCCACGCTGAGCCCGTCGGCCGCCATCGCGGCCGCGAGGTTGGCCGTCACGGAGGACTTGCCGACCCCGCCCTTGCCGGACGCGATCGCGAGCACCTTGGTCAGCGAGCCCGGCTGCGCGAACGGGATGACGGGGTCGCCCGTGCCGCCGCGCAGCTGCGAGCGCAGCGCCTGACGCTGCTCGGGCGTCATGACGCCGAGCTCGACGTCGACCGCGGCGACGCCGTCGAGCCGCCCGACGGCGGCCGTGACGTCGCGCACGAGCGTGCCCTTCATGGGGCACCCCGCGACCGTGAGGTCCACACCCACCGTGACCCGTCCGCCGTCGTGCAGGTCGACCGAGCGCACCATGCCGAGGTCGGTGATGGGGCGGCGGATCTCGGGGTCGACGACGGTGGCGAGCGCCGCGCGGACGCGGCCCTCGAGGTCGGGGGAGCCGGTGGTCGTCATGACCCGATCCTACGGACCGCGGACCGCGGCCCGGTCACGGGTCAGCGCGACCGGTCGGCGGTGTCCGGGCGGTCCGCCGCGGCCTCGCGGTCGGCGATCTCCTCGAGCAGGTTGCGGATCTCGGAGCGCACGAAGTCGCGCGTGGCGACCTCGCCCAGCGCGATGCGCAGGGCCGCCATCTCGCGCGCCAGGTACTCGGTGTCGGCGAGGTTGCGCTCCGAGCGCTGCCGGTCGTGCTCCGCCATGACGCGGTCGCGGTCGTCCTGGCGGTTCTGGGCGAGCAGGATGAGCGGCGCGGCATAGGAGGCCTGGAGCGAGAGCATGAGCGTGAGCGCGGTGAACCCGTTGGCCGCGGAGTCGAACCGCAGGGCCTCGGGGCCGACGGTGTTCCACGCGAGCCACACGGCGCAGAACACCGTGAGGTAGACGAGGAACCGCGGGGTGCCGAGGAACCGGGCGATCCCCTCCGCCACCTTGCCCGCCGCGTCCTTCTCCATGCGGGGGCGGGGGATGAACGAGCGGCGGATCTCCTTCGGCTGGTCGAGCGGGTCAGCCACGCGGCACCTCCTGGAGCTCCTCGTCGTCGTGCTGCTCGCGCCAGTCGTCCGGGAGGATGTGGTCGAGCACGTCGTCGACGGAGACGGCGCCCAGCAGACGCTTCTGCGAGTCGAGCACCGGCAGGGCCAGCAGGTCGTACGCGGCCAGGAGGCGGGTCACCCGGCCGACGGGCGCGTCGGGCGTGAGCCACTCGGCGGTGTCGTCGAGCACGGACCCCACCGCGGCGTGCGGCGGCTCGCGCAGCAGCCGCTGGAAGTGCGCGACGCCGAGGAACCGGCCGGTCGGGGTCTCGAGCGGGGGGCGGACGACGAACACCATCGACGCGAGCGCGGGCGGCAGGTCCTGGCGCCGGATCTGCGCGAGCGCCGTCGCGATCGTCGTCTCCGGCCCCAGGATCACGGGCTCGGTGGTCATGAGGCCGCCGGCGGTGTCCTCGGCGTACGTGAGGAGGCGGCGCACGTCCTTGGCCTCCTCCGGCTCCATCAGCTCGAGCAGCCGGGCGGCCTGCTCGGCGGGCAGCTCGTGCAGCAGGTCGGCCGCGTCGTCGGGCTGCATGGCCTCGAGCACGTCGGCCGCGCGGTCGGAGTCGAGCGCCGACAGGATCGAGACCTGGTCGTCCTCGGGCAGCTCCTCGAGGACGTCGGCGAGGCGCTCGTCGTCGAGCGCGGACGCGACCTCGAGGCGGCGCGTGTCGCCCAGCTCGTGGAGCGCGTCCGCGAGGTCGGCGGGCCGCAGGTCCTCGTACGCCTCGAGCAGCCGGGCGGCGCCCTGCTCCTCGGCCGACGCCGCGAGCCCCGTCACGGCGTCGACGGGCACGACGAGCGTGGCACCCCGCCGCCGCAGCCCGATGCCGCGCTGCGGGTGCCCCCGGCGGACGAAGAGCTGGTCGACGATCCAGTCGCCGTTGCGCTGGCGGGCGATGGACAGGTCCTCGATCGTCGCCTCGCCCGAGCCGTCCCTGAACCGGACCGTGCGGTCGAGCAGCTCGCCCAGCACGAGCGACTCCATGGCGCGCTGCTCGAACCGGCGGATGTTGACGAGGCCCGTCGTGATGACCTGCCCGCCGTCGATCGTCGTCACGCGCGTCAGCGGCAGGAAGATCCGGCGACGGCCCGCGACCTCGACGACGAGGCCGACCGCGCGGGGGGCGCCCTTGGCCCGGACGAGGGCCACGACGTCGCGCACGCGCCCGACCTGGTCGCCGATCGGGTCGAAGACCGGCGTCCCCGCGAGACGTGCGACGAAGACTCGGGTGCCTGCGCTCACGCTGGTCAGCCTACGCGGCAGGTGTCGCCAGGGTGTGGTGGCGCGGCGCGCGGTAGGGGAGACTGGGGCAATGACGTTCACCCGGGCCAACGCCACCCCGCGCGTCCCCACGCCGCCGCGCGGCGACGAGGTCGCCGCCTACGACACCTACCTCGAGGCCCAGCAGGCCGTGGACTACCTGTCCGACGAGAAGTTCCCGGTGCAGAACGTGACCATCGTGGGCACCGACCTGCGGATGGTCGAGCGCGTGACGGGGCGCCTCACCTACGGGCGCGTGGCGCTCGCCGGTGCGCTGTCCGGCGCGTGGTTCGGCTTCTTCGTCGGCCTGCTCCTCACGTTCTTCGGCGGGCCCGAGGCCGGCGGCGTGCTCTTCGTGGGCATCGCGCTCGGCGCCGGGTTCGGGCTGCTGTTCTCCGTGCTGTCCTACGCCTTCACGGGCGGGCGCCGCGACTTCACGTCGCAGTCGCAGATCGTCGCCTCGACGTACGCGATCCTGTGCGCGACGGAGCAGGCGGGCGAGGCGCGGTCGCTGCTGCTGAAGTCGCCCGGCGGGCTGGGCAAGGCCCGCCAGGCCGCTGCCGTCGCCCCGTCCACCGCCGCCGCGTCGCCGTCGACGCCCGACCCGCGGTGGACCACGCCGACGGGCGAGCCGCGCTACGGCGCGATGCGGCCCGCGGCGAGCACGCCCCAGCCGCCGCAGCAGCCCCAGCAGCCCGTCCCGGGCGCGGCGTCGCCCGAGCAGGCCCCGCCCGCGCAGCCGTCGTCGGACCCGTACGCACCTCCGCCGGAGGACGACCGCCGGGCCTAAGCCCTCCTGTCGGTGCCATCTCGTAGGGTGGCGCCGCCGGACCCCAGGACCCGACGGGAGGTGGACCCGTGCTGCACGTGCACCGTTCGGAGCGCGCCGACGCGCTCGTGCCGGCGCTCGCCGCCGTGCTGGGCCCGCCACCGGCCGACCCGTTCACCCCGGACGTCGTCGCCGTGCCGACGCGCGGGGTCGAGCGCTGGCTCGCACAGCGGCTCTCCCACCACCTCGGCGCCGGGACGGCGGGCGAGGCGGGCGTGTGCGCCAACGTCGTGTTCGGCTCGCCGGCGCGGCTCGTCGGGGACGTCGTCGCGCACGTCGCGGGCCGCGACCCCGAGTCCGACCCGTGGCAGCCCGACCGCCTGACCTGGACGGTGCTCGACGTCGTCGACGGCGCCGTCCACGAGGCCTGGGCCGCGCCGCTCGCCCGGTACCTCGGCGACGGCGACGACGACACCCGGCGCGGGCGCCGGCTCGGCGTGGCCCGGCGCCTCACGCGCCTGTTCGCGTCGTACGCCGCGCAGCGCCCGGACATGGTCGCGGGGTGGGCGGGGGCCCGGGGCGACGCCGGCGCGCCCGCGGACGTCCCGCCCGACCTCGCCTGGCAGGTCGAGGTCTGGCGCCGCGTGCGCGAGCGGGTCGGCGAGCCGGGTCCCGCCGAGCTGCTCGCCGACGTGGTGCGCGAGGTGGCCGCGCGTCCCGGCGCCGTCGACCTGCCCGAGCGGCTGTCGGTGTTCGGGCCGACGCGCCTGCCCGAGGACCAGCTGCGCGTGCTGCACGCGCTCGGCGCGCACCGCGACGTGCACGTCTGGCTGCCGCACCCGTCGCCCGCGCTGTGGGACCGCGTCGCGGAGCTCTCGCCGACCTCCGCGCGGCGGGCCGACCACCGCACGCCCGCGCGGCACCCGGTGCTCGCGTCGATGGCGCGGGACGCGACCGAGCTCCAGGTCCGGCTCGCGCGCCTCGCCGAGCACCCGGGCGCGCACGAGCACCTCCACCACCCGGCGCCCGAGCCGCCCCCGAGCCTGCTCGGCCGGCTCCAGCGCAGGCTCCGGGACGACGACGACGCGAGCCCGCCGGTCGACCTCGACCCGCAGGACCGGTCGGTCGAGGTCCACGCCTGCCACGGCCTGGCCCGGCAGGTCGAGGTCCTGCGCGACGTCCTCGCCGGCCTCCTCGCGGACGACCCGACGCTCGAGCCGCGCGACGTCATCGTCATGTGCCCCGACGTCGAGGTCGTCGCGCCCCTCGTCGCGGCGACGTTCGGCCTCGTCGACGGCGACGGCGCCGAGGCGGCGGCCGCCGCCCACCCCGGGCAGGCGCTGCGGGTGCGGCTCGCGGACCGCTCGCCGCGGTACGTCAACCCGGTGCTCATGCTGCTCGGCACCCTGCTGGAGCTCGCCGACGGGCGCGTCACCGCGTCCGAGGTGCTGGACCTCGCGGCCTCCGAGCCCGTGCGCCGGCGGTTCCGCCTCTCCGACGACGACCTCGCCCGGGTGCGCGAGTGGGCGGTCGAGGCCGGCGTGCACTGGGGAGAGGGCGCCGCACGGCGTGCGCGGTTCGGCCTCCCCGCGGTCCGGCAGGGCACCTGGGACACCGCGCTCGACCGCATCCTGCTCGGCGCCGCGATGGCGGAGGAGGATCACCGCTTCGTCGCCTCGGCCCTCCCGCTGGACGACGTCGACGGCACCGACGTCGACCTCGCCGGCCGGCTCGCGGAGCTGCTCGACCGGCTCGGCACCGTGCTCGCCGAGCTCGACGGCGCCCGGCCGCGCGACGAGTGGCTCGACGCGCTGGACCGCGCCGTGACCCTGCTCGCCGACGCCGCGCCCACCGAGGAGTGGCAGCTGAGCCAGGCGCGGCGCGTGCTCGCCGACGTGCGCCGCACCGGCGAGGGGCACGACGGCGTCCCGCTGCGCCTGCCGGACGTGCGCGCCCTGCTGGCCGACCGGCTGCAGGGCCGCCCCACTCGGGCCGGCTTCCGCACGGGCGCCCTGACGGTGTGCTCCCTCGAGCCGATGCGCGCCGTGCCGCACCGCGTCGTGTGCCTCCTGGGGCTCGACGACGGGGCGTTCCCCCGCGGCGGATCCTTCGACGGCGACGACCTGCTGCTGCGCGACCCGCGCCTCGGTGAGCGCGACCCGCGCAGCGAGGACCGCCAGCTCTTCCTCGACGCCGTCGCGGCCGCGTCCGAGCGGCTCGTCGTCCTGTACAGCGGGGCCGACGAGCGCACCGGGGCGCCGCGCCCGCCCGCCGTCCCCGTGGGCGAGCTCCTCGACGCCCTCGACGCCGCGGCGCACCTGCCCGACGGGCGGGCGGCGCGGGAGGCCGTCGTCGTGCGCCACCCGCTGCAGCCGGTCGACGAGCGCAACTTCGCCGCGGGCGCGCTCGGGCGCCCGGGGCCCTTCAGCTTCGACGCGCACGCCCACGCCGCGGCGCTCGCCGGACGCGGCCCCCGCGAGGGGCGGGCGCCCTTCCTGCGCGAGCCGCTCCCGCCCGCGGGGCCCGACGAGGCCGGCCCGGAGACCGACCTGGACGACCTCGTCTCCGCGCTCGAGCACCCGGTGCGGTGGTTCCTGCGCCGCCGGCTCCAGGTCTCGCTCGCCGGGGAGGCCGACGACGTCGCCGACCGGCTCCCGCTCGAGCTGGACCCGCTCGGCCAGTGGCCGCTCGGGGAGCGGCTGCTCGGTGCCCTGCTCGACGGCGTCGACCCGCGCCAGGCCCTCAACGTCGAGTGGCGGCGCGGTGAGGTCCCGCCCAAGGAGCTCGGCCGCGCCACCCTGCTGGGCGTGCAGGAGAAGGTGGTCCCGGTGGCCCAGGCGGCGCGCCGGTACGCCACGTCGAGGCCGGCCGGCGTCGACGTCACGGCCGAGCTGCCGGCGGGCGGCGTCGTGACGGGGACCGTGCCCGGGGTGCACGGGGAGGTCGTGCTGCGCTCGACGTTCTCCAAGCTCGGCCCGAAGCACCGGCTGCGCGCGTGGGTGCAGCTCCTCGCGCTGGTCGTCGCGCGACCGGAGGTGCCGTGGCGCGCCGTGACGGTCGGGCGGGCGCCGGTGCGCGCGCCGCGGGCCGCCGTCTCGACCCTGCGCACGCCGACCCGCGCAGAGGCGGTGCGCCACCTGGGCGAGCTGGTCGCGCTGCGCGAGCTGGCGTCCCGCGAGCCCCTGCCGCTGCCCGTCGCCTGCGCGTGCGCCTACGCCACGAGCCGCGACGGGGGGGCGGAGGAGGTCCAGGCGCTCGAGGCGGCGTCGCAGGAGTGGTCGCAGGGGTTCGAGCGCGCCGACGACCACCACGTGCTGTGCTGGGGCGCCGGCGTCACGCTGCGCGAGGTCGCGGGCGTGCCGAGCGCCGCCGAGCAGGCCTGGTGGCCGCAGGACCGGACGCGGCTCGGCGTGCTCGCACGGCGCGTGTGGCAGCCGCTGCTCGCGCACGAGGAGACGGTGACGCTGTGAGCGAGACGCTGGACCTGACGTCCGTCGCGCCCGTCGTGTTCGACGTGTGCGGCGAGCTGCCGAGCGGCACGACGGTGCTCGAGGCGAGCGCGGGGACGGGCAAGACGTTCACCATCGCGGCGCTCGCGGCACGGTACGTCGCCGAGGGCGTCGCCGAGCTGCCCGAGCTGCTGCTCGTGACGTTCGGGCGCGCCGCGACCACCGAGCTCCGCGACCGGGTCCGCGAGCGGCTCGTCGCCACCGAGCGCGCGCTGCGGGCACCCGGCGCCCGGCACAGCGAGGACGCCGTCGTGCGCCACCTCGCGGAGTGCGACGCGGCCGAGCTGGACCGGCGGCGCGACCGGCTCACGCGCGCGCTGTCGTCGTTCGACGCCGCGACCATCACGACGACGCACGGCTTCTGCCAGCAGATGCTCGCCACGCTGGGCGTCGCGGCCGACGTCGACCCCGACGCCACGTTCGTGCCCGAGATCGCCGACCTGGTCGACGAGGTCGTCGACGACCTCTACCTGCAGCGCTACGCCGACCAGGCCGAGCCGGCGCTGCGGCCCGCGGAGGCGCGGCGCGTCGCCGCCGAGGCGATGAGCGACCACCAGGCGCGGCTCGAGCCGTCGGCCGCCGCGGCGGGGTCGGCGGCCGGGCACCGGTTCGCCTTCGCGCGCGACGTCGTCGCGGAGGTCGAGCGGCGCAAGCGCGAGCGCCGGCTGCTCGACTACGACGACCTCCTGACCCGGTTGCGCGACGCCCTCGCCGACCCCGAGGGCGGACCCGCCGCCGCCGAGCGCGTGCGCTCGCGGTACGCGGTGGTGCTCGTGGACGAGTTCCAGGACACCGACCCCGTCCAGTGGGAGATCCTGCGCACCGCGTTCCACGGGCACCGCACGCTCGTGCTCATCGGCGACCCGAAGCAGGCGATCTACGCGTTCCGGGGCGGCGACGTCGTCACCTACCTCGCCGCGCGCGCCGACGCGACGACGACCGCCACGCTCGGCCGGAACTGGCGCAGCGACGCGCCGCTCCTGCGCGGGCTGGAGACCGTGCTGCGCGGTGCGGCGCTCGGCGACGAGCGGATCGTGGTGCGCCCCGTGGAGGCCCGGCACGAGGGCCGGCGGCTCGACGGCGGGGTGCCCGTGCGGGTCCGCCACGTGACGCGCGAGGCGTTCGGCGTGCGCGGCACCCGCAACGCCGCGATCGGCGCGGTCCGCGACCTCGTGTGCGCGGACGTCGCGGCCGACGTCGTGCGGCAGCTGCGCGCCACCCGGCTGCGCGACGGCGACGGGTGGCGTGCGCTCGAGCCGGGCGACGTCGCGGTGCTCGCCCGGCGCAACGCGGACGCGGCCGCCGTGCGCGACGCCCTCGTGGCGGCCGGCGTGCCCGCCGTCGTCTCCGGGCTGTCGAGCGTGTTCGCGACGCAGGCCGCGCAGCACTGGCTCACGCTGCTCGGCGCGCTCGAGCAGCCCGGCCACCACGGCCGGGCGGCCGCCCTCGCCCTCACGCCGTTCGTCGGGTGGGACGCGGCGCGCCTCGCCGGCGCGAGCGACGCCGAGCGTGACGAGCTCTCCGACACGGTGCGCTCGTGGGCGCGCGCCCTGGCCGACAAGGGCGTCGCGGCGCTGCTCGAGGCGGTCGCCGCCGGTGGCGTCGCCGAGCGCCTGCTGCGGACGTCGGCGGGGGAGCGGACCCTCACGGACGTGCGGCACGTCGGGCAGGCGCTGCACCTGGCCGCCGTCACGGACCGGCTGGGACCGGCGGCCCTCACCGACTGGCTGCGCCGGCGCATCGCCGAGGCGGCCGAGGACTACGCCGAGGAGCGCAGCCGCCGGCTCGAGACCGACGCGGCGGCCGTGCAGGTGGTCACCGTGCACGCGAGCAAGGGTCTCGAGTTCCCGGTCGTGTACGTGCCCTTCGCCTGGGACCGGTACGAGGACAGCCGCCGCCCTCCCGTGGCGCTGCGGTTCCACGACGACGCCGGCACGCGCGTGCTGCACGTGGGCGGCCAGGACGACGTGCACCACCGGGCGGCGCTCGAGCGGCACCTCGCGGAGGACCGCGGCGAGGACCTGCGGCTGCTGTACGTGGCGCTCACCCGCGCGGCGTGCCAGGTCGTGGCGTGGTGGGCGCCGTCGAACAACTCGGGGCGCGGTGCGCTGACCCGCGTCCTGCTGGGCGACCACGCGCCCGGGATGCAGCCGCCGGGCCACGTCCCGCAGCCGACGGACGAGGCGGTGGCGCACCGGCTCGGGGCGCTGGCCGCCGCGTCCGAGGGCACGGTCGTGGTCGAGACGGTGGCCGCACGCCCGGAGCCGGTGCGGTGGACGGCGCCCGCGCTCGAGCGTCCGGACCTCGCGGTCGCCCGGTTCAGCCGGCGTCTCGACCTGGCGTGGCGCCGCACCTCGTACAGCGGGCTCACGGCCGCGGCGCACGAGCACCCGGGCGTGGCGAGCGAGCCGGAGGAGCCCGGCGTGCAGGACGAGGTCGACGTCGCGCTGCGGGCGCCGGCCGCGACGCACCCCGCGCACGACGTCGCGTCGCCGCTCGCCGGCATGCCGGCGGGTGCGGCGTTCGGCACGCTCGTGCACGCGGTGCTCGAGCACGTCGACACCACGGCGCCGGACCTGCGGGCGGAGATCGCCCGGCGGTGCGCGGAGGCCGGGGCGGCACGGATGCCCGGGGTGGACGACGGCGAGCTGGCCGCGGCGCTCGAGGTCGTCCTCGACTCGCCGCTCGGACCCCTCGCGGGCGGCCGCACGCTGCGCGACCTGACCCCCGCGGACCGGCTGTCCGAGCTCGAGTTCGAGCTGCCGCTCGCGGGCGGGGACGAGCCGCGCGAGGCGTCGCGCCTCGGGGACGTGGTGGCGCTGCTGCGCCGGCACCTGCGGCCGGACGACCCGTTCGCCCCGTACCCCGACTCGCTGGCCGGGCTCGGCGAGTCGCGGCTGCGCGGCTACCTGACCGGGAGCATCGACGCCGTGCTGCGCGTGGACGACGGCGACGGGCCGCGCTATCTCGTCGTCGACTACAAGACCAACCGCCTCGGCGTGCCCGACGAGCCGCTCACCGCGTGGCACTACCGGCCCGAGGCGATGGCCGAGGCCATGATGCGCGCGCACTACCCGCTGCAGCTCCTGCTGTACCTTGCCGCCCTCCACCGGTTCCTGCGCTGGCGGCAGGCCGGGTACGACCCCGACGTGCACCTGGCGGGCGGCCTGTACCTGTTCGTGCGCGGCATGTGCGGGCCGCAGACCCCCGTGTTCGACGGCGAGCCGGCCGGCGTGATGGCGTGGCGCCCGCCCGCCGGGCTCGTGACCGAGCTCTCCGCCCTGCTCGACGGGAGGCGCGGATGACGACGACGTCCGGTCCGGCGACGACCTCTCCGGCGACGACCTCTCTGGCGACGCCCCCGGGCGACGCCCGGCTGGCCCTGCACGCCGAGCCGCTGCTCGCCGAGCACAACCGTGCGGGCATCGTCTCCGCGGCCGACGTGCACGTCGCGCGGCGGCTCGGCCGGCTCGCCGGCGAGGCCGACGAGAGGGTCCGGCTCGCGGTCGCGCTCGCCGTGCGTGCCGTGCGCTCGGGCTCCGTGTGCGTCGAGCTTGACGACCGCGAGGCGCTCGCGGTGCCCGAGGCCGAGGACGCCGCGCCCGCCGACGACCTGCGGTGGCCGGAGGCCGAGGAATGGCGCGCCGCGATCGAGGCGAGCCCGCTCGTCGCGGTCGGCGCCGAGGGCCCCGACGACCGCCCGGTGCGGTGGGTCGACGGGCGTCTCTACCTCGACCGGTACTGGCGGCACGAGGTCGTGGTGCGCCGCGAGGTCGACGCCCGGCTGGCCGAGGTCGCGCCCGACGCCCGGGACCTCGACCCCGGCCGGGTCGGCGCCGCCGTGCGCCGCCTGTTCCCCGCCGACGGCGACACGCGCCAGCGCCTCGCCGCCGCGACGGCGGTCCTCAGCCGGGTCACGGTGCTCACGGGCGGCCCCGGCACGGGGAAGACGACGACCGTCGCCCGGCTGCTCGCGGTGCTCCAGGATGTGCTCGGCGAGCGACGACCCCTGCGCATCGCGCTCGCCGCGCCGACCGGGAAGGCGGCCGCCCGCCTCCAGGAGGCCGTGGCCGAGGCGCTCGACGGGCTGGAGCCCGCCGACCGCACCCGCGTGGGCCGACCCGCCGCGACGACGGTGCACCGGCTGCTCGGCTGGCGCCCCGGCTCCTCGACCCGGTTCCGGCACGACGCGGGGCACCACCTGCCGCACGACGTCGTCGTCGTCGACGAGACGTCGATGGTCTCCCTGCCGCTCATGGCGCGCCTCCTCGAGGCGCTGCGCCCCGACGCGCGGCTCGTCCTGGTGGGGGACCCGGACCAGCTCGCCTCGGTCGAGGCAGGGGCGGTGCTGGGTGACCTCGTCGCCCGTCCGCCGGTGGCCGACGCGCTCCCGGCCGCGCTCGCGGGCCTCGTGCCGGGCGACCTGCCCGACGGCGAGGACGGCCGGCGGCTGCGCAACGGCGTCGTGCGGCTCGAGACGGTCCACCGCCAGCGGCCGGACAGCGCGATCCTGCCGCTCGCGACCGCCGTCCGCGAGGGTGACGCCGACGCGGCCGTCGCGCTGCTGCGGGCCGGGGACGCGGACGTCGAGTTCGTGGAGGTCGCGGGCGAGCGTCCCGACGACGCCGAGGTCGCGTCCCTGCGCGCGGACGCGGTCGAGGGCGGGACGTCGCTCGTGGCCGCGGCGCGGGCGGGCGACGCCGGCGGCGCGCTGCGCGCCCTGGAGCGGCACCGGCTGCTGCTCGCCCACCGCCGCGGCCCGGCCGGCGTCGCGCACTGGGACCGCCTCGTCGAGGAGTGGGTCTCCGAGGCCGTCGGCGCCGAGACGGGACGCGGCCCGTGGTACGCGGGGCGGCCGCTCCTCGTGACGACCAACGACCGCGACACGGGCCTGTACAACGGCGACACCGGCGTCGTCGTGGCGGACGGGCGCGGCGGGCTCGTGGCGGCGTTCGGCAAGCCCGAGGCGCCGCTGCTCGTGCGCCCGCACCGGCTGCCCGACGTCGACACGGTGCACGCCATGACGGTGCACCGCGGGCAGGGCAGCCAGTTCGACCGGGTGACGCTCGTCCTGCCGCCCGCGACCTCGCCGCTGCTCACGCGCGAGCTGCTCTACACCGCCGTGACGCGTGCGCGCTCGCACGTGCGGGTGGTCGGGACCCAGGACGCCGTGCGGGCGGCGGTCGGACGTCCGGTGCGCCGAGCGAGCGGCCTGCGCCGCCCGCTCGGCTGACCGGGCGGTCCGTCAGGCGCGCAGGCGCGCCATCCACGCCTCGACGTCCTCCGGGCGGCGGGGGAGCCCCGCCGACAGGTTCTCG
>JAPSLD010000081.1 GCA_031181105.1 Isoptericola sp. | reverse complement strand
CGTTCCAGAACCCGACGGCGATGCCCGCCGCGTACGCGGCACCGAGCGCCGTGGTCTCCGCGACCTTGGGCCGGATGACGTCGACGCCGAGCTGGTCGGCCTGGAACTGCATGAGCAGCTCGTTGGCCACCATGCCGCCGTCGACCTTGAGCTCGGTGAGGTCGACGCCGGAGTCCGCGTTCATCGCGTCCATGACCTCGCGGGTCTGGTACGCCGTGGCCTCGAGCGCGGCGCGGGCGATGTGGTTGCGGTTGACGTACCGGGTGAGCCCGACGAGCGCACCGCGGGCGTCGGGCCGCCAGTACGGCGCGAACAGCCCGGAGAACGCCGGCACGAAGTACGCGCCGCCGTTGTCCTCGACCTTGCCCGCGAGCCACTCGACGTCGGGCGCGTCGGCGAACAGCCCGAGGTTGTCGCGCAGCCACTGCACGAGCGAGCCGGTCACGGCGATCGATCCCTCGAGCGCGTAGACCTGCGGCGCGTCGCCGATCTTGTAGCAGACGGTCGTCAGGAGGCCGTTCTTGGACGGGATCTTCTCGGTGCCCGTGTTGAGCAGCATGAAGTTGCCCGTGCCGTAGGTGTTCTTCGCGGTGCCGACCTCGAAGCACGCCTGGCCGAAGGTGGCGGCCTGCTGGTCGCCGAGGATGCCGGCGATCGGCACGCCGGGGACCATGCCGCGCGGGCGGCCCTGCCCGTAGACCTCGGACGAGGAGCGGATCTCCGGGAGCATCGACATGGGGATGCCCATGTCGGCGGCGATGTCCTCGCGCCACGAGAGGGTGTCGAGGTCCATGAGCATCGTGCGTGAGGCGTTGGTGACGTCGGTGACGTGCACGCCGCCGTCGACGCCGCCGGTCATGTTCCACAGGACCCACGCGTCGGTGTTGCCGAACAGCAGGTCGCCCCGCTCGGCGGCCTCGCGCGCGCCGTCGACGTTGTCGAGGATCCACTTGACCTTGGGGCCGGAGAAGTACGTCGCGAGCGGCAGGCCGACGACGGACTTGTACTTGTCGGACCCGACGTCGCCGCCCAGCTCGTCGACGATCGCCTGCGTGCGCGTGTCCTGCCACACGATCGCGTTGTAGACCGGCTTGCCGGTCGTCCTGTCCCACACGACCGTCGTCTCGCGCTGGTTGGTGATGCCGATCGCGGCGAGGTCGCTGTGGTTGATGTTGGCGCGGGTGAGCGCGATGCCGACCGCCTCGCGCACGTTGTTCCAGATCTGGTCGGGGTTGTGCTCGACCCAGCCGGCCCGGGGGAAGATCTGGTCGTGCTCGAGCTGCCCGGTCGAGACGATGCGGCCGGAGTGGTCGAAGACGATGGCACGCGAGCTCGTCGTGCCCTGGTCGATGGCGAGGACGTAGTCAGCCATGGTGTGTGTCCTTCACGTCGTTGTGGATCGTTCCGGTCGGTTGTGGGCGGGTCAGGAGAACGCCACCGAGGCGAGCAGGCCGCCCAGGACACCGCCGATGAGCGGGCCGACGATCGGCACCCAGGAGTAGCCCCAGTCGCTCGGACCCTTGTCACGGATGGGCAGGACGGCGTGCGCGACGCGGGGGCCGAGGTCGCGGGCGGGGTTGATGGCGTAGCCCGTGGGGCCGCCGAGGCTCGCGCCGATCCCCGTGACCAGGAGGGCTGCGGCGAGCGGTCCCATGTCGCCGGGCCAGTTGGCGAACGAGAGGACGACGAACACGAGCGCGAAGGTGCCGACGATCTCGGTGACGAGGTTCCACGAGTAGGAGCGCACCTCGGGCCCCGTGGAGAAGACGGCGAGCTTGATCGCGCCCGGCGCCTCCTGGTCGAAGTGCCTCTTGTAGGTGAGGAAGGCCAGCACCGCGCCGAGGAAGGCGCCGACGAACTGGCCCGCGATGTAGATCATCGCGTTGCCCACGGTGGCGTCGACACCCGGACCCAGCTCGGAGGCCCCGCTGGCCATGATGCCGAGCGTGACCGCGGGATTGATGTGGCCTCCGCTCTTGAACGCCACGAAGACGCCGGCGAACACCGCGAGGCCCCACCCGAAGTTGATCAGCAGCCAGCCACCGCCGAAGCCCTTCGTCTTGGGCAGGATCACGTTCGCCACGACGCCGCACCCGAACAGCAGGAGCGTCATCGTGCCCAGGAGCTCGCTGACGAAGATCTCGCCTGTTGACATTGCCATCTCGCTTTCTCGAATGACTTCGTTGTCAGGTCGCCGGCGCACCGTCGTCATGGACGGTGGGCCGTCGTTCGGGGGGCCCGCTCAGGTGCGGAGCGGGCGCAGCGCCGCGACGTCCGCGGCACGTCGGCGTGCCGCCTCGGCCGCGGCGTCGTCGGCCTCGCGCGCGGCGGCCTGCTCGGCCTCGACGCGCGCGGTGTAGGACGCGATCTCGGCGTCGCGCTCGGCGTCGTCCCAGCCGAGCAGGGGCGCGACGACGTCGGCGATCTCGGGCAGCGCGGCGACGCCGCTGTCGGGCACCTCGTAGACGAGGCGCGTGCGGTGCAGCATCAGGTCCTCGAGGTGCAGCGCACCCTCGTGGCTCACGCCGTAGTGCGCCTCCGCGCGCAGGTAGGCGGGGGCGTGCTCGAGCGGCCGGGCCAGCGACGGGTCGGCCTCGCACAGCTCGACGATCTCGCGCAGGTTGGACCCGTACCGGTGCAGCAGGTGGTCGACCATCGCGGGGGTCCAGCGGTAGCGCTGGGCCCACGCCCGCGCCTGGCGCTGCACCGCCTGGAGCCCGACCGCCCCGAGCAGCGGGATGCGGTGCGTGATCGACGGGAGCGCGGAGGCGCGCGAGCCGATCGCGAAGTCGACCGCGTCCTTGGCCATGATCCGGTACGTCGTGAGCTTGCCGCCCGCGATGACGGTCAGTCCCGGTGCGGGGGAGGCGACGGTGTGCTCGCGGGACACCTTCGCCGACGAGGTGCCCTCCTTGGTCCCGGGCTGGAGCAGCGGCCGCAGGCCGGCGTAGGTGCCGATGACGTCGTCGTGCGACAGCGGGTGCGCCAGGACGGCGTTGGCGTGGTCGAGGACGTAGTCGATGTCGGCCGCCGTGGCGACGGGGTGCACGGGGTCGAGGTCCCAGGGGGTGTCGGTGGTGCCGATGACCCAGTAGCGCGACCACGGGATGATGAACAGCACCGACTTCTCGGTCTGGAGGATCAGCCCGACCTTGCCCTTGATCCGCTCGCGCGGCACCACGATGTGGATGCCCTTCGACGCCAGGACGCGCAGGCCGCCCTGGTCGCCGGCGAGCGCCTCGGTGTCCTCGGTCCACACGCCCGTCGCGTTGACGACGTGGCGCGCGCGGACGGTGATCTCCCGGCCGGTCTCGAGGTCGACGACGACCGCTCCGTTGACCGCGCCGGTGGCGCTCTTGGTGAGCTCGACGACCTGGGTGCGCGCCGCGGCGTGCGCACCGTAGCTCGCGGCCGTGCGGATGAGGGTGGTGACCAGGCGCGCGTCGTCCACGGACGCGTCCCAGTACTGCACGGCGCCGATCGCGGCGTCGTGGGCCAGGTCGGGGAACTTGCGGGCGATCTGCCGGCGCGTGAGGTGCCGGTGTATCGGCATGGCGCGGCGGCCGGGCGCGACGGCGGCCAGCGTGTCGTACAGCGCGATGCCGGCGCCCACGTACGCGCGCTCCCAGACGCGGTGCTCGAGGGGGTAGAGGAACGGGACCGGCCGCACGAGGTGGGGTGCGAGGTCCCTGAGGAGCAGGTCGCGCTCGGTGAGCGCCTCGTGCACCAGGTGGAAGTCGAGCATCTGCAGGTACCGCAGGCCACCGTGCACGAGCTTGCTCGAGCGGCTCGAGGTGCCGGAGGCCCAGTCCTGCGCCTCGACGACGGCGGTCGACAGGCCGCGGGTCACCGCGTCGAGCGCGATGCCGGCCCCGGTGACGCCGCCGCCGACGACGAGCACGTCGAGCTCGCTCGTCGCCTCGCGCGACGCCTCGAGGGCCGCCAGTGCCTGCTCCCGTGACTCCGCCGTGAGTCGTGTGGACGCCATCGTTCATCCCCTCCGGTCGACGACGGTCCAAGGTCAGCACCGGCGGCACGTTCGCGCAACCGGTGTGCACGAACGTGCAGCCGTGCCAGAGTGGGCCCATGACGACCGACCGGGAGCGGGACGTGCTCATGGCCGCGACCATGTACTACCTGCAGGACATGAAGATGGAGACGATCGCGCGCCACCTGCGCACGTCCCGCTCGACCGTGTCGCGCCTGATCAAGCACGCGCGCCAGACCGGCGTCGTGGAGATCACGCTGCGCCCGGCGCACTCCCGAGCCCCCGGGCTCGGCAAGGAGATCTCCGCCGCGTACGGCATCGACGCCTACGTGGTCCCCGTCCCGGACTCCGCCGGCGACGAGGCACGGCTGGAGCAGGTCGCGATCGCCACGGCCCGGCTCCTGGCCCGGTGGTTCGACTCCGGCATGGTGCTCGGCATCGCGTGGGGCACCACGCTCGCGGCGATCGCCCACCACCTGCACCACAAGGCGACCCGCGGCGCCGTCGTCGTGCAGCTCAACGGCGCGGCCAACACGCGCACGTCGGGCGTCGGCTACGCCGGCGAGATCATTGCCTCGTTCGGCGAGGCGTTCGACGCGCAGGTGCACCACTTCTCCGTCCCGGCGTTCTTCGACTACGCCGAGACCAAGGCGGCCATGTGGCGCGAGCGGTCGGTGCGCCGCGTGCTCGACGCGCAGGCCCAGGCCGACATCGCGCTGTTCTCGGTGGGCGCGGTCTCCGGCGGGGTGCCGTCGCACGTCTACGCCGCGGGCTACCTCGACCCCGAGGACGTCGCCCTGCTGGACGACACCGGCGTCGTGGGGGACGTGTGCACCGTGTTCCTGCGCGCGGACGGCACGTACCGCGACATCCCGATCAACGCGCGCGCGTCCGGTCCCACGCCGCACCAGCTCCGCCGCATCCCGCGCCGGCTGTGCGCCGTCGCGGGCGACAACAAGGTCGCGCCGCTGCGCGCCGCGCTCGCGGCCGGCGTCGTGACCGACCTCGTGCTCGACGAGCTCACCGCGGTGCGGCTCGTCGAGGGCGTGTGACGGCTGGTGCCCACCTCGCGGAGCGTCCGGCCGCGGCCCCGGGCCGCCGTCGTACAGTGACGCGCGTGACTCGCGCCACGTCGTTCACCGTGCGCCCCGCGCTGCCCGCCGACGTGCGCGCGGTGCGCGCGCTCGTCGAGCCGTACGCGCAGCAGCGGATCCTCCTGGCCAAGGAGATGGTCGGCTACTACGAGGCCGTGCAGGAGTTCCTCGTCGCGCAGGCGGACGCGCCCGGCGACGGCGCCCCCGGCGCGATCGTCGGCTGCGGCGCGCTGCACGTCATGTGGGACGACCTCGCCGAGATCCGCACGCTCGCGGTCGACCCGGCCTGGCGCGGACGCGGCGTCGGGCACGAGCTCGTCGTGGCTCTGGTCCAGCGCGCGAAGGCGCTGGGGCTGCGGCGCGTGTTCTGCCTGACCTTCGAGGTGGAGTTCTTCGCCGCGCACGGGTTCCGCGAGATCGACGGCACGCCGGTGACTGCCGAGGTCTACGCCGAGCTGCTGCGCTCGCACGACGACGGCGTCGCCGAGTTCCTCGACCTCGCGCGGGTCAAGCCCAACACCCTGGGCAACACGCGCATGCTCCTCGAGCTCTGACCGGGTGCTCAGGCGGCCGGCAGGCCGTACCGGCCGTCCGCGTCTTGCTCGACCAGCCCGTCCTCGACGAGCCCGGCCAGGCAGCGGGCGACCTGGTCCGCGTCCTTGCCCGTGTCGGCGAGCAGGTCGGGGTGGACGGGACCGGTGGCGCCGCGCAGCACGGCCATCACGCGGCCGCGCACCTGGCGGTCGGTGCCGTGCCAGGCCTGCGCACGCCGCCGGCCGGCGTGCCGGTCGGGCGGGTGCCCGGCGACGTGCCAGGCGCACAGGTCGCGCACGGGGCACGCCGCGCACCGCGGCGCGCGCGCCGTGCACACGACGGCACCCAGCTCCATCGAGGCCGCGGCCCAGCGCGACGCCGTCGCGTCGTCGGGCGGTGCGACGGTCCCGGCCAGCGTCCTCTCGGCCACGGTGTACGAGGGCGCCGGGAGCGCCGCGCCGGTCACGGCGCGCGCGAGCACGCGCCGCACGTTCGTGTCGACGACGACGGCGCGTCGCCCGAACGCGAACGCGCGCACCGCCGCGGCCGTGTACTCGCCCACGCCCGGCAGCGCGCGCAGCGCCGCCTCGTCGTCGGGCACCTCGCCGCCGTGCCGCTCGACGACCACCCGCGCGCACTCGGCCAGCCGCAGCGCGCGGCGCGGGTAGCCGAGGCGGTCCCACGCCCGCAGCACGTCGGCGGTCGACGCGGCGGCGAGCGCGGCGGGGGTGGGCCAGCGGGACATCCACGTCCGCCAGACCGGCTCGACCCGCACGACGGGCGTCTGCTGGAGCATGATCTCGCTCACCAGCACGCCCCACGGGGTGCGGTCGGGGCGGCGCCAGGGCAGGTCGCGGGCGACGTCGTCGTACCAGGTCGTCACGCGCTCCACGAGGAGGCCGTGGTCGGTGGGCACGAGCGACCATTCTGGTCCACGACCCGCCCTGGTGGCGAGCCGTGCGGACGGGCCCGGCGGCGCCACGGGCTGTGCGCGGCGCGGCTCCGGGCGCACGACGCCCCGGCGTCGTACGGTGGCGCCGACCGTACCGGGACACGTGCCGGCGGGACGTCGGGAGGGAAGGAAGAGCGCGTGGCAGCTGCGGACGACCGGAGGCGGGGCCAAGGTGCCTCGCGCGGCCGCTCGGGGGCGCAGAAGCCCGCCGCGCGTTCCGGGTCCGGCCGGACGGCCGCGTCGGGCCGCACCGCGTCGGGCCGCACCGCGTCGGGCCGAAGCGCGTCGCCCCGGAGCGCGTCGCCCCGGACCGCGTCGACCCGAGCCGCGTCGACCCGGGCTGCGTCGGCCCGGACCACGTCCACGCCTCGCGGTGAGCGTCCGGTCGCCACGACCTCCTACCTCCAGGCCCCGGGGGCCGCCACGCGTGCGGCGTCGTCGGCCCGGCGCACGGGCCCGGCCGCCCGGGGCGGCAGCCGCCCACCGCGCAGGCGGCCGAGGGACAGGGGACGGCGGTCGTCGACGCTCGTGCTCCTCGCCGCCGCCGCGCTCGTGGCGACCGGGACGTTCGGCGGGTACGGGATCGGCCGCGCCGTGGAGGCCGTGCGGGAGGTGTGGCCCGACCCGGGGCCCCAGCTCCTCGCCGACAAGGCCGTGCCGCCCGAGCCGATCGACCTCTCGGGACCGGCCGACACCTGCCGGCCCGAGGAGCTCGACGTCAGGCTCGCCGCGAGCGCGACGACCGTGACCGAGGGCGACCCGGTCGAGTTCAGCATCCAGATCGAGAACGTGGGCCGCGCCCCGTGCCTCGTCGACGGCGGCGACGCCAGCCGTGCCGTGACGATCACGGACGCGTCGGGCCAGGACCGGGTGTGGTCCTCCGGCGACTGCGCGAGCGGTTCGCAGCCGCTCATGCTGGGCCCGGGCGACGTCGCGCCCGAGCGCGACGTGCGCTGGTCCGCCGTGCGGACCGTGCCGGGCTGCGAGGGCGGGCGGCCCGGGGTCGGGCCGGGGGAGTACCGCGCCGAGGTCACGCTGGCCGACGTGCCGAGCGCGCGGAGCGACGTGGTCGAGATCACGGTGGCCCCGCGCCACACCCCCACGCCGACGCCCGCCCCCACGCCCGAGGCGTCCGAGGATCCCGCGACCGAGGACGCGGGCGAGCAGCCGACCGAGGACGCGGGCGAGCAGCCGGCCGAGGACGCCGCCGAGGACCTGGGCGGCAGGCCCGAGGGTGCCGGCCGGCCGGCCGACGCGGGCGAGCGGGGGCAGAAGGACGGGGACAAGGGCAAGGACAAGGACAAGGAGGAGCCGACGCCCTCGGCCGAGGCCTGACGGCCACGCCGGCAGCCCGGCGAGCCCGGTCAGCCGAGCCCGGTCAGCGCGCGGAGCGCCGACGGGGCTCGTCAGACGTAGCGCTCGAGGATGCTCGACTCGGCGAGGCGCGAGAGCCCCTCGCGGATCGCGCGGGCGCGCTGCTCGCCCACGCCGTCGACGGCCATGAGGTCGTCGACGCTCGCGGCGAGCAGCTTCTGCAGCCCCCCGAAGTGCCCCACGAGCCGGTCGATGACCGTCGAGGGCAGGCGCGGCACCTTGGACAGCAGGCGGAAGCCGTGCGGCGCGACCGCCGCGTCGAGCGCCACGCCGCCGCCCGGCAGCCCCAGCACGCGGCCGATGTGGCCGAAGTCGAGCAGCTGCGCCGAGTCCAGCGCAGCGAGGTCCGCCTGGACGTCGGCGAGCGAGCGTCCCGAGCGCTCGAGGTCCACGTAGTCGCGCACGACCAGGTCGCGGTCCGCCCCGATCCCGCCCATGAGCTCGTCGAGCTGGAGCGCGAGCAGACGACCGTCGACGCCGAGCTCGATGACGTAGCCGTCGATCTCCTCGGAGATGCGCCGGACCATCTCGAGCCGCTGGACGACCGAGCAGACGTCGCGCACGGTCACGAGGTCCTCGATCTCCAGCGCGGAGAGCGTGCCGGACACCTCGTCGAGCCGGGCGCGGTAGCGCTCGAGCGTGGCGAGGGCCTGGTTGGCCCGGCCGAGGATCGTGTCGGAGTCCTCGAGGACGTGGCGCACGCTGCCGACGTAGATGGCGACGATGCGCATCGACTGGCTCACGGAGATGACGGGGAAGCCGGTCTGCTTGGCCACCCGCTCCGCCGTGCGGTGCCGGGTCCCCGACTCGCTCGTCTCGATCGACGGGTCGGGCAGCAGCTGGACCGCGGCCCGCCGGATGCGCATCGCGTCGCGGTCGAGCACGACCGCGCCGTCCATCTTCGACAGCTCGCGCAAGCGCGTGGCGGAGAACTCGACGTCGAGGACGAAGCCGCCCGAGCAGATCTCCTCGACGGTCTTGTCCAGGCCCAGCACGATGAGCGCGCCCGTGCGGCCGCGCAGGATCCGCTCGAGCCCGTCGCGCAGCTCCGTCCCGGGAGCCACCGCGGCCAGGGTCTCCCTGAGCAGGGTGTCGGGGTGCGCGAACGATGGGGCCACGGTAGGCATCCTACGACGCGGCGCCGCTCAGGACCTGCCCCGGGCCGCGTCCGCTCCCGACCCGGACAGCTCCACGGCCTCGGCGATGTGGCGTGCCTGGAGCACCTGCAGCCCGCCGGGCACGGTCGCCGTCGTGCCCGCGGACACGACGGCGCGCACGAAGCCGAGCCGCGCGGCCTCGCTCAGGCGCCGGTCGATCGCCGTGACCGGCCGGATGTCACCGGCCAGCCCCACCTCGCCGAGCGCGACCGTGCCGGGTGGCAGCGCCTCGCCCGTGCGGGCGGACACGATCGCGAGGGCGGTGGCGAGGTCCGCCGCGGGCTCGGTGACGCGGGCGCCGCCGATCGTCGAGACGTACACGTCCTGGTCGGCGAGGCGCAGCCCGCCGTGCCGGTGCAGCACCGCCAGGATCATGGCCAGCCGCGAGGACTCCAGGCCGCTCGTGGTGCGGCGCGGGTTCGCCAGGGGCGAGGGCGCCACGAGCGACTGGATCTCCAGCGCGAGCGGGCGGCGGCCCTCGACGGTCACGGTCACGCACGTGCCCGGCACCCCGGCGCCGAGGTGGGACAGGAAGAGCCCGCTCGGGTCGCTCAGGCCCACGATCCCCGACTCCGACAGCTCGAAGCAGCCGACCTCGTCGGTGGGGCCGTACCGGTTCTTGACCGCCCGGACCATCCGCAGCCGCGAGTGCCGGTCGCCCTCGAACTGGCACACGACGTCGACGAGGTGCTCGAGCGTCCGGGGCCCGGCGACCGTCCCGTCCTTGGTCACGTGCCCGACGAGCAGCACGGGCAGCTGGCGCTCCTTCGCCGCCGCGATGAGCGCCGCCGCCACCTCGCGCACCTGGCTCACGCCGCCCGGGGCGCCGTCGACCTCGGCCGACGCGATCGTCTGCACGGAGTCGACCACGAGCAGCGCCGGCTCGGAGGCCTCGAGGTGTCCCAGCACCGTGGCCAGGTCGGTCTCGGCCGCGAGCAGGAGGCGCGGCGCGAGCGCGCCGACCCGCTCCGCCCGGAGCCGGACCTGGCCCGCGGACTCCTCGCCCGTGACGTACAGGACGGTGCGCCCGTCCTGACCGTCGAGGCCGCGCGCGTAGTTCGACGCGACCGACAGCAGGAGGGTCGACTTGCCCACCCCGGGCTCGCCGGCGAGCAGCACGACCGCACCCGGCACCAGGCCGCCGCCCAGGACGCGGTCGAGCTCGTCCACCCCCGTCGGCACGGCCCGCGCGGCGTCGACGTCGATCTCGGCGATGGGCAGGGCCGGGGACCTCGTCGGCGTGACGGCGGTCGTGCGCGGGCCCGCCGCGGCGGGGCCCTCCTCGCTGACCGTGCCCCACGCCTGGCACTCGCCGCAGCGCCCGACCCACTTGGCCGTCGTCCAGCCGCACTCGGTGCAGCGGTACGCCGGGCGGGACGCCTTGGTCGCGCGGGCGGCGCGGGAGGTGGAGGTGCTCACGGCGACACACGCTAGAGGTCGCCACCGACAGGACGGCCCGGGGACGTACGGTGCAGACGGACTAGGGTTCCGTGAGCCCGCCGGCGAGGCGGGCCGACGTACGGAAGGACGACGATGAGCGGTCAGCGGACGGGCGGCAGCCGTCCCAGCTATCTCTCCGACCGGTACCGGTCGCCGGGCGAGCGGGTGCACCGCCGCCCCTCGGCCGCGGTCGTGCGGCGCCGGCGCCGGGTGGTCGCGGGCGCCGCGCTCGGCGTCGTCGTCGTGGTCGCCCTCGTGACCGCGCTCGTGTGGCCCGGGTTCGCCCGGCCGGACGAGCCGCAGCCGGCCGTCACGGTCACGGCCCCGCCGCCGACGCCCACCGTCGAGCCGGCCGGGCGGCCCGAGCACCAGACGGCGTTCCTCGCCGCGCTGCCGGACACCACGCTCCAGCTCGCGGTGCGGGCGGTCGAGCCGCACGAGCCCTGGGAGGACGAGGACGACGCCGTCGAGGCCTGGTCCCTCACCTACGCCGACGGGCCCGACCCCGCGGCCTCGGGGGCCGCCGTGGTCCGGCTCCTGGCCGGCCAGTGGGAGGACGCCGACGACGCCGGGCGCCAGCTCGACCGGCTGCTCGCCGACGCGGGCGAGCCGACCATGTCCGGCGACGTGACCGTGGACGGCGAGACCGCCGGCACCTACGCCGTGACGCCAGGGCCCGAGGAGGGGACGTCGGTCGTCACGTGGCGCAACGGGACCGTCGTGCTCCAGGCCACCGGGCCGGCCGCCCTGGTCGAGGACTTCTACACGGCCTTCCCGCTCTAGTCCGTCCGCGTACGGTTGTCCCCGTGGACGAGCAGAGCACGGGGACGACCGACGGGACCACCACCGAGGGGACGACCGGGGGGACGACCGGGGCGACGGCCGGCGGGACGACCGGCGGGACGGCCGGCGGGACGACGGCGGGCACGCGGCTGGCCTTCTGCGGCACCGGCAACATGGGCGAGGCGGTCCTCGCGGGCGCGCTCGCGAGCGGCGTCGCCCCCGGTGACGTGGTCGCGACGGTCCGCCGCGACGAGCGTGCGGCCGAGCTCGAGTCCCGCTACGGCGTGCGCACGACGACGGACAACGCGGCCGCCGTGACCGGCGCGCGCGTCGTCGTGGTCGGCGTCAAGCCCAAGGACGTGGCCGCCGTGCTCGAGGAGATCGGCGGAGCGCTGGCGCCGGGCGCCGTCGTCGTGAGCGTCGCGGCGGGGCTCCCGCTGCGGTTCTTCTCCGAGCGGCTCCCGGCCGGGACCGCCGTCGTGCGGGCGATGCCCAACACGCCCGCCCAGGTCGGCGCGGGCGTGACCGCGATCGTCGGCGGCCCGGCCGCGGGCGAGGACGACGTCGCGCTGGTGGAACGGATCCTGTCCGGGTCCGGCATGGTCGTGCGCGTGGCCGAGAAGGACATGGACGCGGTCGGCGCGCTCGCGGGCTCGGGTCCGGCGTACGTGTTCTACGTCGTCGACGCCATGGCCGAGGCGGGCGTGCTCCTCGGCCTGACCCGCGACGTCGCGCGGGCTCTCGCGGTGCAGACCGTCCTCGGCGCGGGGCGCCTGCTCGACGAGACGGGCGAGCACCCGGTCACGCTGCGCGAGCGGGTGTCGTCGCCCGGCGGCACCACGGTCGCGGCGCTGCGCAGGCTCGACGACGGCGGCGTGCGCGCCGCGTTCCTCGACGCGCTCGAGGCGGCGCGCGACCGGGCGCGCGAGCTGGCGGTCGAGCTGGGCTGAGCCGCGGCGCGAGCCCGCGTCAGGGGCGCGCGGCGAAGCGCTCGAGCAGCTCGGCGTGCCCCGAGCAGATGAGCAGGTCGTTCGCGCTGACGCGCGTCTCGGGCGTCGCGTACTGGAACTCGATGCCGGGCGACTTCACGCCGATGACCGTCACGCCGTAGCGCTTGCGGATGTCGGACTGCGCGAGCGTGAAGCCCTGCATCTCCTTGG
>JAPSLD010000080.1 GCA_031181105.1 Isoptericola sp. | reverse complement strand
AACGGCCTGCCGGTCCCCGCGGACGCACCGTGGTCCGTCGACCTGATCGACACGGCGGCCCTCGTGGCGGACGCCCGGGCCGCGCGCGACGCCGGCGCGGACCTGGTGCTCGTGTCGCTGCACGCCGGGGTCGAGTACACCGAGAACCTCACGGACCAGCAGACCGAGGTCGCCGCGGCGCTCGCCGGCTCGGGCCTGGTCGACCTCGTCATCGGCCACCACGCCCACGTCCCGCAGCGCATCGAGCGGCTCGACGGCGGACCGGGCGACGCCGGCATGTGGGTCGCGTTCGGGCTCGGGAACATGCTGTCCAACCAGTCCGCCGAGTGCTGCGACGCCCGCACGAGCAACGGCGTCCTGCTGACCGCGACGGTCGAGCGGCCCCGCCCGGGTGCGCCCGCACGCGTCGCCGACGTCGCGTGGACGGCGACGACCGTCGACCGTGCCGCGGGCCACCGCCTGCGCGCCCTGCCGGACGCGCTCACGGACCCGACGGCCGGCACGCTCGACCGCGACGAGCTGGCGCTCCGCGAGCAGCGGGTGCGCGACGCCGTCGGACCGGCGGCGCCGGAGCGGCGCGAGCCGCCGCGGGCGACGGGCGAGCCGCCCGTGGTCGTCCCCCGCGACCAGCCCTGAGGCCGACTAGTCCTCGACCGCGTCGGGGGCGGACGCCTCGTCCTGGTCGTAGACCGGCGCCGTCTCCCCCCGGATGAGGGCGAGCGCCGCCGGGAGGTCGTCCGGCTGGACCAGCACCTCGCGGGCCTTGGAGCCCTCGGACGGCCCCACGATCTCGCGCGACTCGAGCAGGTCCATCAGCCGCCCGGCCTTGGCGAAGCCGACACGCAGCTTGCGCTGGAGCATCGACGTCGAGCCGAACTGCGTCGTCACGACGAGCTCGGCCGCCTGGAGCAGGAGGTCGAGGTCGTCGCCGATGTCGTCGTCGACCTGCTTCTTGGCGGCCGCGGGGGCGGTGACGTCCTCGCGGTAGACGGGCTTGAGCTGCGCCTTGACGTGCTCGACGACCGCGTGCACCTCGGACTCGGTGACCCACGCCCCCTGCACGCGCATGGGCTTGGCGGCGCCCATCGGCAGGAACAGCGCATCACCCTGGCCGATCAGCTTCTCCGCACCGGGCTGGTCGAGCACGACGCGCGAGTCGGCGAGCGACGACGTCGCGAACGCCAGGCGCGACGGCACGTTGGCCTTGATGAGGCCCGTGACCACGTCGACCGACGGGCGCTGCGTCGCCAGGACGAGGTGGATGCCGGCGGCGCGCGCGAGCTGCGTGATGCGCTGGATCGACGCCTCGACGTCGCGGGGGGCGACCATCATCAGGTCGGCCAGCTCGTCGACGACCACGAGCAGGTACGGGTACGGCGCGATCTTGCGCTCCGAACCCGGCAGCGGCTTGACCTTGCCGGACCGCACCGCGGCGTTGAAGTCGTCGATGTGCTTGTAGCCGAACATCGCCAGGTCGTCGTAGCGGGCGTCCATCTCCCGCACCACCCAGTCGAGCGCCTCGGCGGCCTTCTTCGGGTTGGTGATGATGGGCGTGATGAGGTGCGGGATGCCCTCGTAGATCGTCAGCTCCACGCGCTTCGGGTCGACGAGGATCATCCGGACCTGCTCCGGCGTGGCCCGCATGAGGATCGACGTGATCATCGAGTTGATGAAGCTCGACTTGCCGGCGCCCGTGGCGCCCGCGACGAGGATGTGCGGCATCTTGGCCAGGTTCGCGACGACGTACCCGCCCTCGACGTCCTTGCCGACGCCCATGACCATCGGGTGCTCGGTCCGGCGGGCCGCGGAGGAGCGCAGCACGTCGCCCAGGACGACCGTCTCGCGGTCGGCGTTGGGGATCTCGATGCCGATCGCCGACTTGCCGGGGATCGGCGAGAGGATCCGCACGTCGGCGCTCGCCACCGCGTACGCGATGTTGTTCGACAGCGAGGTGATGCGCTCGACCTTGACCTTCGGCCCCACCTCGACCTCGTAGCGGGTGACCGTGGGGCCGCGCGTGAAGCCGGTGACCTGGGCGTCCACGTCGAAGTCGGCGAAGACCTTCGTCAGGGACTCGACGACCCGGTCGTTGACCGCCGAGCGGGTCTTGTGCGGCGCGCCCTTGACGAGCACCTGCTCGTCGGGGAGCAGGTAGACCGTGTCGCCCTCGAGCATCGGCTGCTCGGCCCGCCCCATCGGCACGGGCAGGTGCGGTGCGGCGGTGTCCGGCGCCGCGTCGTCGGCCGGCGCGTCGGCCACGAGCGCGGGCGACGGGGGCTCGGGGACGTCCACGGGGGCGGTCGCGCCCGCCGCCACGACCTGCGTCGGCGCCGCCCGGTCCTCGCGCGCCGGGGGCTCGCCCGGGCGGTCCAGCGTGGCCGCCTTCTCGAACGCCTCGTCCCCGGCGTACCGGGCGGCGCGCTCCGCCGCCTCGGCCTCGCGCATCGCCTTCGTCTTGCGGGTCCGGCGCTTGCGCGGCTTGTCGTCCGTGCCGTCGTGGCGGGAGAACCCCTCGGCGAGCTCGAGCCCGTCGTCGTCGGCCTCTTGGTGGTTGCCGGTGAGCCGGTCGTACAGGTCGCCCAGCCGCTCGGGGATGCGGTGCACGGGCGTGGCCGTCACCACGAGCAGCCCGAAGAAGCCGAGCAGCAGGAACAGCGGCACGGCGACCCACTCGGTCACCCCGGTGACGACGGGTGTCGCCGCGAGGTACCCGACGATCCCGCCGGCCTCCTGCACGCCCGCGAAGCCGTCGGACGGCGAGGGCATGTCCTCGGAGATCGCGACGAGCGCGCACACGGACACGACGATGAACGACAGGCCGATCGCGACCCGCGAGTTGGCCTGGCCCCGCTCGGGGTGCCGCATCACGCGTACGCCGAGCCAGAGGATCAGCACGGGGACCGCGACCCCGGCCAGGCCCACCGTCCCGGCGACCACCGCGTGGACCACGAACCCGAAGGTCCCGCTGACCCCCCACCACTCGCGTGCCGCCACGACCAGCGCGAGCGCGATGAGGGCGAAGGCGACGCCGTCGCGGCGGTGCTCGGGTTCCAGGTCTCTCGCTCCCTTGGTGATGCTGCGGACGACGGCGCCCAGGCCGTGCGCGACGCCGAGGTACAGGCCGCGCAGCGCGCGCACGGGCCAGGCCGGCGCACCGCGGGCCGGCCGCCGGGCCGACGTCGCGCGGCCCTTGCCCGCCTTGCCGCCCTTGCCGCTCGCCGCGCCCGTGCGGGCGCGGCTCGGCGCGCGACGGGTCGGCGCCGCCACGGAACGCGTGCGTGCCGAGCTCGTCGCGGCCCCCTGCGGTGCCCGAGGAGTCCCGGTGATCCTCCGGGCGGGTGTCCGGGTCGCCATGATGCACCCACCGTACCCGGGCGGCGGGACGCGACGCCGCAGGCGGGCGGTGGCGTGTCCCGCCGCCCGGCCGGTCAGCCGCCCGTCAGCAGGCCCACGCCCAGCGTGACGACCCCGGCGGCGAGGAACACCGCGCCGAGCGGCAGGAGCACGACCGCCCGGTTCGGACGGGTGCGCCCCGCGCCCATGGCCGAGAAGAAGAAGCCGGCCGGCATGAGGATGGCGGCGACGAGCACGCCCGTCGCGGCCAGCCACCGCGCGAGGCCGCCGAGCGTCGTGGCCTCGGTCAGCAGCAGGGACACGAGCCCCAGGATGACGAGCACCCCGGCGTGGGCGTGCCCCGCCCGGAAGAACGACATCTGGAAGTCCGTGGCGGCCACCCGTCCGGTGACCACCCGGACCAGGAACCAGCCGCCGGACTCGATCGCGACGACGGTCAGGAGGACGATGCCGGCGGTGATGCGGGCGGCGTCCGTGAGCTCGAGCACGACGATCCCCTCTCGTGTTGGCGAACACTGTTATAAAACACCGTTCGCAAACATCCGTCAAGGGTTCTACACTCGCCGCATGGCTCGACCCCGCGTGCACGACGCCGCCCTGCGCACCCGGCTGCTCGAGGTCGCCTCGCAGACGGTGGCCACGGGCGGCGAGGCGGCGGTCACCGTCCGCGCGGTCGCGGCGGCGGCCGGCACGAGCGCCTCGGCGGTGTACGCCCTGTTCGGCTCGCGCGACGACCTGGTCGCCGCCGTGAGCGCCGAGGGGTTCCGCCGGTTCGCCGCGCACCTCGCCGCGGTGCCGCGCACGGACGACCCGCTCGCGGACCTGCGGGCGCTGGGGCTCGCGTACCGCGCGAGCGCCCTGGACGACCCGCACTTCTACCGGGTCATGTTCGAGCGGGCGGTGCCCCCGTCCGCCGACGCGGCCCCGGCCGTCGACCGGCCCACCTTCCGCGTGCTGCGCGACGCCGTCGCACGCCTCCTGGCCGGCGCGCCCGACGAGCGGGTCGAGGCGGCCGCCGTCGGGCTCTGGGGCCTCGTGCACGGCCTCGTGTCGCTCGAGCTGGGCGGCCTGCTGCCGGGCGACGAGCAGGAGCGCGCCGCCCGGTACGCCGCCGCGACCGGCGCCGTCGGGCCCGCGCTGCTCGGGTGAGCCGCGTCAGGCCTCGACGACGACCGGGACGATCATCGGGCGCCGGCGCAGCCGCCGGTTGACCCACTGGCCGATGACCCGCCGGATCACCTGCTGCATCTGGTACGTGTCCGTCGCGCCGCCGGCGATCGCGTCCTCGAGCGCGCGCACGACCTCGGGCTGGATCTCCTCGAACACGGCGTCGTCCTCGGCCATGCCACGGGCGAGGATCTGCGGCCCGGCGAGGACCTTGCCCGTCGCCGAGTCGACTACCGTGAAGACGGAGACGAAGCCCTCCTCGCCGAGGATCCGGCGGTCCTTGAGCTCGGTCTCGGTGACCTCGCCGACCGACGAGCCGTCCACGTAGACGTACCCGCACGGGACGGCGCCCACGACGGACGCCTTGCCGTCGACGAGGTCGACGACGACGCCGTCCTCGGCGAGCACGACGCGCTCGGCCGGCACGCCCGTGCGCACCGCCAGGGCCGCGTTGGCCACGAGGTGGCGCACCTCGCCGTGCACCGGCATCACGTTGCGCGGGCGCAGGATGTTGTAGCAGTACAGCAGCTCGCCGGCGCTCGCGTGGCCCGACACGTGCACCTTGGCGTTGCCCGAGTGGACGACGCGGGCCCCGAGCCGGGTGAGCCCGTTGATGACCCGGAACACGGAGTTCTCGTTGCCCGGGATCAGGGACGAGGCGAGGATCACCGTGTCGCCGTGCCCGACGGACACCTTGTGGTCGCCGTTGGCCATGCGGCTGAGCGCGGCCATCGGCTCGCCCTGCGAGCCGGTGCACATGTAGACCACGCGGTCGTCCGGGAGGTCCATCGCGTGCTTGAGCTCGACGAGGATCCCCGGCGGCACGTCGAGGTACCCGAGCTCGGCCGCGATGCCCATGTTGCGCACCATCGAGCGGCCCACGAGGGCGACCTTGCGGCCGTGCGCGTGGGCGGCGTTGAGCACCTGCTGGACGCGGTGCACGTGCGACGCGAAGGACGCGACGATGATGCGGCGCTCGGCCTGGGCGAACACGTTGTCCAGCACGGGGCCGATCTCGACCTCGTTCGTGACGAAGCCGGGGACCTCCGCGTTGGTCGAGTCCACCATGAAGAGGTCGACGCCGCGCTCCCCCAGCCGGGCGAACGCGCGCAGGTCGGTCACCCGGCCGTCGAGCGGGAGCTGGTCCATCTTGAAGTCGCCGGTGTGCAGCACCGTGCCGGCCGCCGTCGTGATCGCGACCGCGAGCGCGTCGGGGATCGAGTGGTTGACCGCGACGAACTCGAGCCCGAAGACGCCGAGCTGGAGCGTGTCGCCCTCGGCGACGGGCCGCATGACCGGCCGGATCCGGTGCTCCTTGAGCTTGGCGTCGACGAACGCGAGCGTCAGGCGGGAGCCGACCAGCGGGATGTCGCGGCGCAGCCGCAGCAGGTACGGCACGGCGCCGATGTGGTCCTCGTGGCCGTGCGTGAGGACGACCGCCTCGATGTCGTCGAGCCGGTCCGCGATGTACTCGAAGTCCGGCAGGATGAGGTCGACGCCGGGCTGGTGGTCCTCGGGGAAGAGCACGCCGCAGTCGACGACGAGCAGGCGGCCCTCGTGCTCGAGGACGGCCATGTTGCGTCCGACCTCGCCCAGGCCGCCGAGTGCGACGACGCGCAACCCTCCCGCGGGGAGGGCGGGGGGCAGGGGAAGTTCGGGGTGGGGGTGGCTCACGGGGCCTCCTGGCCTGTGGATGTTACGGAAGCGTGGGGGCGGCGTGGCCCACGACGGCGGCAGCGGCCTCCGTGAGCAGGCCGGCCGCCTCGAGGGCGTCGCGCACCTGGGCGACGTCGGACTCGGTCGCGGAGACGTTCGGCAGGCGCAGCACGCGGTTGTCGTGCACGCCGAGCACCTCGAGCGCCGCCTTGACCATGACGGCCTGGGCGCCCGCGCCGTTCATGGCGTCGACCACGGGGAGGGTCGCCGCGAAGGCGTCGAGCGCGCCGGCGTGGTCGCCGGCGTCGAACCGGCGCACGACCTCGGCGAACCGCCCGCCGACGAGGTGGGCGGAGACGGACACGATCCCGACCGCCCCGTGCGCGAGAAACGGCAGGAGCAGGCCGTCGTCGCCCGCGTACCAGGCCAGGCCCGTGCGGGCCCGCAGGCCGGGCACGGCGGCGAGGTCGCCCGTCGCGTCCTTGGTCGCCACGACCCGGGGGTGCTCGGCGATCCGCTCGTACGTGGCGGGGGCGATGCGCACGCCGGCCCGTCCGGGGATGTCGTAGAGCATGACGGGCAGGTCGGTCGCGTCCGCCACGGTGGCGAAGTGCCGGTACAGGCCCTCCTGCGTCGGCCGCGAGTAGTACGGCGAGACGACGAGCAGGCCGTCCGCGCCGGCCTCGGCCGCCTGCTCGGCCATGCGCACGGCGTGCACGGTGTCGTTCGACCCGGCGCCCGCGACCACGACCGCGCGGTCGCCGACGGCGTCGACGACGGCGCGCACGAGGTCCGCCTTCTCCGGTGCGTGCGTCGTGGGCGCCTCGCCCGTCGTCCCGGAGAGCACGACGCCGTCGTTGCCCTCGTCGACCAGACGGACGGCGAGCCGCGCGGCGGCCTCCAGGTCCACGTCGCCCTCGGGCGTCATGGGCGTGACCATCGCGGTGAGGACCGCGCCGAACGGGCGCGCGGGCGTGCCGGGAAGCGTCATGGGAACACCGTACCGGCCGCCGGGCCGCCGGGCCGCCAGGGCGCTGCGGGCCGGGACCGCCTGGCCCATACTGACCGGTATGACGGCACCGACCCTCTCCCCGGCCCTCGTCGCGCACCTGCCGACCGGCACGCTCGTCGCCGGCCACTGGGGCCCGGCGACGGGCGGCCGGACGTTCGAGGTCGTCGACCCGGCCACCGAGCAGGTGCTGTTCGACGTCGCGGACGCCTCCCCCGAGGACGGGCGCCGGGCGCTCGCCGCGGCCGCCGAGGCCGCCCCCGCCTGGCGCGCGGTGGCGCCGCGCGAGCGCGCGGAGCTGCTGCGCGCCGTCTACGAGCGCATCGTCGCCCGCGCCGACGACGTCGCCGCCCTCATCACCGCCGAGTGCGGCAAGCCCCTCGCCGAGGCGCGGGCCGAGGTGCTGTACGGCGCCGACTTCCTGCGCTGGTACGGCGAGCAGGCCGTGCGCACCGACGGGCTGGTGCGCACGGCGCCCGCGGGCACCGGGCGCCAGCTGGTCCACCGGCGGCCGGTCGGCCCCGCGCTGCTCATCACGCCGTGGAACTTCCCGATCGCGATGGCGACGCGCAAGATCGCACCCGCGCTCGCGGCCGGCTGCCCCGTCGTGATCAAGCCCGCCCGCCTGACGCCGCTGACCACGATGCTCGTGGCCGAGGTCGTCCGGTCCGAGCTCGCCGACCGGGGGCTGCCGGCCGGCGTCGTCAATGTCGTGCCGACGTCGTCGGCCTCGGACGTGACCGCGCCGCTCCTGGCCGACCCGCGCCTGCGCAAGCTGTCCTTCACGGGGTCCACCCCCGTCGGGCGCACGCTGCTCGAGCAGGCCGCCGGGCAGGTGCTCAACTGCTCGATGGAGCTCGGCGGCAACGCGCCGTTCCTCGTGCTCGAGGACGCCGACCTCGACGCCGCGGTCGACGGGGCGATGGTCGCCAAGCTGCGCAACGGGGGCCAGTCGTGCGTCGCGGCCAACCGCTTCCTGGTGCACGACTCGCTCGCCCGCGAGTTCGCCCGGCGGCTCGCCGACCGGTTCGCCGCGCTGCGCGTGGGTCCCGGCGCGGCGGAGGGCACCGACGTCGGGCCGCTCATCGAGCCGAAGGCGGTCGACAAGGTCGACGAGCTCGTGGCCGACGCGTCCGACCGCGGTGCGCAGGTGCTCACGGGCGGGGGGCGGCCCGAGGGGCGCGGGTACTTCTACGAGCCGACGGTGCTGGCGGGCGTGGACTCCGACGCCCGCGTCGTGACCGAGGAGATCTTCGGGCCGGTCGCCCCGGTCGTGGCGTTCACGGACGACGACGAGGCGATCCAGCTGGCCAACGCCACCGAGTACGGGCTCGCCGCCTACGCGTACACCACCTCGCTCGACCGGGCGATGCGCCTGACCGAGGAGATCGAGGCCGGGATGATCGGGGTCAACCGCGGCATGGTGTCCGACGCGAGCGCGCCGTTCGGCGGCGTCAAGCAGTCGGGCCTCGGCCGCGAGGGCGGCGAGGCAGGCCTCGAGGAGTACCTCGAGACGGTGTACGTCGCGCTCTGACTCCCGGGCGGGACCGGCTCGCCCGGCACCGCGGCGACGTGGTTTCCTGTGCCGGTGAGTGTCCGTCGTGCGCGCCCGGGGGCGCGCTCCCGGCCCCCCGGGCGCGGCCGGTCCCCCGAGGTGGCCGCGGCCGTCCGCCAGGGCCTGTCCGTGTCCGTCGCGACCGGGCTGTACGGGGTCTCCTTCGGGGCGCTGTCGGTGGTGGCCGGGCTCGACGTGCTCCAGACGATGGCCCTGAGCCTCCTGCTGTTCTCCGGCGGCTCGCAGTTCGCCCTCGTCGGCGTGGTGGCCGCGGGCGGCTCCCCCGTGGCGGCCGTCGCGACGGCGTCGCTGCTCGGCGTGCGCAACACGCTCTACGGCGCGGTCGTCTCGCCGCTCCTGCAGGTGCGCGGGTGGCGGCGCGCGCTCGCCGCGCACCTCACCATCGACGAGTCCACCGCGGTGGGCGTCGCGCAGCGGGACCCCGCCGCCGTCCGTGCGGGGTTCTGGACCACCGGGATCGGGGTGTTCGCGCTGTGGAACGCGTTCGTGCTCCTCGGCGCCCTCGCGGGCGACCGGCTCGGCGACCCGCGCGCCTGGGGTCTCGACGCCGCGGCGGCGGCCGCGTTCCTCGCCCTCGTCTGGCCACGGCTGGCGACGCGGCGCGCGCGCGTCGTCGCGGCGCTCGCCGTCGTCGTGTCCGCGGCCCTCGTCCCGGTGGTGCCGGCCGGCCTCCCGGTCCTGGCGGCCGCGGCGGTCGCGATCGTCGTGGGCCTCGTCAGCCGGCCCGCCGTCCCCGAGGAGGCCACCCGATGACCCCCGGCGTGCTGTGGACCACCGTGCTGCTCGCGTCCGTCGCGTGCTTCGCGCTCAAGCTCGCCGGGCACCTCGTGCCGGAGCACTGGCTCGCCGACGAGCGCGTCCAGCGGACGTCGGCGCTCGTCACCGTGGCGCTCCTCGCCTCGCTCGTCGTCGTGCAGACGGTCGGCGACGGCCAGGCCGTGGTCCTGGACGCGCGGGTGCCCGCGCTCGCCGTGGCGGCGGTCGCGCTGGCGCTGCGCGCGCCGTTCGTCGTGGTCGTCGTGCTCGCCGCGGGCGCCGCCGCCGGGCTGCGCGCGCTCGGGTGGGGCTGACGCGCACCCCGGCCCTAGGGTGGAGGGATGGCACTCTTCCGCGAGGCGGCCGACGTCTCGGTGCGGCCCGCCGTCCCCGGCGACGAGGACGCGGTCACGCGCATCCAGGTGAGCGCGTGGCGCGACGTGCACGAGGCCGCGCTGGGCGACGGCGTGGTGGACGCACTCGACACGGCCGCCATGCGCGACCGCTGGGCCGACGCGATCGCGTCCCCGCCCGGGCCGGGCTTCGCGGTGCTCGTCGCCCTCGACGGGCCGCAGGTCGTCGGCTTCGCGGCCGTCGCGCCGGGCCAGGTGCTCGCCCTGGAGGTCTCCCCCGACCACCAGCGCGCCGGCCACGGGTCGCGCCTGCTCGCCGCCGCGGTGGACAGGCTGCGCACGGACGGCGCCACCGAGGTCGTCACGTGGGTGCTCGACGACGACAGCGCCCGCGAGCGGTTCCTCGCCTCGTCCGGCCTCGGCCCCGACGGGACCGAGCGCACGCTCGCCACGGGCGTGCGCGACGTCGTCGAGCGCCGCTGGTCCGCGGCCATCTGAGCCGGAGGCCGGGTCACGCGGGGCCGAGCCGCGTCCAGCAGTAGATCCCGTGCCGGACCTGCGTCGCGCGGGCCGCGAGGCTCCCGAGCGCGTGCACGGCCGGGGCGACGACCTCCGCGGGTCGCGCCGCGAGCTCCGGCGTCCGTGCCCACCGGACACCGACGTCGGTGAGCACCGCCGGCGAGGCCGCGGCGAGGTCGGCGACGAGGTCGTCGGACACCGTCACGACCCAGGGACCCTCGTCGCCGGCGACCGCGACGAGCGAGGCGTGCCGCGGGTGCGCGGTGACCTCGCGGTACGACCGCCCGGACAGCAGGTGGGCCAGCAGCCCGAGCATGACGAACGGCTCGACGGAGGGAAGGCTCACGGTGTCGAAGAGCGGCTCGCCGGAGCCGCGCGCCGGCGTCGACGGGCCGGCGTGCTCGAGCAGCACCGTCGCGGCCAGCGCGTCCGTGGCCGCGGCGAAGTAGTCCGTCACCAGCCCGATCCGCACCGTCATGCCACCAGCGTGCCAGCGGCGTGCTACGGCGCCGTCACGCTCGCGTTACGCCGCATGGTCCGCCGCCGCCCCGCCTGGCTCGCGCCCCGTGCTACGCCGTGAAGAGGGCCGAGGCACGGCGCAGCGCCTCGCGCGCCCGACGCCGGTCCCCCGCCGCGTCGTACGCGAACGCCAGGTGGTACCAGGCCTTCCAGTCGTCGGGCGCCTGCTCGACGACCGCCCGGCGCTCCTCGAACGCCGCGTCGGCCGCGGCGCGGTCGATCCGCCCGCCGGGAGAGCGCGGCAGGTCGTCGACCGGGAGCTCGCCCGCGTCGGCCAGCGCGTCGGCCATGCGCTGGACCCGCGCCGCGAGCCGGTACTCGCGCGCGACGAGGCCGAGCACGAGGAGCGGGATGACCAGCACGCCGAGGCCGATGCCGACGAGCGCCGGCTCGCCCGTGCGCACCATCGCCACGCCCCGGCCCGCGATCTGCCACACGTACAGCGCGAGCAGGGCCGTGACGGCGAGCGCGCCGGCGAGGCCGCGCGGCATGCGGCGGCGCGCGGCCGCGGGCGGGCCGGGGGTGCCCGCGGTGCTCACGTCAGGTCCAGGACGTTCTCGAGCCCCACGGTCAGGCCCGGACGGCGCACGACCTCGCGCACGGCCAGCAGCACGCCCGGCATGAACGAGGCGCGGTCGAACGAGTCCTGGCGGATGACGAGCTGCTCGCCCGCGTTGCCGAGGAGGATCTCCTCGTGCGCGACCAGCCCGCGCAGCCGCACCGCGTGCACCCGCACGCCGTCGACGTCGGCGCCGCGCGCCTCGAAGCCGGTCTCGGTGGCGTCCGGCACGGGTCCGAGGCCGGCCTCGGCACGCGCCCGGGCGATCGCCGCGGCGGTGTGCCGGGCGGTGCCCGACGGCGCGTCGACCTTGTCCGGGTGGTGCAGCTCGACCACCTCGGCCGACTCGAAGTACCGCGCGGCCCGGGCGGCGAAGGTCATGGCGAGCACGGCCGAGAGGCCGAAGTTCGGCGCGATGATCACGCCCAGGCCGCCGTCCGCGGCTCCGTCGGCGGCACGGCCGGGGCTGAGCCGCTCGAGGTGCTCGGCGACCCTCCCCCGCGACGCGTCGTCCCAGCCGGTGGTGCCGACCACGGCGTGCGCGCCGGCGTCGAGCACCGCGTGCACGTTGGCCTCGGTCACCGCGGGCACGGTGAAGTCGACCGCGACGTCGGCGCCCGACTCGCGCACCGCGCGACCGACGTCGTCGCCCGCGTCGACGCGCGCGACGAGCTCGAGCCCCTCGGCCGCCTCGACCGCGGCGCACGTCTGGGTGCCCATGCGCCCGGCCGCCCCGAGGACGGCCACCCTGATGTCAGTCACGCTGCCCTCACTCTCCGAACGGCCCGACGCGCACGACCGACCGCGGGCGCGCGGCCAGGTCGGCGGCGAGCTCGCGCACGTCGTCGGCGGTCACGGCACGGATCCGGTCGAGCGACTCCTCGAGCGTGACCAGCTCGCCGTGGACGAGCTCGGCCTTGCCGAGGCGGCTCATGCGCGAGCCGCTGTCCTCGAGGCCGAGGACGAGGCCGCCCGACAGCTGGCCGACCGAGCGCTCGAGCTCGGCGTCGGTGATCCCG
>JAPSLD010000272.1 GCA_031181105.1 Isoptericola sp. | reverse complement strand
AGGGTGAGCTGGTGCCCGACGAGATCACCGACGCGATGGTCCGCGACCGCCTCGCGGCCGACGACGTCCGGGGCGGCTTCCTGCTCGACGGCTACCCGCGCAACGCGCACCAGGTCGAGGCGCTCGACCAGATCCTGGCCGACATGGGCTGGGAGCTCGACGGGGTCATCGAGCTCACCGCCGACCGCGACGAGCTGCTCTCCCGCATCGCCAGGCGCGCCGAGGTCGAGGGCCGCGAGGACGACACCCCGGAGGCCATCGCCCGCCGCCTGGACATCTACGACCAGCAGACGGCGCCGCTCACGGCGGCGTACGGCGAGCGCGGCCTGCTCGCGCGGGTCGACGGCATCGGCGAGATCGGCGAGGTCACCGACCGCATCGTCGAGGCGCTCGCGACCCAGCTGGGCTGACGTGTTCACGCGCGAGCGGATCGAGCTCAAGACGCGCGACCAGGTGCGCGTCATGCGGCGCGCCGGCCTGGTCGTGGCCGACGCCCTCGACGCCGTCCGCGCCGCCGCACGGCCCGGGATGACGACCGCGGACCTCGACGCCGTCGCGGCGCGGGTGATCTCCGAGGCGGGCGCGCGGCCGTCGTTCCTCGGCTACCACGGCTTCCCCGCGACCATCTGCACCTCGGTCAACGAGGAGGTCGTGCACGGCATCCCCGGTCCCCGGGTCCTGGCGGCGGGCGACGTGGTCTCGGTCGACTGCGGCGCGATCGTCGACGGGTGGCACGGCGACGCGGCGGTCAGCTTCGTGCTGGGCCCCGACGGCCCCCTCGCGGCGGACGGCCCCGCGCCGGACCCGGGCGACGCGCAGCTGGTGCGCGCGACGGAGGCGGCGATGTGGGCCGGGATCGCCGCGCTCGCGTCGGCGCAGCGGCTCAACGAGGTCGGTGCCGCGGTCGAGGCCGCGGTCGAGCTCGCGGGCACCGCCGCCGGCGTCGGGTACGGCATCGTCGAGGACTACGTGGGGCACGGCATCGGCAGCGCGATGCACCAGCCGCCCGACGTCGTGAACTACCGCGTGCGGGACCGCGGTCCCCGGCTGCGGCCCGGCATGTGCCTGGCGATCGAGCCCATGGTCAGCAGGGGAGCGGGCACGACCCGCGTGCTCCAGGACGACTGGACGGTCGTGACGGAGGACGCGGCGCGCGCCGCGCACTGGGAGCACACCGTCGCCGTCCTCGAGGACGGCATCGCCGTCCTGACCGCCCGCGACGGCGGTGCGGCGCGCCTGGGGGACCTCGGCGTCGACGTCGTGCGGCTCTGAGCGCCCTGGTGGCGCACCGCACACGCGGCGCGACGGCGGCCGACTTCCGTTGGTTGCCTTCCTGACGTAGGCTAGTCCGCTGGGTGTAGTCCGTTCGTGCATGCCCGTCCCGGTCAGCCGGGACGCAGGTGGGCCAGCGGCAGCACGCGACATCCACGTCCCGACGTACCGCTCACGGCTCCTGGCCGCGGGGGTCGACGAGGCGTGGGAGCAGTCCAAGACGAGAGTTAGCGGAGGACATGGCAAAGAAGGACGGTGTCATCGAGATCGAGGGCAGCGTGGTCGAGGCCCTGCCGAACGCGATGTTCCGCGTCGA
>JAPSLD010000079.1 GCA_031181105.1 Isoptericola sp. | reverse complement strand
GTTTCCCGACGCTGCACCCCGCCACGAAAGGTTGAGCGATGGCGCTCTACTCGAACCCGGTCCTCGACGCGGACTGGCCGGACCCCGACGCGATCCGCGTCGACGACGACTTCTGGATGATCGCGTCCAGCTTCAACCGGGCGCCCGGCCTCCCCGTGCTGCACTCCCGCGACCTGGTGACCTGGGAGCACGTCGCGAACGCGCTGCCGGCCGTCCCGCCCCTCGGGCACTACGCCCTGCCGCGCCGCGGGTCGGGCGTGTGGGCCCCGAGCCTCCGCCATCACGACGGCCGGTTCGTCATCGTGTACCCCGACCCGGACCACGGCATCTTCGTCCTCACCGCCAGCGACCCGCGCGGACCGTGGTCCGAGCCCTGGTGCCTGCTCCCGGGCCGGGGACTGATCGACCCCTGCCCGCTGTGGGACGACGACGGACGCGCGTACCTCGTCCACGGCTGGGCGGGCAGCCGCGCCGGGGTCAAGAACCGCCTGACCGTGGTCGAGGTGGACCCCGGCCTGCGGCACGCCGTCGGGACCGCGCGCACCGTCGTCGACGGCGACGAGCTGCCCGGCTTCCGCACGCTCGAAGGGCCCAAGCTCTACAAGCGGGACGGCTGGTACTGGATCTTCGCGCCCGCCGGCGGTGTCGCCACGGGGTGGCAGACCGTGTTCCGCTCGCGCTCGGTCTGGGGACCGTACGAGCACCGCGTCGTGCTCGAGCAGGCCGACACCCCCGTCAACGGGCCGCACCAGGGCGCCTGGGTCGACGCACCCGACGGGTCGCACTGGTTCCTGCACTTCCAGGACCGCGGGGTGTTCGGGCGCGTCGTGCACCTGCAGCCGATGCGCTGGGAGGACGGCTGGCCCCAGATCGGCCAGCCCCTCGGGGGCGGTCGGGGGCGGCCCGTGCTCGAGCACCCGCTGCCCGGCACCGGGCCCGGCACCGGGCTCGGCGACGGGTTCGGCGACGGGTTCGGCGACGGGCAGCAGGAGCCGGTGCGCAGCGACGACTTCGGCGTCGCGGGCCTCGCCCCGCGCTGGCACTGGCAGGCCAACCCCGAGCCCGCGTGGTCCCGCGCGGCGGGCGACGGCACGCTCCGCCTGGCGGCCCAGGCCACCGCCCGCGGCGACCTGCGCGAGCACGGCGCGGTGCTGTGCCAGCAGCTGCCCGGCCGCCCGAGCACGTGGACGACGCGCGTGACGCTCCACGGCCAGGCGCCGGGCGCCCGGGCCGGGATCGTCGTCCTCGGGCACGAGTACGCGTGGGCCGGCCTGGTGCGCACGCCCACCGGGGTCGACGTCGCGCTCCGGCGCAGCGACCGGCCGGGCACCGAGGAGTCGCTCGCGCAGGTGCCCGCACCGGGGACCACGATCGACCTGCGGCTCGCGGTCGACGACGACGGCGCCGCGCAGCTCGCCTGGCGCGTCCACGACGACGAGCCGTGGCACGACCTCGACCGCCCCTGGCGCGCGGTGGAGGGACACTGGATCGGGGCGGAGGTCGGCCTCTTCGCCGCCCGCCCGCTCGGGTCCTCCGCCGACGGCGACCCCGGAGCGACCTTCGGCCCCGTGCGGGTCACCGTCGCAGGAAAGGACGCATGATGCCCCGGTTGGCGAAGAGCGGAGCCACGATCGCACAGGTCGCCGAGGCGGCGGGGGTCTCCCGAGCCACGGTGTCACGCGTCATGAACGGCAGGGCGACGGTCGCCGCCGACATCGCCGAGCGCGTCCGCGCCGCCGCGGTCGAGCTGCGCTACCACCCCAGCACGGTCGCACGCAGCCTCTCGCTGGGCCGCACCAACTCGGTCGCCCTCGTGGTGCCCGATCTCGGCAACCCGATGTTCCAGCAGATCCTGCGCGGCGCGATGTCGGCGGCCGAGCCGTTCGGCTTCCGCTTCCTCGTCGCGGAGACGGTCGAGAACGCCCGTGCCGAGGCCGAGATCGCGCTCGAGGCACGGCTGCGGTGCGACGCGTTGATCCTCGCCGCACCGCGGAGTCCCGAGGCGGTCCTCCACGAGCTCCTGCCCCAGGTGGAGCCGGTCGTGCTCATCAACCGCGACGTGGGCCGGCTCGACGTCCCCACCGTGCGGGTCGACTACGGGGCCGGCATCCACAGCCTCGTCGACCACCTCGTCGCCCTCGGGCACCGGGAGCTCGCGTACGCCGGGGGGCCCCGTGCGAGCGTCTCCCACGGGCTGCGAGCACGGGCGCTCGAGGAGGCGCGCGAGCGCCACCCCGGCCTCCGGGTCACGACGGTCGCCTGCGGGTCGACGGTCGACGACGGCTACCGCGTGACGGACGAGCTGATCTCCAGCCGCGCGACGGCGGTCGTGGCGTTCAACGACCTGGTCGCGTTCGGGCTCCTCGCGCGCCTCAACGAGATCGGCGTCGACGTCCCCGGCGACATCTCGGTCGTCGGGTTCGACGACGTCGAGCTCGCGCGGTTCGCCCACCCGCCCCTGACGACGGCGGCGGTGCCGCAGGCCGACCTGGGCCGGCGCGCCTGGGGGCTCCTGCACGACCTCGTGGCGGCCAGGACGTCGGGCGGCACGGCCACGGCACGCCGTGCGCCGTCGGCGGCAGACGCGCGGCTCGTGATGCCCGGCCTCGTCGTGCGGTCGAGCACGGGACCCGTCCCGCCTGCCCGGCGGCTCGGCACCGCGTCGTCGAACCGCGCCGGGATGCTGCGCACGCCCGCGCCGGGCGCGCCGGCCACCTGGACCGCGGCGGGCGACGACTGGACGCTGACCCTCGAGGACCAGCCGCTCGCCCGGTACGCGCGGGGGACGTCCATGCCGGGCGTGCACAGCCCGCGCCCGCACCTGCACCCCGTGCACTCCCTCGCCGGCGTCGCGATGACACTGACGACGCCGGCGGACCACCGGCACCACTACGGCGTCTCGATGGCGGTGCCCGACGTCGACGGCACCACCTACTGGGGTGGCCGGACGTTCGTCCGCGACCAGGGTCCGACGCTGCTCCCCAACCACGGCCGGCAGCGCGTGGTGGCGGCCGAGGTGGTCGACCACGGCGCCACGCTCGCGCACGAGGTGCGGTGGACGGACGAGCGCGGGCGCGACCAGCTGGTCGAGCGGCGACGGCTCAGCGGGGTCGTGCTGCCCGAGGTCGACGCCTGGGCGCTCGGCTGGTCGGGCCGGCTGGGCGCGCTGGGCTCGGACGTGGTCATCGGCAGCCCGGCGACGAACGGACGACCGGGCGCGGGCTACGGCGGTCTGTTCTGGCGGCTCCCGTTCGCGGACGAGACCGTGGTGCTCGCGGCGGACGCCGACGCGGAGGACGGTGCGCACGGCTCACGCTCGCCGTGGCTCGCGATCGGACGACGCACGGGCGACGCCTGGTCGACGCTGCTCCTGGTGCAGCCGGGCGAGGTCGACCCGTGGTTCGTGCGGGTGGCCGACTACGTGGGCGCCGGTCCGGCGCTCGCCTGGGACGCGACGCGCCGCATCGAGGCCGGGGGGTCGCTCGACCTGGAGCTCGTGGCCGTCGTCGCGGACGGGCGGCTCGACGTCCGCGACGCCGGTGACCTGGCCGAATTCGCCGTCCGACGGCTGCGCACCGCCGCGGCGGTGCCCGAAGAATAAGTCCTGCCGGTTGAACCATTGACGCGGGAACACATTCGGGATACGTTTCAGAAACCGGTTTCTGAGACGTCCCGGCCGCACAGCGCGGCAGGGCAGGAGTCCCGACGCCGGAGTCGTGGACGCTCTCCGACCTGCCCTGAGGGCCCTGGGCCCGAGTCTCCCGAGAGGCGCAACGATGCCCCTGTCGAACTCATCAGCACGGCCGCACGACGGCCACCGTCCCCGTGAGCGCGCAGCCGTCGCGGCCGTCGTCGCGCCCGTCCTGGCGCTCGCGCTCGCGGCACCCGCCGCGTCCGCGGCACCCACCATCCGCCCCGCGGCGGGGACCGCGGCACCGGTGCCCGCGACCCGCGCGGCCGTCCCGCTCGAGCGACAGACCCTCCCACCGGGCGACGGGTGGGCCTCGCTCGACGGGGGCACGACGGGTGGAGCCGACGCCGCGGACGCCGACGTCGTCGACGTCCGCACGCGGGAGGAGCTCGTCGCCGCCGTCCAGGGTGACCACCCGAAGATCGTGCGCGTCGTGGGGGACATCGACGCGAACACGGCCGCCGACGGGTCCCCGCTGACCTGTGCCGACTACGCCCGTGACGGGTACACGCTCGAGGGCTACCTCGACGCGTTCGACCCGGCGCACTGGGAGGGCCCGGCGAGCGGTCCGCTCGAGGACGCCCGCAAGGCCTCGAGCGCCGCGCAGGGCGAGCAGATCCGTGTCCGCGTCGGGTCCAACACCACGCTCATCGGCGCCGGTGACGTCACGCTCACCGGCTTCGTCGTCGAGCTGTCGGACGTCGACAACGTCATCGTGCGCAACCTGCGGATCTCCGACGCGTACGACTGCTTCCCCGGGTGGAACGGGGACACCTGGAAGACCGAGTGGGACAACCTCGTCGTCTCCGGCGCGACCCACGTCTGGCTGGACCACCTCACGCTCGACGACGGCAGGACCCGTGACGTCGACCAGCCCGAGCACTTCGGCGAACCGTTCCTCCGCCACGACGGCCTGCTCGACGTCGTGCGAGGAGCCGACCTGGTGACCATCTCGTGGAGCCGGCTCCGCGGGCACGACAAGTCGATGCTGTTCGGCAACGGCGACGGCCGCACGAGCGACCGTGGCAAGCTCCGCGTCACGATGCACCACAACGAGCTGGTCGACCTCGTGCAGCGGGCGCCGCGGGTGCGGTTCGGCCAGGTGCACGTGTACGACAACGTGTACCGGGTCACCGAGCCCGCACGGTACGACTACTCGTGGGGCGTCGGCGTCGAGTCGAGCATCACCGCCCGCGAGAACACGTTCGAGCTCGCGCGGGGGCTCGACGCCGGCAGGATCATCCGCGCCTGGGGTGGCACAGGGATCGACGTCGAGGGCACGTGGGTCAACGGCAGGGAGGTGGACGTGCTGGCCGCCTACAACGCCGCGAACCCGGACGCACCCCTCACCGGTGAGGTCGCCGGCGCCGTCGGACCGCACGGCGTGATCCAGCCCGCCGAGCTCGCAGCACCGGCCGTGGCCAGCGGTGCCGGCTCCGGGAGGCTCGAGCGCTGGAAGGACCCGACCGACCCGGCCGTCGCCGGCGCGGCGCTGCTGCGCACGATCGACGCCCCTCGCACCACCACCTCCGACGGCCCGGTGTGGTCCCCCGTCGCGACCGGCTTCGCCGGGACCGCCTCGGCGGACCGTCCGCGCGGCACGACCGGTGGTGCGGGCGGCCGCACGGTGACCGCCTCCGACGCCGGCGAGCTGGCCGCCTACGCCGCGCTGCCGGAGCCGCTGACGATCCTCGTCGACCGGCCGCTGCGCGTCGGCTCGATGATCAAGGTCGCCGGCGACAAGACGATCGCAGGTGTCGGCCCCCGTGCCGCGCTCGTGGGCGGCGGCCTGTTCCTCGACCGGGTCCAGAACGTCATCGTCCGCAACCTCACGTTCCGCGACTCGTACGTGCCCGGAGACTGGGACGGCAAGACCGGCGACAGCGACGGCATCCGGCTCGACACGTCGTCGCACGTGTGGATCGACCACAACGAGTTCGCGCGCCTCGGCGACGGCCTGGTCGACATCCGCAAGGACTCCACGGCCGTGACCCTGTCCTGGAACGTGTTCCGTGACCACAACAAGGCGGTCGGCGTGGGCTGGACCTCCAACGTGGTGACCACCCTGACCATGCACCACAACTGGTTCTCGAACACCTACCAGCGCAACGGCAGCATCGACAACGTGGCGGCCGGGCACCTCTACAACAACTTCCTCGAGGGGCAGGCGCACTACGGCACGATGTCGCGCGGCGCCTCGCAGCTCGTCGTCGAGCACAGCGTGTACGCGCACGGCGAGGACGCGATCGTCGCCAAGGACCCGCAGTCCCGGGTCCACTCGCGATCCAACACGTTCGACTCCGTCCGGGGGCGCAAGGACAACACCGGCCCCACCTTCGACCCGTCGGCGTACTACGCGTACACCGCCGACCGTACCGGCGACGTGGTCGAGATCGTCACGGCCGGCGCAGGGCCGCTGGCCGCCGACGAGAAGGTCGGCCGCACGATCACCGTCGCCCTGGACGGCACGGGCGACTACGCGTCGGTCGGCGCCGCCGTGGGCGCCGCGTGGCGGGCGGACCACCCGGTCGAGATCGTCGTCGAGCCCGGGACGTACCGGGAGGTCGTGCGCGTGTGGCCCGGCGCCGACGGCCTGACCATCCGCGGCGCCACCGGCGAGCCCGAGGACGTCCTGATCACCTACGACCTCGCGGCCGGGCAGGCGAAGTTCTACGGCGGCACCTTCGGGCACACGGGCTCACCGACCCTGTCGGTGCTCGCCGAGGACGTCACCCTGCGTGACCTCACGATCGAGAACGCCTACGACGAGGCAGCGCACGGCAACAGCCAGGCCCTCGCCCTGCGGACGGTCGGGGACCGCACCGTCCTGGACGGCGTACGGCTGCTCGGCAACCAGGACACGTTCCTGGCCGACACGCCCGCCCGCGACAGGTCCGCCCGCGTGTACGTCACCGACTCGTACGTCGAGGGAGACGTGGACTTCGTCTACGGCGGGGCGACGGCGGTGTTCGAGCACTCCGAGATCCGCTCGCTCGACCGCGACGCGTCGGTGAACGGGTACGTCGCGGCACCCTCGACCGTGCCCGGCGCCCGCGGCTTCCTGTTCACGGCGTGCACCTTCACCTCCGACGCCGCGCCCGCCACGGTGTTCCTCGGCCGGCCGTGGCACCCGAGCAGCAACCCGGGTGTCAACCCGTCGGCCGTCGTCCGCGACTCGTGGCTCGGTGAGCACGTCCGCACGCCGGCGTGGTCGGACATGGGCGGCTGGCCGTGGCAGGAGGACTTCCTGCGCGAGTACCGCAACACCGGTCCGGGCGCCGCGAGCGCCGGCGACGAGGTCGACGGCCGGCCTCAGCTCACCGACGACGAGGCCCTCGTGCACACGCGGGAGGCCTACCTGACCGGCGACGACGGCTGGGCGCCCTGGGCCTGACCCTTCCGTGCCGCGCCGTGACGCCTGGCCCCCGGCGGGGTCAGGCGTCACGGCGGTCCCGGCGCGGGCACCTCCGCCCGCGGCCACCTCCGCCCCCGGCCACCGTGCCTCCGATCACCCGGGCGAGCGACCGCGCTCCCCCGTCGGGGGGAGGCCGCCACGCGCGGCGCACCGCGACGCTGGTGGCATGACGACCACGACACGCACCCACCGCCTCGACCGCACCGCCGGCGTCCTCCTCGTCGCCGTCGCGATCATCCACGTCGTGTTCACGATGAACCCGTACTGGCCCGCCTGGGTCGGCGGCGAGCTGCGCGACGGGACTGCGAGCGCCGAGTCGCTGGCGGCGTTCTGGGCGCAGCCGGGCGGGTTCTCGGTCGTCATGGTGCTGCTCGGCCTGATGGTCCTGCGCGCGGCAGGCCGCGGCGAGCGGGTGCCCGGCTACGTCGGGTGGGGCCTGCTCGCCTGGGTCGGCCTGTGCGTCGTCCTCGTCGGGCCGGCGAGCGGCTTCACGCTGGCCCTCGTGCCGCCGGTGCTGCTGGTCGCGGCCGACGTGCGGGCCCGCGCCGCGGGGCGCGCCTACCGCGGCGCGCGGGTGTAGGTCCGGACGCGGAAGCGCAGCGCCGCGGGCCCCGACGACGTCAGCCACGGGCCGTCGTCGGCCAGCTCCCAGTCGCGGTCGAGCTCGGGGGCGAACGCGTCGCCCTCGACCTCGAGGTCGACCTCCGTGACGACGCACCGGTCGGCGAGCGCCAGCGCCTGGGCGTACACCTGCGCACCGCCGACGACCCAGACCGCCAGCGCCCCGCCCGGCGCGAAGCCGGCCGCGGCGATCGCCTCCTCGACCGACGGTGCCACGACCGCGCCCTCGTCCGACCAGCCGGCCTGCCGGGTCACGACGACGTTGGTCCGGTCCGGCAGCGGCCGGAACCGCGGCGGCAGCGACTCCCAGGTGAGCCGCCCCATGACGACCGGGTGCCCCGACGTCGTGCGGCGGAAGTGCGCGAAGTCCTCCGGCACCCGCCACGGGATCGCACCGCCCGCGCCGATCACCGGCCGGCCGGCCGCGTCGCGGGCCTGCGCCCAGATGAGGCCGATCACACCGCGACCGGTGCTTTGATGGCCGGGTGGTGGCGGTAGTCGAGCACCTCGAGGTCCTCGTACGCGTAGTCGAAGATCGACTCGCGGGGCGCGAGGCGCAGCGTCGGGTACGGGTACGGGTCGCGCGCGAGCTGCGTGCGCACCTGCTCGACGTGGTTGTCGTAGACGTGGCAGTCGCCGCCGGTCCAGACGAACTCGCCGACCTCGAGGCCGGTCTGCGCGGCCACCATGTGGGTGAGCAGCGCGTACGAGGCGATGTTGAACGGCACGCCGAGGAACAGGTCGGCGGAGCGCTGGTACAGCTGGCAGCTGAGCCTGCCGTCCGCGACGTAGAACTGGAACAGCAGGTGGCACGGCGGCAGCGCCATGTCGGCGAGCTCGGCGACGTTCCACGCGCTGACGACCAGCCGGCGCGAGTCCGGGTTGACGCGGATCTGGTCGATCACGCCCTGGATCTGGTCGACGTGCTGACCGTCCGGCGTCGGCCAGGACCGCCACTGCACGCCGTAGACCGGGCCGAGCTCTCCCTCGGGCGACGCCCACTCGTCCCAGATCGACACGCCGTGCTCCTGCAGCCAGCGCACGTTCGAGTCGCCGCGCAGGAACCACAGCAGCTCGTACGCGACGGACTTCAGGTGCACGCGCTTGGTCGTGATCAGCGGGAAGCCCTGCTGCAGGTCGTAGCGGATCTGCCGGCCGAACACGCTGCGCGTGCCCGTCCCCGTCCGGTCCGACTTGTGCGTCCCGTGCTCCAGGACGTCGCGGAGCAGGTCCTCGTACGGCGTGGGGATCGGGGTGCCCGACGGCGAAGGCGCGGTCATGCGGTCAGTCTAGGTTGGTCGCGGGCGCGCCCCGCGGAGGCCGCGCCCGTCCCGTCCGGGAGGAGCCCCATGCCCCGTCGCCTCGGTGCGACGCCGCGCCGCACGCTCGCCGGCCTGGCGAGCCTGGCCGGCGTCGTGCTCGTCCTGGCGGTCCTGCTGCGGTCCGCCCGCGTCGCACGCCACCTCGACGACCCCGGCGTCGTCGCGGGTCTCGCGGTCCTGGGTGGCGTGACGGTCCTGGCGCTGGTCGGGTTCGAGGCCCTCGTCCGGTACCGCGTGCGCAGGCAGGTCGCGCACGTCGTACGCCTGCGCCCCGGGGCGACGGTCGTCGTCGGGCGCCCGACGTCGCGCCTCACGGCCGAGGCGCGCCGCCTGCGCGCGGGCACGCGCGGCCTGCCGCCCGACGGCGGCGAGCGCGAGCACGTCGTCTACGCGGTCTTGCCCACCCGCGTCGAGCTGTGGGTGCGCGGCGACGACCGCCCGCGCTGGTGGGTCACCCGCCCGTGCCGGGTCGCCCGGGGCACGACGCGTCGCGGCCTGCGCACGCTGGAGACGCTCACCGTGTCCGACGCCGCGGCCCGGATCGAGCTCGTGCCCGTCGCGGCCGCGGCGTTCGAGCACGTCGCGGCCGAGCTCAGTCCTGACGGTGCTTGAGGTCCTGGTGCTTGATCTCGCGCAGCTCGCGCCCGCGCCGCCGGTACGACGCCCACAGCAGGAGCACGACGACCACCACCACGGCACCCGCGACCGCGCCCCACGCCGTCGCGCCGCGGAACGCGGGCGCGTCGACGTCCATGATGCGGCGCCCGGCGACGGCCGCGTTGTTCGCCCCGAGCACCACCGACAGGGTGAGCAGGTTGGGCAGCGCGAGCAGGACCGCCACGGTCGCCAGCAGCGCCCGCGCCCGTCCGGACCGGTGCGGGCGCACCGCCTGCCACGCCGCCGCGAGCGGCAGCGCGGTGAAGACCAGACCGATCGCGGCGCCCCACCAGACCCCGAGCGAGAAGGTGCCGTCGACGAGCGTGGCCACGCGCTGGGCCCACCACCGCGGCACGAACGCGGCCAGGCCGAGGGCGACCAGCACCGCGACGACGGCGATGACCGTCCAGGTGAGGACCCGCATCCCGACCTCGCGCCAGTCGACCGCGCGCAGGCCGGTCGCCTCGCCGGGCTCCGGTCCGCCGTGCGGCTGCGGTGCGCTCATGCACCCGATGGTGGCAGCGATCGGACCGCGCCGCAGGCGGACCTGCCTCAGGCCGCGAGCGCCTGCAGCGTCGGCGTGCCGTCGCCGTCGGGCGCCCCGACGTCGACGAGCGAGCGGTAGACCCGCTCGTACCCGGCGGCCATGACGGACAGGTCGAAGCGCTCGAGCGCGTGCCGCCGGCACTCGTACGGGTCGATCTCGCCGGCGCGCTCGACGCCCGCGACGAGCTCGTCCATCGTGTCCACCACGTACCCCGTGACGCCGTCGGCCACCACCTCCGGGACGCTGCCGCGCCGCATGGCGACGACCGGCGTCCCGCAGGCCATGGCCTCGGCCATGACCATCCCGAACGGCTCCTCCCACTGGATCGGGAAGGCCAGGCACGCGGCGGACGCGAACAGCTCGCGCTTGATGACCGCGTCGGCCTCGCCCACGTACTGCGCGTCGTCGCCGAGCAGGGGCGCGACGACGGCGTCGAAGTACTCGCGCTCGGCGCGCTCGTTGAGCTTGCCCGCGAGGAGGACGGGCCGGCCGGCGCGGCGGGCGGCCTCGATGGCGAGGTCGGGCGCCTTGTCGGGGCTGAAGCGCCCGATCCACAGCACGTAGTCGTCCTTGTCCGCCTCGAACGGGAACGAGGCGACGTCGATCCCGTTGTGGACGGTGTCGCACCACGCGATGCGGGGGTTGAGCCGGCGCTGGGCGTCCGAGATCGCCACGACGGACACCGTGCCGCCGAGCAGCTCGTGGTAGCGCCCGCACTCGCCCGTGACCGGACCGTGCATGGTCACCACGGTCGGCGCCGTGCGGCCGGTCGCGAGCAGCGGTCCGGCGAGCGTGTGGTCGTGCACGACGTCGACGCCCGCGTCCGCGAGCACCGTGCGGGCGTGGGCGGCGGTCATCGCCTCCGGGAGGGGCTCGCCGAGGCGCTCGGTCGGCGGGACGTCGTAGACCGCGTGGAACTCCTGCGCGAGCGTGCCGTTGACGCCCGCGCCGACCAGCACGACCTCGTGACCGCGCTCGACCAGCTGGTCCACCAGCCCGGCCACCACGGCCTCCGTGCCGCCGTACCCGGCGGGCGGCAGCGAGAACCACGGCGGTGCGACCATCCCGATGCGGAGCGGGACGTCGGTCCTGCCGCGGTCCGGGGCCGTGCGGGCGGCGGTGAGGGCGGCAGCAGAGGACGAACGCGTGAACGACATGAGACCTCCCGACGGGCGTGTGGGGGTCGCGGCGCCAGGCACGGCTGCCGGGGACCCCGGTGGCGAGCCTTCCGGTGGTTCTCTTAGCACCGAGGCAGGGCCGTTGGCAATCGGAGGGCGAGAGTGCTAACCGCCGGGACTGCCGACGCGTGCCGGAGCGTTCGGGTGAGTGACCGCGACCTCTGGGAGGATCACCCCATGACGGACCAGACCACCTCGACGACCCGGCAGGGTGCCGAGCCCGGCACCCCGCCGCGGACCCAGGCCCCGGCGACGCCCGCTGCAGCCGAGGAGCTCGGCGTGACGCCGTCGCCCACGGACCCGCTGTGGGTGGAACGCACCGGCACGCGCACCTACCGCGGGCACACGGCCCGCGGCGCGACCGTCGAGGTCGGCCCCGCGAGCGCCGGAGCGGTGTTCACGCCCGGCGAGCTGCTCAAGATCGCGCTCGCGGCGTGCGCCGGCATGAGCAGCGACACCAAGTTCTCGCGCGTGCTGGGCGACGACTACGAGGTCACCATCCGCGTCGAGGACCCGAAGGACATGGCCGAGGACCGCTACCCCGTCCTGACGGAACGGTTCGAGATCGACCTGTCCTCGCTCGACGACGCCACCCGCGACAAGACGCTGCTGCTCGCGCAGCGCTCGATCGACCGCGTGTGCACCGTGGGCCGCACGCTCAAGGCCGGCGCCCTGGTGCCGCCCGCGCAGTTCGGCCCGCCGCGCCCCGCCGCCGGCACCGACGGTGCCGACGGTGCCGACGGTGCCGACGGCGCAAATGGCGCAAATGGCGCCCCGGCGGAGCCACCCGCCGACCCCGACCCCGGGAGCACCTCATGAGCGAGCGCAACCAGGTCACGCCGGCCGGTGCCGGGCCGGACGCCTCGAGCGAGGTCGAGGGCTGGGCCCGCTACCGGCCCACGCCGCTGCTCGACGCGCTGCTCGACAAGGCCGTGACGATCCCGTCGACCGCGATCCACCGGCACGTCGACAAGCTGCGCCGCCGCAACCCGGAGGCCAGCCCCGCGCAGATCATCCACATGCTCGAGAAGGAGTACCTCACCGTCGTCGCGACGGCGGGAGGGGCGGTCGGCGCGGTCGCCGCGACCCCGGCGGTCGGCACGACGGCGGCCACCGCGCTGACGACGGGCGACATCGCGACGTTCTTCGCGACGTCGGCGGC
>JAPSLD010000271.1 GCA_031181105.1 Isoptericola sp. | reverse complement strand
CGGCGGCCGTGGCGCCGCCGAGCGCGGCTCGCAGGGGTCGGGAGAGTCTCAGCATCGATGTCGTCCTCACGCGTCGTTGCGTCCGATGTTTGCGTCAACATGCCGGGGCGTCGTCAGAGTAGGCGGGTGCCTCCTCCGTGTCCACGGTCGGCGGCAAAGGGACAGGAACGATCACCCGGAGCAGGACAGCCCGAGCCCGCCGTCGCGGACCACGAGCGCGGCCGTGCCGCACTCGTCGGTCCGCACGAGCGTCGAGCCGACGTCCGCGTACAGGTCCAGAGCGGTGCCGGTCGGGTGCCCGTAGGTGTTCTCGTCACCGACGCTGACCAGCGTGACGCGCGGGCGCAGCAGCGCGGCGAGCCGCCGCGACTGCGCGGCGGACCCGTGGTGCGCCATCTTGACGACGTCGACGCCACCGGGCCACCCGGACGCGCGCAGGTCGGCGAGCAGCGCCTCCTGCCCCGCGCGCTCCAGGTCGCCGAGCGCGACGACGTCGGTCCCGGCAGGGGTGCGCAGGGCGAGCACCACGCTCGCGTCGTTCGCCCCGTCACCCTCCTCCCCCGCACCCGACGCGACGCCGCGGGCCGCGAGCACCCGCCAGGACGTCGCGCCGAGCGACCCCGACCGGCCGGGCTCCGCGGCCTCGACCGGCACGCCGGCGCCCGCGAGCACGTCGCGCACCCGCGCCGCGGTGGACGCCGGCTCCTCGAGCGGCGACACGAGCGCGGCCCGGACCGAGCGGCCCGCGAGCACTGGCTCGAGCCCGCCCACGTGGTCGGCGTGGAAGTGGCTGAGCACGAGCAGGTCGACCCGGGACACCCCGAGCCGGTCGAGGCACCGCCCGGCGGCGTCGCCGGGCGGGCCGACGTCGACCACCAGTGCCGACGCGGCCCCGGTCCGCACCACGAGCGCGTCCCCCTGCCCGACGTCGCACGCGACCACCTCCCAGTCCTCGGGTACCCCGCTGCCCGCGGACAGCGCCCGCGGCAGCACCAGCGCGACGGCGAGCGCCGCGACCGAGGCCGCGAGCAGGAACCCCGGCGCGAGGCGCGGCCGGCCACGACGCCGGCGCACGCGACGCCACGTGCGCGGCCCGAGCTCCCGCCACGACCGGGGCCACCCCTCGCCGACCGGCCGGCGCAGCACGACGGCGAGCGCGCCGGCCGTGATCGCCGCGAGCAGCAGCGCACCGCCGGTCCCGCCCGGCCACGGGACCGAGGCGCCCGGGAGCCCGGCGCACCAGCGCGCCACCACCGCGATCCAGCCGGTCGCGAGGCCGGCCAGCCAGGCGACCGCGTGGGCGAGGTCCGGCACGCCGGGTGACAGCACCGTGGCGAGCAGCCCGAGCACGGTCGCCGGGACGAGCGCCGGCGCGGCCAGGAGGTTCGCGAGCACCGCCGTCGTCGGCACCGCCGGGTCGAGCAGGACGAGCACCGGCCCGACGGCGGCCTGCGCGGCGAGCGGCACCGCGAGGGCGAAGGCGAGCGGGCGCCCGAGCCACGGCGCGAGCCGCCGCGCGAGCGGCCCCGCGGCGAGCACCAGGCCGGCCGTCGCGGCGCACGACAGCGCGAAGCCGAACGACCGCGCCAGCCAGGGGTCGA
>JAPSLD010000270.1 GCA_031181105.1 Isoptericola sp. | reverse complement strand
GCTTCACGGTCGCCGCGCAGCCGACGCCCTCGCCCGCAGAGACCGACGACGCCGCCACGGACGAGCCGACGGCGACCGACGAGCCCGCGACCGACGAGCCGACTGCCACGGCCGAGCCCGCGCCCGACGCGACCGACGCGGCGGCGGACGGCGACGCCGTCGGCGGCTCCGGCATGCCGTGGCTCTTCGGGCTCGCGCTGCTCGTGATCGTGGCCGTGGCGGCAGCCGCCGTGTGGCGTACCCGCCGGCAGCTGCACCAGGGTCACGGCCCGGCCGGCCAGGACTGAGCGCGAGGTCGTCGTACGACCCGTCAGCGGCGCCTCGCACAAGCGCTCATGAACCCGTCTGCGTCGATGGTGAGGCGGGGGCGCCACGCGGCTCGAGGTGCTGAGGCACGGGGTGGGGGTCACGCGCGGTCGAGGGCGAGCCGGGCGCCGAAGCCGAGCAGCGCCAGGCCGGACACCGCGTCGACGACGCGTCGCGCGACGGGCTGGAGGAGCTTCTCGCGCAGTGCGCTCCCCACGACGGCGACGGCGAGCAGCCAGGCCGTGCCGACCAGGGGCAGCGTCCAGGCGTGCAGGAGCCAGGTCCAGAACGGGGCCTCGGCGCCGACGAACTGGGGCAGGAGCGAGAGGTAGAACACCAGCATCTTGGGGTTGGTGATGTTGGTGAGGAACCCTTGGCGGAACGACCGGGCCCGGTGGGCGGAGGTGGTGCTTCGTGCGGAGGAAGCCGCGTCGCGACGACCCCGCACGGCCGACCGCAGCGCCTGCACCCCGAGAAAGCACAGGTAGGCGAGGCCGAGCCACCTCAGCGCGAAGAAGAGCGGCTGCGACTGCACGATCAGCGCGCCCACGCCGACCGAGACCAGCGAGCCCTGGACGAGGGACGCGACCCCGATCCCGCCGGCCGTGGCGACGCCGCCGCTGCGGCCGCTGAGGACCGTGTTGCGCAGCGTCACGACGAAGTCGGCCCACGGGACCGCCACGACCGCGAGGACCACCAGCAGGTAGGCGCCGCTCACTGCATCTCCAAGCCGCGCCCGCGGTCCGGGGTGCGTCGCGTGAGCGCCAGCACCACGACGGCGGGCACCAGGACCACCGCGGCGACCGCGTTGACGGCCTCGAAGCCACCCCACGCCAGCACGGTGCCCGCGGCGGCGGCGGCAGCGGCACCTGCGTAGTTCATCGCCGCGTCGGACACGCCCTGCAGCGGCACGCGCACGTGCGGCTCGGCCACGGAGGCGAGCAGCGCGGATGCCCCGATGACGCTCGCCGACCACCCGAGGCCCAGCACGAGCAGCGCCACGGCCGTGAGCGCCTCGGTCGGGATCCCGCCGTCGTGCGCCGCGTGGGCCGCCGCCGCGCCGTCGGACCGCGCGGCCGCGACACCCAGGGCGAGCGCGGTCGCGAGCAGACCCATGCCGACCATCGCCGTACGGACGCCGCCCACCCGGTCGGCGAGCCAGCCGAACAGTGGGCTGAGCGCGAACATCCCGAGGATGTGCAGGCTGATGACCAGGCCCACGAGCTCGAGCGTCATGCCCTCGTGCTGCATGTGCAACGGGGTCATGACCATCACGACGATCATCACGGCGTGCGCGC
>JAPSLD010000078.1 GCA_031181105.1 Isoptericola sp. | reverse complement strand
GGGCCAGCCCGGGGTAGAGCGGGAAGTCGGCGGTGAGCCTGGCGACGCGCGCGGACAGGCCCTCGACGTCGGCGGCGGCGCCGTCGCGCAGCGCGGTCGCGATGATGTCCGCGACCTCCGTGAACTCAGCGTCGCCGAAGCCGCGCGTCGCGAGCGCCGGGGTGCCGATGCGCAGGCCGGACGTCACGCGCGGCGGGCGGGGGTCGAACGGCACCGCGTTGCGGTTGACCGTGATGCCGGCGTCGTGCAGGAGGTCCTCGGCCTGCTGGCCGTCGAGCGCCGAGCTCCGCAGGTCCACGAGCACCAGGTGCACGTCGGTGCCGCCGGTGAGCACGGAGACGCCGGCGCCGGCGACGTCGGGCTGCGACAGGCGCTCGGCGATGATCTTCGCCCCGCGCACCGTGCGCTCCTGGCGGTCCTTGAAGCCGTCGGTCTGGGCGACCTTGAACGCCACGGCCTTGGCGGCGATCACGTGCATGAGCGGGCCGCCCTGCTGACCCGGGAAGACGGCGGAGTCGATCTTCTTGGCGTACTCGTCCTTGGCCAGGATGAAGCCCGAGCGGGGCCCGCCGATCGTCTTGTGCACCGTGGACGACACGACGTCGGCGTGCGGCACCGGGGACGGGTGCAGCCCGGCGGCCACGAGGCCGGCGAAGTGCGCCATGTCGACCCAGAGCTTGGCGCCGACCTCGTCGGCCACCTCGCGGAACGCCGCGAAGTCGAGCTGGCGCGGGTAGGCCGACCAGCCGGCGATGATGACGTCGGGGCGCGACTCGAGGGCCTTCTTGCGGACCTCGTCCATCTCGATCCGGTGCGACTGCGGGTCGACGCCGTACGCGGAGACGTCGTAGAGCTTGCCGGAGAAGTTGATCTTCATGCCGTGCGTCAGGTGGCCGCCGTGGGCGAGCTCGAGGCCGAGGATCTTGTCCCCGGCGTTGATGAGCGCGTGCAGCACGGCGGCGTTGGCCTGCGCGCCCGAGTGCGGCTGGACGTTGACGTGGTCCGCGCCGAAGAGCTCCTTGGCGCGGGCGATCGCGAGGTTCTCCGCGATGTCGACCTGCTCGCAGCCGCCGTAGTAGCGGCGGCCCGGGTAGCCCTCGGCGTACTTGTTGGTCAGCACCGAGCCCTGGGCCTGCAGCACCGCACGGGGGACGAAGTTCTCGGACGCGATCATCTCGAGGGTGTCGCGCTGGCGGGCCAGCTCGCCGTCGAGGACGGCGGCGATCTCCGGGTCGAGCTCCGCGAGGGGCGCGTCGAGGGTGGGGTCGGGAGTGCTCATGGCGTTCTCCTGCTGTGTCGGACGGCGGCCGGTCGGCGAGGTGTCGGCCGGCGCGGATCGGTGTCGGATCGAGCGAGCGGGCCCAGGCGAACGACCCGTCGTCAGCACAGCGCGTCGCTCCCCGGTGGTGATCCACCTGTACGCCAGTCGCGACGTCGCGATCCTATCGGACGCCGGCGCCGACGACGAGGGCGGCGGCCGCCGCGGCCGCCGCCCTCGGGTGCGCGCGTCAGGAGCGGGCGAGGCGCAGGATCGACCAGGACACGGGCGGCAGCTCGACGTGCGCACGGTCGTCGGCGACCTTGGCCGTCGTGTTGGCCCGCGGCGCGACCGACGCGTCGTCGTCGGCCGTGGCCGTCCAGGTGTGGTCGGGGTTGGCCAGGGTGAGCGCCTCGACGAGCCGCAGGCCCGGGAACCCGCGCAGGTCGACGTCGAGGGCGACGTCGTCGGTCACCGACCGGTTCGTCGCGAGGACGACGAGGTCGCCCGACTCGGGGTCGTGCGTCGCGACGGCGTCGAGCGCCTGGACCTCGCCGAACCGCGCGGTCTCGACGAGCGGCGAGTCGACCGCCAGGCGCAGGACCTCGCCCTTGGCGTGGTTCGAGGTCAGCGCGAACGGGTGGAAGATCGTCTGCTTCCAGATCCGGCCGCCCGGCTCGGTCATGATCGGGGCGATGACGTTGACCAGCTGCGCGAGCGACGCGGCGTGGACGCGGTCGGTGTGCCGCAGCAGGCTGATGAGCAGGTTGCCGACCACGACGGCGTCGGCCACGTTGTAGCGGTCCTCGAGCAGCACGGGCGCCACCGGCCAGTCGTCGCCCGACGGCGGGCGGGACTCGGCGCGCTTCTGGTACCAGACGTTCCACTCGTCGAACGAGATGTGGATCCGCTTGGCGTGCTTGCCGGCGGCGCGCACGGCGTCGGCGGTCGCGGCCACGGACTCGATGAAGTAGTCCATGTCCACGGCGGAGGCGAGGAACGAGGCCAGGTCCCCGTCCTGCTCCCAGTAGTAGGCGTGCGCCGAGATGTGGTCGACGTGCTCGTACGTCTCGGTGAGCACGACGCGCTCCCACTCGCCGAACGTCGGCATGCCCGAGTTCGACGACCCGCAGGCGACGAGCTCCAGGTCGGGGTCGACCATGCGCATGGCCCGGGCCGTCTCGGCCGCCAGGCGCCCGTACTCCTCGGCCGTCTTGTGCCCGATCTGCCACGGGCCGTCCATCTCGTTGCCCAGGCACCACATGCGCACCCGGTACGGGTCCTCGGCGCCGTTGGCCCGGCGGCGGTCGCTCCACTCGGTCCCGCCCGGCACGTTGCAGTACTCGAGCAGGTCGAGCGCCTCCTGGACGCCGCGCGTGCCGAGGTTGACGGCCATCATCGGCTCGACGGCGGCCTTGGCCGCCCAGCGCATGAACTCGTCGACCCCGACGAGGTTGGGCTCGGTCGAGTGCCACGCGAGGTCCAGCCGGCGCGGGCGCTGCTCGACCGGTCCGATCGCGTCCTCCCACCGGTAGCCGGAGACGAAGTTGCCGCCGGGGTAGCGCACGGTCGACACGCCGAGCTCACGCGTGAGCTCGAGGACGTCGCCGCGGAAGCCGTCGGCGTCGGCGGTCGGGTGGCCGGGGTCGTGGATGCCCGTGTAGACGCAGCGGCCGAGGTGCTCCACGAAGGAGCCGAACGTGCGACGGCGCACGGGCCCGACGACGAACGCCGGGTCGACGGTGACGGATGCGGGCAGCATGGTTCCTCCCACGGAACGGGTCGGGCAGGACGGGGTGCGGCCGCCGGCGCGGTGCCGGCGGCCGCCGTGACGTGACGGCCGGCTACTTGATCGAGCCGAGCGAGAGGCCTCCCTGCCAGTACTTCTGCAGGCTCAGGAACGCGACGATCAGGGGGATGATCGAGACGAGCGCTCCCGTGACGATCAGGTTCCAGACCTGCTCGCCCCCGGCGCCCGCGTTGGACAGCGCCTGCCACTGGTTGAGGCCGACCGTCACCGGGAGCAGGTCCGTGTCCCGCAGCACCGCGAGCGGCAGGAAGAAGTTGTTCCAGCTGAACACGGTCGTGAGCAGGAGCACCGTCACGATCGCCGGGCGGAGCAGCGGCAGCGCGACGCGGAAGAAGAGCCGCAGCTCGCCGGCCCCGTCGACGCGCGCGGCGTCGAGCATCTCGTCCGGGATGGCGTCCTGGGCGTACACCCGCACCAGGTAGACGCCGATCGGGCTCAGCAGCGACGGCAGGATGACGGCCCACATCGTGTTGATCAGGCCGAGCTCGCTCAGGAGCACGAACGTCGGGATGGTCAGCGCCGTGAGCGGCACCATGACCGAGCCGAGCAAGATGGAGAAGTACAGGCTCCGGCCGCGGAACCGGTACTTGGCGAGACCGTAGCCGGCGAGCAGGGCGAGGACGGTCGAGCCGACGCCGCCGGCCAGCGCGTAGACGAACGAGTTGCGCAGCCAGACCCAGTAGATCCCGCCCTGGTGGCGGAAGAGGCCCTGGATGTTGTCCCACAGGGAGAACTCGTCGTTGAACCACAGCGCGCCGCCCGATCCCACGAACAGGCCGCTGTTCGACTTCGTCGAGCCGACGACGAGCCACCAGAGCGGGATGATGAAGTAGGCGACCATGATGAGCAGGAAGACGTGCGAGCCGATCCTTCGGCTCGGGCGCCCCGCGTCACCACGGCGCCGGTCGTGGCCGGCGGTCTGCTGGGTGTCGAGGGTGATCGAGGCCATCACTTGAGTCCACTCTGCTTGCGGGTCGCGAACAGGAAGATGTACGACCCGATGAACACGAAGATGCCGAGCGCGAACGCGATCGTGGAGGCGTAGTTGAACTGGCTGTACGAGAACGCGAGGCTGAACGCGTACATGTTCGGCGTGTAGTCGCTCGGGATGGCGCCCTGCGCGACGGAGCGCAGCACCGTCGGCTCGGTGAAGAACTGCAGCGTGCCGATGAGGGAGAACACGAGGATCATCACCATCGACGACGAGATCATCGGGACCTTGATGCGTGCGGCGATCTGCAGGCCGCCGGCCCCGTCGATCCGCGCCGCCTCGTAGACCGACGGGTCGATCGTGCGCAGCGCGGCGTAGATGATGATCATGTAGTACCCGACCCACTGCCAGGTCACGATGTTGACCAGCGAGCCGAAGATCATGCTCGAGCTGAGGAAGTTCGGCGCGGTGGCCCCGAAGATCCCGAAGATGTCGGCCGCGGGCCCGAACCGGGGGCTGTAGAGGAAGCCCCACATCAGGGCGCCGATCACGGCGGGGATCGCGTACGGCACGAAGATCAGGAGCCGTGACGCCTTGCTCAGGCGGGTCGCCAGCGTGTCGAGGACCAGGGCGCAGACCAGCGCGAGGCCGATCTGGATCGGGACCATCACGAGCACGAACTTGGCGACCCGCACGAGCCCGGACAGGAACACGGGGTCGCTGAAGGCGCGCGCGTAGTTGTCCAGCCCGACGAACACCGACTGGCCGCCGGTCGCGATCCCCTTGTTGTGCAGGCTCATCCACAGCGCGTAGGCGAGCGGGATCACGAGGAACAGGACGAACACCGCGGTGAACGGGGCGACGTACAGCCATCCCCACCACTGGCGCTTGCTGTCGATCTTGCTGTGGGCGAGCCCGCGGCGCCCCGCGGGTCCCCTGCGGCCGGGCGCGGCGGTACCGGTGGTCCGCTCGACCGTCGTGGACGACGAAGTCATGTCAGCTCCCTGCGCGTGACTGTGCGACGGCGTGCCGCGGGCCGGATCGCTCCGGCCCGCGGCCGGGGCCGTCACTTGACGGTGAAGCCCTGCTGCTGGGCGTACGAGACCAGGTTGTCCTGGACGGTCTGCAGCGCGGTCGCCGCGTCACCGCCGTTCTCGACCATCCCGTAGAGCGCCTGGGTCTGCTGGTCGTACGCGTAGACCTGGAACGGGCTGAAGGCGAAGCCCTCGTAGCCCTGGGCGGCCTCGAGGAACACGTCCTTGTTGATCTGCTGGCCGCCGAAGAACGGGTACTCGAGGTTCACGAAGTAGTCCGAGCTCAGCACCTCGTTCCACTGCGGGAACAGCGCCGCCTCCTCGATGCCGAGCTCCCACGCGTCCATGTTGTTGAACAGCTCGCTCGCCACCGTGTACGCGGCCTCCTTGTCGGACGCCTGGCTCGTCACCGCGAAGGTCGAGCCGCCCCAGTTCACCTGCACGGGGTCGGCCGGGTCCCACTGCGGCAGCGGGGCGGCCTTCCACTCCGCCTCGGCGTCGGCGTCGGACAGACCCTGGAGGTAGCCGGGGCCCCACGCGGCGGCCAGGTAGACGGCGTAGGTGCCGTCGACCAGGCTCGTGTTGTAGTCCGACGTGAACGCGTCGTCGGTCGAGACCAGGCCCTTCTGGATGAGGTCGTTCCAGTAGGACAGGACCTCCTCCGCCTCGGGCGACGCGACGTCGATGCCGATCTCGGTCGGGTTCGCGGCGTCGTACTCGAACGGCTTCCAGCCGTTCTGGGCGAACAGCGCGTAGTTGAGCGCGTTGCCGTTGGTCGGGAAGTTGGTGATGTAGCCCTCGTAGCCGGCGTCGCGCAGGTCCTGGGCGGCCTGGGCGAACTCCTCCCACGTCGTGGGCGGCTCGACGCCGTACTCCTCGAAGATGTCGGCACGGTAGATCATGCCCATCGGGCCGCCGTCGACCGGGACGGCGTAGACGGCGTCGCCGTTGGTCACGTCCGCCCAGGCACCCTCGGTGTACTCGGACGCGAGCTCGCCGGCGCCGAACTGCGACAGGTCCTCGAGCGCGTTGAGGATCGTGAAGGTCGGCAGGACCTCGGCCTCGAGCATGATGACGTCGGGGGCGCCCGAACCGGCCTCGATCGCGGTGGAGAACTTGTTGTACTCGTCCGCGCCCTGCCCGGCGTTGGTCCAGCACACCTGGACGTCGTCGTGCGTCTCGTTGAAGTGGTCGACGATCGTCTCGAACGCCGGGTACCAGGCCCAGACGGAGACCTGCGTCGCGTCCGGCTTCTGGATCTCGTTGGTGCAGGTGGCGGCCTCTCCACCACCACCACCGCCTTCCGTGCCGCCACCGCCGCCACCGGACGAGCAGGCGGCCAGCAGGGCTCCGACGGAGAGCGTGGCGACGGCGAGGGTCGCGCCACGGCGCTGTGAGGTGCGCATTCGAGTCCTCCTTGATTCGCGAGTGCGCGAGGCCACCCTGGCCTCCGCGGAGGATCCGCCCGACGGGCCGGACCTCTTCTCCAACGTTGTACAACGGGGTACGGAACAAGTTTTACACCGTTGTAGACGGGAGGTGCAACCCCGGCCCCCGCCGGGGCCGGGGTCAGCGGAGGACGTCGGCGCCGAACGCGCTGGACTCGCGCTCGACGAGCTCGAAGTCGGCCACCACGCGCCGGGGCGGCACGTCGACGCCCGCGATGCGCTCGAGCAGCATGTCGACCGCCGTGCGGGCGATCTGCTCGCGGCCGGGCGCGATCGACGTGAGCTGCGGCTCGGAGTAGCGCGCGTCGTCGATGTCGTCGAACCCGACCACGGCGATCTCCTCGGGGACGGCGACGCGGCGGGTGTGGAGCACGTGCAGGGCGCCGAGCGCCAGCGCGTCGTTCATCCCGAAGACGCCGTCGATCTCCACCCCGGAGTCGAGCAGCCGCGCCATCGCCGCCGCACCCGTCGAACGGTGCCAGAGCCCGGCGTCGGCGACGAGGGCGGGGTCGTACGGGAGGCCCGCGTCCGCGAGCGCGGCCCGGTAGCCGTCGAGCCGCAGGAACGCCGAGCCCATCGTCTCGCCGGGGTGCGCCCCGATGACCGCCACCCGACGGCACCCGCGCTCGATCAGGTGGGCGGTCGCCGCGCGCGACGCCTCGACGTTCGCCATCGTGACGTGGTCGACCGGCCCGCCGAACATGCGCTCGCCCAGCAGGACCAGCGGGTAGTCGACGTCGAGGAGGTGCGTCTCCTCGGGGTCGAGCTCGAGCGGGGAGAACAGCAGGCCGTCGGTGAGGCGCCGGTGGTTCGAGGCCAGGACCTGCAGCTCGCGGTCGCGCTGGGCTCCCGTCTGCTCGATCAGCACCACGAAGCCACGCGCCTCCGCGGCCCGCATCACCGAGTCCGCCAGCTCCGCGAAGTACGGCAGCGAGATCTCGGGGACCGCCAGGCCGATCATGCCGGTGCGGCCCTGCCGCAGGTTGCGTGCGGAGATGTTGACCTTGTAGCCGAGCTCGGCGATCGCGTCCTCGACCCGGCGCTTGGTCTCGGGCCGGATGTGCCGGTACCCGTTGACGACGTTGGACACCGTCTTGATCGAGACGCCGGCGCGCGCGGCGACGTCGTACATCGTGACGGCCATCGAACCTCCTCGAGCAGACACCCCCGCACGCTACGACCGAGGGGCCGCATTGTGGCGCAGATGACACCATGCCACGCGGCGTGGTTCACTCTACATCGTTGTAACGACTGCCGACCACGAGGAACACGAGACCGACGATGGCCGACCTCACCACCCACCAGCCCACCCCCCACGCCCGCATCACGCTCCACCCCGACTTCCGCCGGGGCGCCGTGGACCGCCGCCTCTTCGGCTCGTTCGTCGAGCACCTGGGCCGCGCGGTCTACACGGGCGTCTACGAGCCGGGGCACCCCACCGCCGACCAGCACGGCTTCCGTAAGGACGTCGCCGAGCTCACGCACGAGCTCGGCGTGTCCATGGTCCGCTACCCCGGCGGCAACTTCGTCTCCAACTACGTGTGGGAGGACGCCGTCGGGCCCGTGGAGCAGCGCAAGCCGTTCCTCGACCTGGCATGGCGCACGGTCGAGCCGAACCTCGTCGGCACCGACGAGTTCCTCCAGTGGGCCGAGCGCGAGGGCATCGAGCCGATGATGGCCGTCAACCTCGGCACGCGCGGCGTCGACGCCGCGGCCGCGCTCGTCGAGTACTGCAACGGCGAGGCCGGCACCCGCTGGGCCGACCTGCGCATCGCCAACGGCCGCGAGAAGCCCTACGGCGTCAAGCTCTGGTGCCTCGGCAACGAGATGGACGGCCCGTGGCAGATCGGCCACAAGGACGCGCACGAGTACGGCAAGCTCGCCGCCGAGGCCGGCAAGGCCATGAAGCTCGTCGACCCGTCGATCTCGCTCGTGGTGTGCGGGTCGAGCTCGATGCAGATGCCGACGTTCGGCGAGTGGGAGCGCACGGTCCTGTCGTACACCTACGACCTCGTCGACCACGTCTCGATGCACGCCTACTACGAGGAGCTCGAGGGCGACCGCGGGTCGTTCCTCGCCTCGGGCACCGCGATGGACCGCTTCATCGACCGCGTGGTGGCGTCGGCCGACGCCGTGGGCGCCCAGCGCCGCTCGGACAAGAAGATCACCATCAGCTTCGACGAGTGGAACGTCTGGTATCTCCAGTCGCGGTTCCCCGGCGAGCAGAACCTGCCGATCCAGCGCGACGCGCCGCGCATCATCGAGGACGTCTACTCGGGCCTCGACGCCGTCGTGGTGGGCGACCTCATGGTCACCCTCCTCAACCACGCGGACCGCGTGCCGGTCGCCTGCCTCGCGCAGCTCGTCAACGTCATCGCGCCGATCATGACCGAGCCCGGCGGCGAGGCGTGGCGGCAGCCGACGTTCCACCCGTTCGCGACCACGGCCCGCCTCGCGCGGGGGACGGCCCTCGACGTGCGCGTGGACTCGCCGTCGTACCCGACGAAGCAGCACGGCGAGGCGCCGGTCGTCACGGCCGCCGCGACGGTCGACGAGGACGGCGCGGTCGCGCTGTTCGTGACGAACCGGTCCGCCGAGCCGGTCGAGGTGAACCTCGCGCACGTCGGGGCGTCGCTGTCGGTCGCCGAGGGCTGGCGCATGGTCGCCGACCACGAGCCCGCGGTGGACGGCCCCGAGCACGCCGCGAAGGTGGCGCGGGAGTGCTGGTCGAGCGTCGACGTGGCGTCCGACGTCGTCGCGGGCGAGCACGGCACCACGCGCCTGCGCCTGGCGCCCGAGTCGTGGACCGCGCTGAGCGGGACGCTCACCCGCGCCTGACGCCCGACCGCCGGTACGCGACGAGCGTGCCGGCTCCTCCCCGGGGTCCGCTCGGGGTGGAGCCAGCACGCTCGTCGCGCCGGGGCGTGAGGCTCAGAGGGGTTCGACGCTCCCCAGCGTCGGCGTCACCGTCTGGAACAGCCCGTCGGGACCGATCTCGAGCCGGTCGATCGTCGTCTCCCGGCGCGTCCCGCCGCCGCCCGGGATCGCGAACCGGTGGTACACGATGTACCAGTCGTCCGTGCCGGCCACGTTGAGGATCGAGCTGTGCCCCGTCCCCAGGATCCCGTACGACGGGTCCTTGGAGAGGATGACGCCGCGGTAGGTCCACGGCCCGTCGATGCTCGACGCCGTCGCGTACCCGACGCGGTAGTCCTCCGAACCGGTGTCGTCGATCGAGTACGTCAGGTGGTACATCCCGTCGCGGTAGTTGACGAAGAGGCCCTCGCGGAAGTCGGCGAGCCCGCCGATCCGTCTGATGGTGCCCGGGACGATCGACGTCATGTCGTCGCCGAGCTCGGCGTACACCGGCCCGTTCGACGGACCGCCGTTGCCCCAGAACAGGTAGTACCTGCCCGTCTCCGGGTCCTGGAACGCCGCCGGGTCGATCGCCTGGCCCGACCTCACCGCCTCGTCGTTCAGGATCATCGCCTGCGGCTGCGCCGTGAACGGGCCCTCGGGGTGGTCGGCCACCGCGACGCCGAGCGTCTTGCGGTCGTACGTCGGGTTGTGGCCCGAGAAGTAGAAGTAGTACCTCCCGTCGCGCTCGATGATCGTGGGCGCCCACGCGTTGCCCGTCGCCCACGGCACGTCGCCGTTCGCGCCGTCGAGCGTGAGGATGGGCTCCTCCGACCGCTCCCAGTCCACGAGGTTCGTCGACGCCCAGACGTAGAACTCCTTGCCGCCCCAGCCGGCGTACCCGTCGCTCGTCGCGTAGACGTAGAACGTGTCGCCGAACTGGGCCACGTTCGGGTCGGCGTACAGACCCGGGAGCACGGGGCTGCGCATCTCGACGGCCCGCACGGTCCACTCCCGCGACGCACCGTCGGGCCCGGTCACCGTGTACGTGACCGGCTCGGTGAGGTCCTGGGTCGACCCGTTCGCGGGCGCCACCGTCGCGTCGTCGGAGACGTCCAGCACCGGCGCGAGCGCGCTCCGGTCCGTCCCCGGCATCACGGGCAGGGTGACGGTGCTGGACGAGCCGTCGACGATCGCGTCGACCTTGAGCTCGTCGAGCTCCGCGTCGCGCACCCCCGTGTGGTCGGTCCCGACGTACGCCACCTCCGTCGTCGTCAGCGCCCGGTCGTAGATCCGGAAGTCACGCACGGAGCCCTTGAGGTAGCGGTCCCCCGAGTACAGCGAGCGTCCGATGTAGTTCGCGAACGTCTCGCCGCCGCCGATCTGCCCGGGGTCGATCGTCACGCCGGTCTGCCGTGCGACCTCCACGCCGTCCTCGTACAGCACCGCCGTCGTCCCGGACAGGGTGTACGTCAGGTGCTTCCACGCACCGCGCTCGAGGTTCGACCCCGTGCTCACGGTCTGCTCCCCCGACCAGTTGCCGAGCGTGATCGAGCTGCGGTACGCGTTGCCCGTCGTGAACAGGTACCCGTCGCCGGCCGACCCGCTCGAGTTCCCGAGGCCGTAGATGAAGTACGGCGTGGCCTGCGTCCGGTCGACCAGCACGTCGAGCGCCACGGTGACGTCCTCGATGCCGGCGAGCACGTGGTCCGGCAGCCGGACGAAGTCGTCGGCGCCGTCGAGAGCCACACCCTCTCCCGTGAACCGCGCCCCGTTCTCCAGCGTCGCCGCGCCGAGCGCGCTGCCCTCGACGGCGTTGGCCGCCGTCGTCCCCGAGGTCTCGTCGAGCGGGTAGCGCGCCACGAGACCGGGCGGCTCGGCCGTCACCGTGACCGCCACCCGCGCACGGTGCGGTCCGTTGGTCGACGCGACCACCGTCGTCGTACCCGGCGCGACGCCCCGGACGACGCCCGAGTCCGACACCGTGGCGACGCCGGGGTCGAGCGACTCCCACCGCACGCGCCGGTCGGACGCGTTGGCCGGCTCGACCGTCGCGTCGAGCGCCTGCTCCGTGCCCTGCCACAGCTCGACGTCAGCCGGCGTCACGGACAGCGACTCCACCGGGATCCGCTGGGGCTGCACGGTCACCGCCGCGACGGCTGGGGTCGAGACGCCGGCCGTGAGGCGGCCGCGCACCTCGAACGACCCGGGGCGCGCGTACGACCTGGGGTCGACCTCGTCCCAGGTGACGGGCTCGCTGCCGGTGGACCCGTCGGCGTAGGTCACCGTCACCGTCTCGGGCAGCACGGGCGCGCGGCGCACCTGGGTGGTGACGTCGACGGGCTCGGCCGACTCGACGAACGCGTCGGGCTGGTAGTGCCGCAGGAGCCGGTCGTACTCGGCCTGCGTCACCGGCAGCACCGTGCCGTGCCGGGGCCGCGAGGGCATCGCGTAGTCCGTGACCATCTCCCACTCGGTCGCGTCCAGGTCGTCGCTCACGAACGGGACGTATCCGCGACCGCCGAACTCGTCGATGAACATGTACCAGCGGTCCTCGGTGTTCGACTTGAACACCAGCGGTCCCTCACCCTGGTTGATGCCGGGGCCGAGCGAGTTCGCCTTGCCGATGCAGTCGGTGATGAAGTCGTAGTCGGTCGAGCGCAGCTCGGTCGACCTCTCCCCCAGGATGAACTTCGAGCAGGGGGTGGACGAGGTGTTGTTCCGCTCGTCCTTGGTGAACCGGTAGTAGGTCTCGCCCTCCTTGATCACCGTGGAGTCGATGACGGAGTACCCCGGGTCGATCCACACCTGCGGCTCGCTGAACGTCACGAAGTCGCGGGTCGTGGCGTACATCATCCGGTTGTGCTGGCTCCCGGCGTGGTCCGGGTCGTCGGCGTCGTAGAGCTTGGAGGCCCAGAACACGACGTACGCGCCGAGCTCCTCGTCGTAGAACGCCTCGGGCGCCCACGTGTTGCCCGCGTTCTCCGGGGAGACCTGGACGAGCCGCTGGTCGGTCCAGTTGACGAGGTCGGTCGACTCCCAGACCATGATCGACTTCGACCCGCGGCGCTGGAAGCCGTCCCAGTCCCACGAGCCGTGAACCTTGAGGTCGGTCGCGATCTGGTAGAACTTGTCGCCCTCGGGCGAGCGGATGATGAACGGGTCGCGCAGCCCCGTCGTGCCCAGCTCCGAGGTCAGCACCGGCTGGTTGTCGTTCAGGTCGCGGTACCGCAGCGGGTCGTTGCCCTCGCTCAGCCCGAAGTAGACCTGCTCGCCGTCGGCCGTGCCCTCGCCGATGAAGTACGAGAAGAGGTAGCCCTCGTAGGGCTCCGTCTCGGGCAGGGGCGGCACGGTCGCGGTGATGTCGCGGGTCGCGGCGGAGCCGCCGACCGTGACCGTCGCCGTGA
>JAPSLD010000077.1 GCA_031181105.1 Isoptericola sp. | reverse complement strand
GAGCTCGCGGGCGAGGTAGCTCGAGCACCGGTGCCGCTCGTCGGGCGTCGGCTTGTTCGCCGGCGGGGCGCACCGCACGGGGGCGACGAGGCGCACGCCGTGCAGCTCCAGGCCGTCGTCGCGCGAGCCGGCCACGGGCCAGTTCGCCAGGCCGGCGCGGTGCAGGGCGGCGAAGAGGAACTCGCCGCTGCGGTCGCCGGTGAACATCCGGCCGGTGCGGTTGGCGCCGTGCGCGGCCGGCGCCAGGCCCACGACCGCGATCCCGGCGCGCTCGTCACCGAACCCGGGGACGGGCCGGGCCCAGTACTCCTCCTCCCGGAAGGCGGCGCGCTTCGTCCGGGCCACCTCCTCGCGCCACGCGACGAGCCGGGGGCACGCGCGGCACCGCACCAGATGGTCCTCGAGCGCGGCGAGCGTCGGCGCCGAGCGCGCCACGGCGGGGTAGTCGTCGTCGTCGGGGGCCGGTGGTCGCACGGCCCCATGCTCCGCCGCCGCGGCACGCCGCGCACGCCCGACCACGTCGCTGGCGCGGCGCTCGCGGACGCCGGTAGGTTTGTCGGTGCGGGCGCAGGGCGCGCACCCGCGGTGGCCACCGGAGGTGCTGCGATGGGTCTGGGAGACATGATCGGCAAGGTCAGGAAGCTCGCCACCCCCGAGAACATCGAGCGGGCGAAGCGGCTCGCGACCGACGAGAACGTCGACACGGTCGCGCGGAACGTCAAGCGGGTCGCGCCCGGCAAGGCGGACGGGCTGGTCGACAAGGCCGCCGAGCAGGCCAAGAAGCTCAACCGCTGACCGGGGCGCCCCCCGCCGCACCGCGTGCGGCCGGGAAGGAGCGTCCGCCGGGGTCGGTACGATCGAGGGGCGCCGTCGCCTGACGGCGCTCCTCGAGCGCTGCCCACCCTGACCGAACCAAGGAGCTGCACGTGTCCGACGTCGCCTCGCCGATGCCACCCACCACCCTCGACGCGGACGCGACGGACGAGGTGACCACGGTGACGGTGACGGCGCCGACGACGGGTACCGAGCTGTTCGCCGACCGGCGCGACGTCGTCGTCCTGCGCGTCGACGGCCAGCTCAAGGACCTGAGCACCGAGCTCGAGGCGGGCACCGTCGTCGAGCCCGTGACGATCAGCGAGCCCGACGGCCTGGCCGTGCTGCGGCACAGCGCGGCCCACGTCCTCGCGCAGGCGGTGCAGCAGGTCAACCCGGACGCGAAGCTCGGCATCGGCCCGCCCGTCACGGACGGGTTCTACTACGACTTCGACGTCGAGACGCCCTTCACCCCGGAGGACCTCAAGGCGCTCGACAAGGCGATGGCGCGCATCATCAAGGAGGGGCAGACCTTCCGCCGCCGGGTCGTGACCGAGGAGGAGGCGCGCGCCGAGCTCGCCCGCGAGCCGTACAAGCTCGAGCTCGTCGGGCTCAAGGGCTCAGGGGTCGAGGGCACCGGCTCCGACGAGGCGGTCGAGGTGGGCGGCGGCGAGCTGACCATCTACGACAACGTGCGCCGCGGCGGCGAGGTCGCCTGGAAGGACCTGTGCCGCGGCCCGCACCTGCCGTCGACGAGGCTCATCGGCAACGGCGTGCAGCTCATGCGCTCGGCGGCCGCCTACTGGCGCGGCAGCGAGAAGAACCCCCAGCTCCAGCGCATCTACGGCACCGCATGGCCCAGCAAGGACGAGCTCAAGGCCTACCTGGAGCGGCTCGCCGAGGCCGAGCGCCGCGACCACCGCCGCCTCGGCAGCGAGATGGACCTGTTCAGCTTCCCCGACGAGATCGGGTCGGGCCTGGCCGTGTTCCACCCCAAGGGCGGCATCGTGCGCATGGTGATGGAGGAGTACTCGCGCACCAAGCACCTCGAGGCCGGGTACTCGTTCGTCAACTCGCCGCACATCACCAAGGGCAGGCTGTTCGAGGTCTCGGGCCACCTCGACTGGTACGCCGAGGGCATGTACCCGGCGATGCACCTCGACGCCGAGCTCGACGACGAGGGCACGGTCCGCAAGCCGGGGCAGGACTACTACCTCAAGCCGATGAACTGCCCCATGCACAACCTGATCTTCGACGCCCGCGGGCGCTCCTACCGGGAGCTGCCCCTGCGGCTGTTCGAGTTCGGGACGGTCTACCGGTACGAGAAGTCGGGCGTCGTGCACGGCCTGACCCGCGCCCGCGGGTTCACGCAGGACGACGCGCACATCTACTGCACGCGCGAGCAGATGAAGGACGAGCTCACCTCGCTGCTGACCTTCGTGCTCGACCTGCTCAAGGACTACGGCCTCGAGGACTTCTACCTCGAGCTGTCCACGCGCGACCCGGAGAAGTCGGTGGGCTCGGACGAGGTGTGGGAGGAGGCGACCCGCACGCTCGAGGAGGTCGCCACCGCCTCGGGCCTCGACCTCGTGCCGGACCCGGGCGGCGCCGCGTTCTACGGCCCCAAGATCTCGGTGCAGGCCAAGGACGCGATCGGCCGCACCTGGCAGATGTCGACCATCCAGCTCGACTTCAACCTGCCCGAGAAGTTCGACCTGGAGTACACCGCCGCGGACGGGACCCGCCGGCGGCCGGTGATGATCCACCGGGCGCTGTTCGGGTCGATCGAGCGGTTCTTCGCGGTGCTGCTCGAGCACTACGCCGGCGCGTTCCCCGCGTGGCTGGCGCCCGTCCAGGTCCTGGCGGTGCCCGTCGCCGACGCGTTCGACGGCTACCTGTCCGACGTCGTCGCGAAGCTCCGGGCGCACGGCATCCGTGCCGAGATCGACCTGTCCGACGACCGGTTCGGCAAGAAGATCCGCAACGCCGCCAAGGAGAAGGTGCCGTTCGTGCTCATCGCGGGCGGCGAGGACGCGGAGGCCGGTGCCGTGTCGTTCCGCTTCCGCGACGGGCGCCAGGAGAACGGCGTCCCCGTCGAGGAGGCGGTCGAGCGCATCGTGACGGCGGTCCGCGACCGGGTGCAGGTGTGATGCGACCGGAGCCCGCGGAGGCCTTCGGGCCGCCCGAGGACGACCTGCAGCGCCTGTGGACCCCGCACCGGATGGTCTACATCGGCGGGCAGGACAAGCCGACCGACGCCAGCGCCGGGCAGTGCCCGTTCTGCCACATCCCCGCGCGCGACGACGAGGACGGGCTCGTGGTGGCCAGGGGGAGCGACTGCTACGCCGTCCTGAACCTGTACCCGTACAACGGCGGGCACCTCATGGTGCTGCCGTACCGGCACGTCTCGGACCTCACCGACCTCACCGACGCCGAGACGCGGGAGCTCGTGGAGATGACCAAGACGGCGATGCGCGTGCTGCGCGCGGTCTACGCCCCGCCCGGGTTCAACCTCGGCATGAACCAGGGCGAGGTCGCCGGCGCGGGCATCGCCGCGCACCTGCACCAGCACGTCGTGCCGCGCTGGCTGGGCGACTCGAACTTCCTGCCGATCGTCGGCCGCACCAAGGCGCTGCCCGAGCTCCTCGCGGACACGCGCGCGCGGCTCGCCGCAGCGTGGCCCCGGGGAGGTGCCTGAGTGTTCGGCCGGCTGCGCGGCGCCATGCAACAGCTGTGGACGCCGCTCGCGACCTTCCTCCTGCGCCGGGGCGTGAGCCCGGACGCCGTCACCGTCACGGGCACGGTCGTCGTGACCGGGCTCGCGCTCGGGCTGCTGCCGACGGGTCACCTGCTCCTCGGCGCCGTGCTGATCGGCGTCTTCGCGCTGGCGGACTCGCTCGACGGTGTCATGGCGCGCCGGTCGGGCCGCACCGGGCCGTGGGGCGCGTTCCTCGACTCGACGCTCGACCGCATCTCCGACGGGGCCGTGTTCGCGGGCATCACGCTGTGGTTCGTGCTGCACCCCGAGCTGCCGTACGCCGGGTGGGGGACGGGCGCGGCGCTCGCGTGCCTCGTGCTCGGGTCGGTCGTGCCGTACGCGCGGGCGCGCGCGGAGGCGGTCGGGGCCAGCGCGAGCGTCGGCATCGCCGAGCGCACCGACCGGCTCGTGATCGCGCTCGTGCCCACCGGCTTCGTGCAGCTCGGGCTGCCCGTGCTCGTGCTCGTCGTCGTGCTCACCCTGCTCGCGGCCGCGAGCCTGGTGACGGTCGGCCAGCGCGTGGCGACCGTGCACCGTCAGCTGGTCGGCACCGGCCCCGGCGAGCGGACGGAGGCCTGATGGGCGGCCGGACGGGCAGGCTGACGCGCCCGTCGACCCGCGTCGACCCAGCCGCCGCGTACACGTTCGCCTGGCGCCACGCGCCCGCGGTGCCGGAACCCGTGCTGCGGGCGCTGTTCGCCGCCGTCGCCGACCTCACGTGGCTGTCCCGGACCGCGGGCGTGCGCCGCATGGAGGCCAACTACGCCCGGGTGCGCCCCGAGCTCGACGCCCGTGCGGTGCGCCGGCTGTCGCGCGCGGGCATGCGGTCCTACATGCGCTACTTCCGCGAGGCGTTCACGCTGCAGGGCGCGACGCCCGCGCAGCTCGACGCCCGCGTGCGCGTCGAGGGCCGCGAGAACGTCGCCGACGAGCTCGCGGCCGGCGGCGGGGTCGCGCTCGCCCTCGCGCACCTGGGCAACTGGGACCTCGCGGGCGCCTGGGGGCGCCGGCACCTGGGACCCGTGCTCACGGTGGCGGAACGGCTCCGGCCGGAGGCGCTCTTCCAGCAGTTCGTCGCGTTCCGCCGCTCGATCGGGATCGAGGTGCTCCCGCTCGGCGACGACGACGTGTTCCGCAACCTCGTCCGCGGCGCGCAGTCCGGGCCCCGCCTCGTGCCGCTGCTGTCGGACCGGGACCTCACGGCCCGGGGCGTCGAGGTCGACCTGTGCGGGCACGCGGCCCGGGTGGCGGCCGGCCCGGCCGCGCTCGCGCTCGCGGCCCGGGTGCCGCTCGTGCCGACCGGGATCCGCTACGAGCGGCTCACCGGCGCACGCCGCCGCGCGGCCGGCACGCCGTGGGGCGTCGTGATCCACTTCCTGCCTCCCGTACCCGTCCCGGCCGAGGGCGACCGGCGGGCGCAGGTCGCCGTGCTCACGCAGGCCTGGGTCGACGCCCTCGGCGCCTTCCTGCGCGAGCACACCGAGGACTGGCACATGCTCCAGAAGGTCTTCGTCGAGGACCTCGACCCCGAGCGGTACGCGCGCACCAAGGTGGAAGCGGGGGAGGCGTGAGCATCTCCCGGCCGTTGCGCGTGGGCATCGTCTGCCCCTACTCGTTCGACGCCCCCGGCGGCGTCCAGTTCCACGTCCGCGACCTCGCGCAGGCCCTCCAGGCGCAGGGGCACGAGGTCTCGGTGCTGGCGCCGGCCGACGAGGACACGCCCGTGCCCGACGTCGTCACCCCGGCGGGCCGGGCCGTCCCGGTGCGCTACAACGGCTCGGTCGCGCGCCTCGCGTTCGGCCCGCGCGCCGCCGCGCGGGTGCGGCGCTGGATCGACGCCGGGCGGTTCGACGTCCTGCACCTCCACGAGCCCATGACCCCGAGCCTGTCGATGCTCGCGCTCTGGATCGCCGAGGGCCCCGTCGTCGCGACCTTCCACACCGCCCAGGTCCGGTCCCGCGCGCTCCAGGTCGCCTACCCCCTGCTCCGCCAGTCGCTCGAGAAGATCGCCGCCCGCGTCGCCGTGTCGGAGGACGCGCGCCGCACGCTCGTCGACCACCTGGGCGGGGACGCCGTCGTCATCCCGAACGGCGTCTACGTCGACACGTTCGCCGCCGCGCCGCCGCAGGAGCGCTGGGCCGGCACGCCGCAGGCCCCGACGATCGCCTTCCTGGGGCGGCTCGACGAACCCCGCAAGGGTCTCGAGGTGCTCGCCGCGGCGGCGCCGCGGATCCTCACGCAGGTGCCGGGCGCGCGGTTCCTCGTCGCCGGGCGGGGCGACGCCGGCCGGCAGGCGGCCGAGGCGGCGCTCGGCGAGCACGCCGCGTCGTTCGAGTGGCTCGGCGGCATCTCCGACGCCGACAAGGCGGCCCTGCTCGCCTCCGTCGACCTGTACGTCGCGCCGCAGACGGGCGGCGAGAGCTTCGGCATCGTGCTCGTGGAGGCCATGAGCGCGGGCGCGGGCGTCGTCGCGAGCGATCTCGGGGCGTTCCTGCGCGTGCTCGACGACGGGTCGGCGGGGTGGCTGTTCCGCACCGGCGACCCCGACGACCTCGCCGCCCAGGTGCTCGCGGCGCTCGCCGACCCCGAGGGCACGCGCGAGCGGCGGGAGCGGGCGGCGCGCTTCGTGCGGCGGTTCGACTGGTCCGCCGTGACCGAGCAGGTGCTCGCGGTCTACGAGATGGCCGTGGCCGCCGGCGAGGCCATCGGCAGCTGGCCCGTGCACCCGGAGGCCCGCGCATGACCTGGTCCGAGACCGTCCTGGTCGTGCTCGTCGTCGTCGCGGTCGTCGTGTGGCTCGCGTGGGTGTCCGCCTCGCGCCTGGACCGGCTGCACCGCAAGGTCGCGGCGTCGCGCATCGCGCTCGACTCCCAGCTCGTGCGGCGCTCGAGCGCCGCCGTGGACCTCGCCGCGTCCGGCCTGCTCGACCCCGCCAGCTCGGTGCTCGTGGCCGACGCGGCGTTCGCCGTGCTCGACGACGGCGACCCCGTCACGTCGCCCGGCGAGGCGCTCGCGATGGACGGCCTCGGTGCGGCGCGCGAGCGCGCCGAGAGCGAGCTCTCCGCGACGCTGCGCTCGGCTCTCGGCGACCCGGAGGTCGTCGTCGCGCTGCGCGCGAACCCGCCCGGGGACGAGCTCCTCGCGGGCCTGGCCGCGGCCTGGTACCGGGCGCAGCTCGCCCGGCGGTTCCACAACGAGGCCGTCGCCCAGGCGCAGCGCGCCCGCCGGCACTGGTACGTGCGCCTGCTGCACCTCGCGGGCCGGGCGCACGTGCCGCACACCGTCGAGCTCGACGACCAGATGCCGGACGGTCTGGGGGCCTGACGCCACGGCCCTAGGATGGGTGCAGGGCGTGACGGCGTCACGCGTTCGACGACTTGCGAGGTAGGCAGTGAGCGAGAGCACGGTAGGCACCGGCGTCGGCGAGGTGGGCACGGCCCGCGTCAAGCGCGGCATGGCCGAGATGCTCAAGGGCGGCGTGATCATGGACGTCGTGACGCCCGAGCAGGCGAAGATCGCGGAGGACGCGGGCGCGGTCGCCGTCATGGCGCTCGAGCGCGTGCCGGCCGACATCCGCGCGCAGGGCGGCGTGGCGCGCATGAGCGACCCCGACATGATCGACGGCATCATCGAGGCCGTCTCGATCCCCGTCATGGCCAAGGCGCGGATCGGCCACTTCGTCGAGGCGCAGGTCCTGCAGTCCCTCGGCGTCGACTACGTGGACGAGTCCGAGGTGCTGACCCCCGCGGACTACGCCCACCACATCGACAAGTGGCAGTTCACGGTCCCGTTCGTGTGCGGTGCCACGAACCTCGGCGAGGCGCTGCGCCGCATCACCGAGGGCGCCGCCATGATCCGCTCCAAGGGCGAGGCCGGCACGGGCGACGTCTCCAACGCGACCACCCACATGCGCCAGATCCGCGCGCAGATCCGCCGCCTCGCGTCGCTGCCCGCCGACGAGCTCTACGTCGCGTCCAAGGAGCTGCAGGCGCCGTACGAGCTCGTGAAGGAGGTCGCCGAGACGGGCAAGCTCCCGGTCGTGCTGTTCACCGCCGGCGGCATCGCGACGCCGGCCGACGCGGCGATGATGATGCAGCTCGGGGCCGAGGGCGTCTTCGTCGGCTCGGGCATCTTCAAGTCGGGCGACCCGGTCGCCCGCGCGAAGGCGATCGTCCAGGCCACGACGTTCCACGACGACCCCGACGTCGTCGCCAAGGTCTCGCGCGGGCTGGGCGAGGCCATGGTGGGCATCAACGTCGAGGCCGAGCCCGAGCCGGTGCGGCTCGCGGAGCGCGGTTGGTGACGTCCGACGACGTGATCGGCGCGACGTCGCTCGGGTCCGACTGGGTCGTCGGGCCCGACGGCGTGCGCCACCGGCGTGCGGCCCGCGTCATCGTGCTCGACGACGCGGGCCGCGTGCTGCTCGTGCGGGGGCACGACGCGGACCAGCCCGAGCGCTCGTGGTGGTTCACCGTCGGTGGCGGCATCGACCCGGGCGAGACGGAGGTCGACGCCGCCCTGCGCGAGCTGCGCGAGGAGGCCGGGCTCGAGCTGGCCGCGGCAGACCTCGAGGGGCCCGTGATGACCCGCGCCGGCATCTTCCACTTCTACGCCGAGAGCTGCCGCCAGGACGAGGTCTTCTTCGTCGCCCGCGTGCCGGCCGGCCACGAGCCGTCCGACGCCGGGTGGACCGAGATCGAGCGCGACCTGCTCGACGAGATGCGCTGGCTCACGCCCGCCGAGCTGCGCGCCCAGCCGCTCGAGGTGTTCCCCACCGCCCTGCCCGACGTCGTCGAGGCGCTCGCGGACGGGTGGGACGGCACGGTGCGGCACCTCGGCACCGAGCACGACGACGAGCCCACCGACCCGGAGGAGCTGGCCGGCCCGTGACCTCGGTCCCGGTCACCGCGCCCTAGACTGGCCCGCCGTGACCAGCAACCCGACCGTGGGCGTCCTCGCCCTGCAGGGCGACGTGCGCGAGCACGTCGACGCCCTCGAGCAGGCCGGCGCCCGCGGGGTGCCCGTGCGCCGGCGCGCCGAGCTCGAGGCCGTCGACGGCCTCGTGCTGCCCGGCGGCGAGTCGACGACGATCGACAAGCTCCTGCACGTCTTCGAGCTCGCGGAGCCGCTGCGCGCCGCGATCGACGACGGCCTGCCCGTCTACGGCTCGTGCGCGGGCATGATCCTGCTCGCCGACCGCATCGTCGGTGGCATCGAGGGACAGCGGACGCTCGGCGGCATGGACATGACCGTGCGGCGCAACGCGTTCGGCCGCCAGGTCGACTCGTTCGAGGCGGACCTCGACCTGGCCGGCGTCACGGACGCGCCGGGCGGTACCCCGGTGCGGACCGCGTTCATCCGCGCGCCGTGGGCCGAGGAGGCGGGCTCCGAGGTCGAGGTGCTGGCGCGCATCCCCGAGCGCGCGGCCGACGGGTCGGGCGTCGGCGCGGCCGCCGGTAAGATCGTCGCAGCCCGTCAGGGACGGCTGCTCGCCACCGCGTTCCACCCGGAGATCACCGGGGACGCCCGTGTGCACGCGCTGTTCGTCCAGATCGTCACAGCATCGCGAAGGAGTTAGGTAGGTCATGTCCGGTCACTCCAAGTGGGCCACGACCAAGCACAAGAAGGCTGCGATCGACGCCAAGCGCGGCAAGCTCTTCGCGAAGCTCATCAAGAACATCGAGGTCGCGGCGCGCACGGGCGGCGGCGACCCCGCCGGCAACCCGACGCTGTTCGACGCCATCCAGAAGGCGAAGAAGTCGTCCGTCCCCAACGACAACATCGACCGTGCGGTCAAGCGCGGCTCCGGCGAGGGCGCCGACGCCGTCGACTACCAGACGATCATGTACGAGGGCTACGGCAACAACGGCATCGCCGTGCTCGTCGAGTGCCTCACCGACAACAAGAACCGCGCCGCGGCCGAGGTCCGCACCGCGTTCTCCCGCAACGGGGGCTCCCTCGCCGACCCCGGCTCGGTGTCGTACCTCTTCTCCCGCAAGGGTCTGGTCGTCGTGCCCAAGAACGACGGCGTGACCGAGGACGACGTCATGCTGGCCGCGCTCGACGCGGGCGCCGAGGAGGTCACCGACTCCGGCGACGTCATCGAGGTGCTGTGCGAGGCGACCGACCTCGTCGCCGTGCGCACCGCGATCCAGGACGCCGGCCTCGAGTACGACTCGGCCGACGTGGTCTGGCACCCGTCGATGGAGGTGGAGGTCGACGTCGAGGGCGCGCGCAAGATCATGCGCCTCATCGACGCGCTCGAGGACAGCGACGACGTGCAGAACGTCTACGCCAACTTCGACGCCTCCGACGAGGTCATGGCGGCCGTCGACGCCGAGTGACGCACCGGCGGTGCTGGTCCCTCCCGCGCACACGCCGGTCCCGGAAAGGACCGGCACCGGAGCCGCGCCGTGAGACAGTGAGCGCGTGCGCGTGCTGGGGGTTGATCCGGGGCTGACCCGCTGCGGGATCGGGGTCGTGGACTCCCTCCCGGGGCGGCGGGCGGAGCTCGTCGCGGTCGGCGTCGTCGGCAGTGACCCTGACGCCACGCCGGACCTGCGGCTGCTGCGCATCGCCGAACGGCTCGACGCGTGGTTCGACGAGCACGTGCCCGACGTCGTCGCGGTCGAGCGGGTGTTCGCGCAGCACAACCACGGCACGGTCATGGGCACCGCCCAGGTGGCCGGCCTCGCCATGGTCGCCGCCGCCCGGCGCGGCGTGCCCGTGGCGCTCCACACGCCGAGCGAGGTCAAGGCCGCCGTCACCGGTTCGGGGCGGGCCGGCAAGGAGCAGGTCCAGCGCATGGTCGCGAGCATCCTGCGGCTCGACGAGCCGCCCCGGCCCGCCGACGCCGCGGACGCCCTCGCCCTGGCGATCACGCACCTGTGGCGGCCCGCCGGCGCGCTGCAGGGCGGCGAGCGGCACGAGCTGACGGCGGCGCAGCGCGCCTGGGCGGCGGCCGAGCACGCCGCCAAGAAGCGCACCGGCGCACGCGGTCCGGCCCCCCGGTCCCGCCCCGGCCGCGCGCGCACCTGACCGGGTGTGTCGGGCGTCCGGGGCGTCGGGCGCCCTTGCTACAGTGACCGCGTCGTACGGGTGTTCGACGGCGGGGAAGTTCGGACGGTAAAGGACATGCACGGGTGATCGCCTCTCTGACCGGTACGGTCGCGCACGTCACGCTCGAGCGCGCCGTGGTCGACGTCGGCGGGGTGGGCTACCTCGTGCAGGCGACGCCGGCGACGCTGTCCTCGCTCCGGGTGGGCCAGGAGGCCCGGCTGCACACGACGCTCGTCGTGCGCGAGGACTCGATGACGCTCTATGCGTTCGCCGACGCGGACGAGCGCGAGGTGTTCGAGACGGCGCAGTCGGTCTCGGGCGTGGGGCCGCGGATCGCGCTCGCCATGCTCGCGGTCCTGACGCCCGACGCGCTGCGCCGCGCGATCGCGGCCGAGGACACCGCCGCCCTGCGCCGCGTCCCGGGCATCGGGGCCAAGAGCGCCCAGCGCATCGTCCTCGAGCTCTCGGGCAAGCTGGGCGTGCCGGGCGCCGAGGCGGTCGCCGGGGGAGCGGCGCCCGCGGCACCGACCGCCCAGGACCGGCGGGACCAGGTGGTCGAGGCGCTCGTCGGGCTGGGCTGGACGGCCAAGGTCGCCGAGGACGCGGTCGGCAAGGTGCTCGCCGAGGCGGGCTCCGACGTCGTGACCGAGGGCGAGGTGGCCACCACCCTGCGTGCCGCGCTGCGTACCCTCGGGGGCCACCGTGCCTGAGACGGGGCCGGACCAGGAGTCGTACGGCGCCGAGCGCCTCGTCACCGCCACGGCCGACGACGTCGAGCGCGCCGCCGAGGCCGCGCTGCGGCCCAAGAAGCTCGACGAGTTCGTCGGCCAGAGGACGGTGCGCGACCAGCTCTCGCTCGTGCTCCAGGCCGCGCTCGCCCGGGAGGCGCCGCCGGACCACGTCCTGCTCTCCGGACCTCCGGGCCTGGGCAAGACGACGCTCGCGATGATCATCGCGGCGGAGCTCGGCACCTCCCTGCGCGTGACGAGCGGCCCGGCCATCCAGCACGCGGGCGACCTCGCCGCGGTGCTGTCCTCGCTCGAGGAGGGCGAGGTCCTGTTCATCGACGAGATCCACCGCCTCGCCCGCCCGGCCGAGGAGCTGCTCTACGTCGCGATGGAGGACTTCCGCGTCGACGTGGTGGTCGGCAAGGGCGCCGGCGCGAGCGCGATCCCGCTCGCGCTGCCGCCGTTCACGGTGGTGGGCGCCACGACGCGCTCCGGGCTCCTCCCGGCCCCGTTGCGCGACCGCTTCGGCTTCACCGGGCACCTCGACTTCTACGACCCCGGCGAGCTCGAGCGCGTGATCATGCGCTCGGCGGGCCTGCTCGGGGTCGACATCCACCACGCCGCCGCGCACGAGATCGCCGGCCGCTCCCGCGGCACCCCGCGCATCGCCAACCGCCTGTTGCGCCGTGTCCGGGACTGGGCGCAGGTGCGCGGCGACGGCGTCCTCGACCTGCGGGCCGCCAAGGCCGCGCTCGAGGTGTACGAGGTCGACCCGATCGGTCTCGACCGCCTGGACCGCTCGGTGCTCGACGCCCTGTGCCGCCGGTTCGCCGGCGGGCCGGTCGGCCTCACGACGCTCGCGATGACCGTGGGGGAGGAGCCCGACACGGTCGAGACGGTCGCCGAGCCGTACCTCGTCCGGGAGGGCCTGGTCGCGCGGACGCCGCGCGGGCGGGTCGCGACCGCCGCGGCGTGGGGGCACCTGGGCCTCGAGCCGCCGCAGGGCGCCTGGGCGGGCGGGCTGCCGGCGTCGGGGACGCTGTTCGACGGCGACACATAGACTGGGTGGCGATCCCGGCCGACGCAGGCCGAGGGGACGGAACTCGCGGGGCGGCGCGCTCGTTGAGGGCCGTACACAGCACCGCACCGCGCCCGGCGCGCCGACCGGTGCGCCCCGACGCCCGTGAGACGGGCAGCGACAGACAAGGACGACTCGTGGAACTCATCATCCTCTTCGGCGTGCTCATCGCGCTCATGTTCTTCATGAGCTCGCGGACACGGAAGCAGCAGAAGGAGCAGCAGGCCTTCCGGGCCGCGCTCGCCCCGGGCCAGGAGGTCATGACGGGCTCCGGCATGGTCGGTACCGTGGTCGCGATCGACGACGACACCGACACCGTGACGATCGAGTCCACGCCGGGCGTCCATGCGCTTGGCGACGGCGGCCCGCAGCCAGCGGGTCTGGACGCCC
>JAPSLD010000076.1:3232-12878 GCA_031181105.1 Isoptericola sp. | reverse complement strand
AGGTACGGGGCCCATGCTACTGGACGGGGCCCCGGTCCGCCGGGCCGACGGGCCGCGGCGTGGCACGAGCACCTATCCTGAGCGCGTGACCGAGCACCCGAGCGCCCCGCCCGGCGCCACGCCCAGCACCCCGTCCAGGTCCACGTCCCAGACCGCGCCCGGTGGCGGGCCGACCGTCCTCGTCGACCTGCTCGGGCTCGCCGCCTACACCGAGCTGGCGACCTTCGGGCTGCTCGCGAGCCGCTCGGTCGACGCCCCGGACCTGGCGACGCGCCAGACCCTCGCCGAGGCGGCTGACCAGGCGCTGGACCGCCAGCGGCAGCTGCTCGCGATCGCGTCCGAGCACGGGGTGCACGGCGTCGAGCTCATGGTGCCGTTCGACGGCTCGCTGGCCGACTTCGACGCCAGGACCCAGCCGGGCAGCTGGTGGGAGGGCCTGCTCAAGGGCGCGATCGGCCACGGCGTCGCCGCCGACCTGTGCGCCGCGCTCGCGCGCGGGCTGCCCGACGACGAGGCCGCGGACGTGCTGGCGGTCGTCGCGGACGCGAAGCGCGCCGACGCGGCGACCCGTCTGCTGACCGGTGCCGCGACGCGCGACGAGGTGCTCGCCTCGCGCCTGGCCCTCTGGGGCCGGCGCGTCGTGGGGGAGGCGCTGACGCTGGCGCAGACGCTGCTCGCCACACGGCCGCGCCTCGCCGAGCTCGCGGCGGCTGCCGCCCCGGCCGCGGACGAGACGCCGGTGGCCAGCGACGTGCCGCCGTGGCTGCTCGCACAGCTCACGGCCGAGCACACCCGCCGGATGGACCGGATCGGCCTGGCGGCCTGACGGTCGCCGTCAGAGGGAGCCGAAACCGACCGGGCGCGACGCCTCGGTGCCGAGCTCGACGTAGCCGATCGCCGTCGTCGGCACGATGACCCGCCGGCCGCGCGCGTCGGTGAGCTCGAGCGTCGTGGCGCCGTCGAGGGCCTCCTTGACCGCCGCCGCGACCTCGTCCGACGACTGGTCGGTCTCGACCACCAGCTCGCGCGTCACGTTCCGCACACCGATCGTGATCTCCACGTTCTCTCCTTCGCGAGCTGCACCACGGTCGGTGCGACGGTCCTTCGGGTCGCCTCGATCGTAGCCGGGCCGCCGCGGGCTCCCCGCCGCTTCCGCCGAGGGTGAAACCGCACCGGCGCTCCCGCGGCCGGGACCGGGGCCGTGCGGGGCTGTCGGTGGCCCGTGGTCGAATCACACCCGTGGCATCCGCACCCGCGCTCGAGCTCGTGCCGCCGTCGTCCCTCGACGACGGCGGCCGCGTGCTGCTCGACCCGACCCAGGAGGCGGCGGTCGAGGCGGCCCTCACCCACCCGGTCACGCTCGTGGTCGGCGCTCCCGGCACAGGCCGCACGACGGTCGCGACCGAGGTGGCCGTGCGGGCGCTCGCCGGTGGGGCGGACCCCGGCCGGGTGCTCGTCCTGGCCGCGTCGCGCCGCGCGGCGGCCCGCCTGCGCGACCGCGTCACCGCCGCCGCGGGCCGCACGGTCGGCGCGCCGATGGTCCGCACCGCGGCCTCGGCCGCGTTCGCCGTCCTGCGCACGCGCGCGGCCGCGCTCGGCGACGCTCCGCCCACCCTCGTGTCCGGCCCGGAGCAGGACCTCGTCCTCGCGGAGCTCCTCGCGGGGCACCTCGCGGGCGAGGGTGCGCCGCTCGCGCTCCCGCCGGGCCTGCCGCCGGAGTCGCTCGGCCTGCGCGGGCTCCGCCAGGAGCTGCGCGACCTGCTCATGCGCGCGGCCGAGCGCGGGCTCGGTCCGGCCGACCTGGCCGACCTCGGCCGCCGCCACGACCGCCCGGAGTGGCTGCTCGCGGCGCACCTGTACGAGGAGTACCTCGACGTCACGGCGCTGCGCCTCGGCACGCCCGACGCGGGCGCGCGCTACGACCCCGCGGTGGTCGTCGACGAGGCCGCGCACGCCCTGGCGGGATGGGACGACGAGCTGCCCGGCGTCCCGCGCCCGGCGTGGGACCTCGTCGTCGTCGACGACTACCAGGAGGCGACGGTCGCCACCGCGCGGCTCCTGCACGTGCTGCACGACGGCGGCGCGCGGCTCGCCCTGCTCGCCGACCCAGACTCGGCCGTCCAGGGCTTCCGCGGTGCGGCGCCCGGTCTCGTCGGCCGTGCCGCGGCCCCCGCGCGCGGCGGCGCGGTCGGCGCGTTCGACGCGCGCACGGTCGTGCTCGGCACGGCGTGGCGCCAGGACGCCGCGCTGCGCGACGTCACGGCGGCCGTCACGCAGCGCATCGCCACCGTCTCGGGCGCCCTGCACCGCGGCGCCGCTCCGCGGCCCGACGACGCCGCGAAGGCCGGGCGGGTCGAGGTCGCCGTCCTCGCGGGCGCCGCGCAGGAGGCGGCGTTCGTCGCCCGCGAGCTGCGCGCCGAGCACCTGCTGCACGGCACGCCCTGGGAGCGCATGGCGGTCGTCGCGCGCAGCGGTGACCGGCTGGCGTCGCTGCGGCGCGACCTCGTGGCGGCGGCGGTGCCCGTCGCGCTGCTCGGCTCGGACCTGCCCCTGCGTGACGAGCCGGCGGTCGCGCCGCTGCTCGCCGCGCTGCGAGTGTGCGCACCGCCGCCGGGGGGCAGCCTCGAGGCGTTCCTCGGCGCCGAGCTCGGCGAGGGCGCGGCCGACCCGCTCGACCCCGGCACGGCGGCCCTCCTGCTCACGTCGCCCGTCGGCGGGCTCGACGCGGTCGCGCTGCGCCGGCTGCGGCGCGCGCTGCGGGCCGAGGAGCTCTCGGGCGGCGGCGGCCGGTCGTCGGACGCGCTGCTCGTCGAGGTGCTCGGCGACCCGGCGCGCGCCGAGACCCTGCCGCCGCCCGTGCGGCGCGGGCCGCTGGCGGTCGCCCGCGTGCTCGCGGCCGGCCGGGGCGCGGCGGCGGAGCCGGGCGCGACGGCGCAGACGGTGCTGTGGGCCGTCTGGGACGCGACCGGGCTGGCCCACCGCTGGCGGGACGCCGCGCTCGCGGGCGGGCCGGCGGGCGTCCGGGCGGACCGTGACCTCGACGCGGTGCTGGCCCTGTTCCGGGCCGCCGAGACGTTCGTCGACCGCATGCCCGGCGCGCCGGTCGCCGCGTTCGTGGACTACCTCGCCTCGCAGGACCTGCCCTCGGACTCCCTCGCCGCGGCGGCCACCGGAGCCCACGCCGTCGAGGCCCTCACGCCGGCCGGCGCCGCCGGCCGCGAGTGGGACGTGGTCGTCGTCGCGGGCGTGCAGGACGGCGTCTGGCCCGACCTGCGGCTGCGCGACTCGCTGCTCGGCTCCCAGGCGCTCGTGGAGCTCCTCGCGGGGCGTGCGTCGGACGCGCACGTCCTCGGGCCCGAGGCCCGCAAGCAGGTGCTCGCCGACGAGCTGCGCGCTTTCGCCGTGGCCACCTCGCGCGCGCGGCGCCGGCTGCTCGTGACGGCGGTCGAGGACGCGGACGACAGCCCCTCGGTCTTCCTCGACCTCGTGGCGCCGCCTGCGGACGACGACGGACCGGCTCGCGACGCGGACGGGCCGCACCCCCGCCGCGTCGCCGTCGGTCCGCCGCTCGACCTGCGCGGCGTCGTCGCGGCGGCGCGGGCCGAGCTCGTGCGCGCCGTGTCGGGTGCGGCGTCCGGCGGCGACCCGCGGCCCGACGACGCCGGGCCGGCCGCCGCGGCGCGGCTCCTGGCGGACCTCGCGGCCGCCGGCGTGGCCGAGGCCGACCCGAGCACCTGGTACGGCGTCGCCCGGACGTCGAGCGACGCGCCGCTGTGGGGCCCGGACGACCTGGTCTCCGTGTCGCCGTCGAAGGTCGAGACCGTCACGACGTGCGGCCTGCGGTGGGCGCTCGAGGCCGCGGGCGGCACCCGGCCCGACGCCGCCCACCAGACGCTCGGGACGCTCGTGCACGCGATCGCCGAGGACCTGCCGTCGGGCTCGCTCGCCGAGCTGCGGGCCGAGCTCGACCGGCGCTGGCCCCAGCTCGCGCTGCCGGACGGCTGGCCGGCGCGGCAGCTGCGCCGCCGCGCCGAGCGGATGATCGAGCGCCTCGCCGAGTACTACGCCGGCGCGGGGGAGCCGGTGCTCGTCGAGCCCGGTTTCGAGGTCACGGTGGGCCGGGCGGTGCTGCGCGGCAAGATCGACAGGGTCGAGCGCGCGGGCGACGAGACGGTCACCGTGGCCGACCTCAAGACCGGGCGCACCGCGCCGTCGAAGGCGAAGGCCGCCGAGCACCCGCAGCTCGGCGCCTACCAGCTCGCCGTCGAGGAGGGCGCGCTCGGCCTGCCGCCCGGGACGCGCAGCGCCGGCGCACAGCTCGTCTACCTGGGGACGCCGACGGTCTCGCCGACGGTGCGGGCGCAGCCCGCGCTGACCCCGGAGCCGGACGGCGCGAGCTGGGCGCGCTCGCTCGTCGAGGGCGCCGCCGACACCATGGCGGCCGCGCGCTTCACCGCGCGCGAGAACGACCTGTGCGCCGTGTGCCCCGTGCGACGCTCGTGCCCCGTGCAGCCCGAGGGAAGGAACGTGGTCGCGTGACCGAGCCCGCCCGCCGCCCCGACGACCGGCCCGACGACCGGGCCGGCGACCGGCCCGACGGTGGCCCGAGCCTGTTCGGCGACGACGTGTGGGCCGCGCTCGAGGTGCCCCGGGACGCGGCGCTCGGGTTCCCCGAGCTCGACCCCGGGACGGCCGAGGCGGCGACGCCCGAACCGGAGCTGTCCGCGCGCGACATCGCGGCGCTGCTCGGGCGGCACGCGCCGACGGACGAGCAGGTCGCGGTCATCGAGGCGCCCCTCGATCCGGTGCTCGTGGTCGCGGGCGCCGGCTCGGGCAAGACGGAGACGATGGCCGCGCGCGTGGTGTGGCTCATCGCGAACCGGCTCGTGGAGCCCGAGGAGGTCCTCGGCCTGACGTTCACGCGCAAGGCGGCGGGCGAGCTCGCCGCGCGCGTCCAGTCCCGGCTCGCCCAGCTCGCGCGGGCCCAGGGTCGCGCCGGCTCGGCGCTCGACCTGCTGGCGCGCCCCACCGTGGCGACGTACAACGCGTACGCCGCCTCGCTCGTGTCGGACCACGGCCTGCGGCTCGGGATCGAGCCCGGCTCCCGCCTGCTCGGCGAGGCCAACCAGTGGCAGCTCGCCGCGCAGGTGGTCGAGTCGTGGGCCGACGACCTCGGCACCGACAAGGCCGTGAGCACCGTCGTGGGGGCCGTGCTCTCGCTCTCCGGCGCGCTGGGGGAGCACCTCGTCCCGGTCGCCGAGGCGCGTGCCCGGCTCCGCGAGCTCGTCGCGGACCTCGAGGCGCTCCCGCTCGGACCGCGGCAGAAGGCACGCACCAAGGACGTGCAGGTGCTCATCGACTCGGTCGCCGAGCGGGAACGACTCCTCGACCTGGTCGAGGAGTACCGCCGTCGCAAGCGCGCGACCGACTCGCTCGACTTCGGCGACCAGATCGCGCTCGCGGCCGAGCTCGCCCGCACCGTGCCGGCGGTCGGGGAGCACGAGCGCGCCCGCTACCGGGTCGTGCTGCTCGACGAGTACCAGGACACGTCCTACGCGCAGGTCGAGCTGCTGGCCGGCCTGTTCGGCGGCGGCCACGCGGTCACCGCGGTGGGCGACCCGCACCAGTCGATCTACGGGTGGCGCGGCGCGTCGGCGTCCGGCCTCGCCCGGTTCCCGGAGCGGTTCCGCACGGTGGGCGGCGCGCCCGCCGCCGTCCGGTACCTGAGCACCTCGTGGCGCAACGACGCCGCTGTGCTCGCCGCGGCCAACGTCGCCTCGGCGCCCCTGCGCGAACCCTCCGCCGGGCACGGCACGCGGGTCGAGGTGCCGCCGCTCGACCTGCGCCCGGGAGCGGGCCCGGGCGTCGTCGCGGCGCACGTCGCGACCACGATCGAGGAGGAGGCGGAGGCCGTCGCCGAGCGGATCGCGGCGCGCTGGCGGCGCGCGACGCGGCCCGACGGCGCGGACCGGGTCACGGCCGCCGTGCTGTGCCGGGCCCGTGCGCAGTTCCCGGCCGTCGAGGTCGCCCTGCGCCGGCGCGGGCTGCCGGTCGAGGTCGTGGGACTCGGCGGCCTGCTGTCCACGCCCGAGGTGGTCGACGTGGTCGCGCTGCTCGAGGCGGTGCACGACCCGTCGCGCGGTGACTCGCTCGTGCGCCTGCTCACCGGTCCGCGGGTGAACCTCGGCGCGGCCGACCTGCACGCGCTCGGGTCGTGGGCGGCCGACGTCGCGCGCGCCGACGACCCGCGCCGCCCGGCGCCCGGCCCCGTCCCGGACGACGGGGCGCCGGACGACGCCGCGGCGGACGCCGAGACCGTCGTCGAGGGTGACGTCGTCGACCACCGCTCGGTCGTCGACGCGCTCGACGACCTTCCCGAGCCGGGCCGGCCGGCACGCGACGGGCGCGTCCTGTCGCCCGAGGGCCAACGGCGCCTCACCGCGCTGGCGCGGGTGCTGCGGAGCCTGCGCGGGCTGACGTACCTGTCGCTGCCGGAGCTCGTCGTGCAGGCCGAGCGCGCGCTCGGCCTCGACGTGGAGGTCGCCACGGCCGACGTGCTCGCCGACCGCCTCGGCGGCGCGGCGGAGGGCGTGAGCCTGCGCGGACGCGAGCACCTCGACGCCTTCCGCGACGTCGCGGCGTCGTTCGCGCAGTCCGCGGACGTCGCGACGCTCGGCGCCTTCCTCGCGTGGCTCGGCGTCGCGGGGGAGCAGGAGCGGGGGCTCGACATGCCGGTGCGCGAGCCCGACCCGGACGCGGTCCAGGTCATCACCGCCCACGCGTCGAAGGGCCTGGAGTGGGACGTGGTCGCCGTGCCAGGCCTGGTCGACGGCGTGTTCCCGAGCCAGGCCGAGACCGGCGCCGGCCGCACGGACAGCGGCTGGCTCACCGACGTCACCGCGCTGCCGTACCACCTGCGCGGGGACGCCGACGACCTGCCCAGGTTCCGCTGGGACCTCGCGAGCGACACCAAGGACCTCGTCGCGCGCCGCGACGAGTTCAAGCTCGACGCGGGCGAGCACCAGCTCGCGGAGGAACGCCGGCTGGCGTACGTCGCCTTCACGCGGGCGCGGCGCGAGCTCTTCCTCACCGCGCACTGGTGGGGCACCGGATCCCGGCCGCGCCGGGTCTCGCCGTTCCTGCGCGAGCTCGCCGAGGCCGGCGTCGTGTCCGCCGACGGGTGGGCCGGCGAGCCCGACCCCGCGGGGGAGAACCCGCGCGACGCGCTCGAGACGTCGGGCACGTGGCCGGCGGCCGACGAGGCGCCCGCGGGCTCCGCGCGGGACGTCCTGCGCGCCACCGCGTCGCTCGTCGGTCAGGCGGCGCGCGAGCGCGCAACCGACGACGCCGGCCCGGGGCCGGGCACCCTCACTGCGCCCCCGGGCGTGCTGACCGACGGCGCCGGCAACGACCTCGTGGGGCTCGCGCGCACGCTCCTGGCCGAGCGTGAGGAGCGAGGCGGCCGCGAGGTCGAGCTGCCGGCGCACGTCTCGGCGTCGGGGCTCGTGCGGCTCGCGACCGACCGGGGCGAGTTCGCGCTCCAGCTCCGCCGTCCCGTGCCGAACCAGCCCACGGTCCACGCCCGTCGCGGGACGCGGTTCCACGAGTGGGTCGAGCAGTACTTCACGTCGTCCTCGCTCGTCGACGTCGAGGACCTGCCGGGCGCCGAGGACGCGGAGCTGCCGGCCGACGCCGACCTCGACCAGCTGCGCGAGCGGTTCCTCGCCTCCGAGTGGGCGGGCCGCACCCCGGTCGCCGTCGAGCAGGACGTCGAGACGCCGGTCGCGGGGATCCTCCTGCGCTCCCGGATCGACGCCGTGTTCCTCGACCCCGACGCGCCGCCGCCCGCACCCGGCGAGCCCCCGGCCGTCGTCGTCGTCGACTGGAAGACCGGGCGCGAGCCGACGGACCCGCGCGCCGGTGCGGCGCGCGAGGTGCAGCTCGCGGTGTACCGCCTCGCGTGGTCGCGCTGGACCGGCCTGCCCGTGGAGAAGGTGAGCGCGGCGTTCTGCTACGTCGCCTCGGGCGTCACCGTGCGGCCCGAGCAGCTGCTCGACGAGCACGAGCTCGAGGCGCTCGTCCTCGGGCGCTGACGTTCGCCCGGCGGCCGTGCGTCGAGCACGCGCACCGCGGTCAGCCCCGGCGCCGTGGTGTGACCGTTGACAGGAGCGACTGACGATGGTTCGCTCGGAATGCGCTTACCGACGACGGTGAGCCCTCGACACACGGAGGTGTCCATGAGGCGCAGGCTCGGAACGACGATCCTGGTGGCCGCGGCGGCGACCGCCACGGTGATCAGCGGAGCGATCTCCCCCGCCGCGTACGCCGATCCCGGCATCGAAGCGCGACCGGATGACGCAGCGACGATCGGGTGGGCGACGAGCGGGCCCGGCACGGACGGAGGTGCCGGTGCGACGGCGTCGTCGACGTACGTGGTGACCGACCGGGCGCAGCTCCTCGCCGCGCTCGACAACGGCGGCCGGCGCGACGAACCGAAGGTGATCTACGTCGTGGGGACGATCCACGGCAACGAGACCGCGGACGGTCGCCTGCTCACGGCCGCGGACTACGCCCCGTCCTACGACCTGGACAAGTACCTGAGCTGCTTCGGCCCGGACGGATGGAGCGACTCCCGGCACCCGTACTGCGGCGATCAACGTCGCGCGCGGGTCACGGGGAGCAACAACCTCAAGCGGCAGATCGAGATCAGCGTTCCCAGCAACACCACCCTGCTGGGCGTCGGAGAAGACGCCGGATTCGACTCCGCCTACCTCGTCCTCCATCTGGCGAGCGACGTCGTGGTGCGGAACCTCACCATCGAGGCGCCGCTCGACCACTTCACGTCCTGGGACCCTTCCGACGGCGAGGACGGGTCGTGGAACGCGCGGTTCGACGCGGTCTCGCTCGTGACGGCGCGGAACGTCTGGCTGGACCACCTGACGCTCACGGACGGCCGCTACCCCGACAGCTCGGCTCCGCTCGGGCCCGACGGCAAGCCGGTGAACTTCCACGACGGGTTGCTCGACATCAAGGACGGCAGCGACTTCGTCACGGTCACCGACAGTCAGTTCCTCGATCACGACAAGGCGATCCTGATCGGTTCCGGCGACGACAACGCCGACACGGACGCCGGCAGGCTCCGTGTCACATTCGCCGGCAACGCTTTCGACGGCGTCTGCCAGCGGGCGCCGCGTGTGCGGTTCGGCAAGGTCCACGTCGTGAACAACTACTACTCGGGTTCGGTCATGGACCCGACGTCGCCGCTGCGCAGCACGGCCGCCGGCGGTCACTGCTACTACATCGGGCTTGGACACGAGTCGAGCGTCGTCTCGGAGCGCAACGTCTTCGACTACACCGGTCCCGGCGCGGACGAGTCCATCATCGTGGAGAACTGGAACGCCGACCGGTTCGTGGACCGAGGCTCGTGGTTCCGTGGCGAACCGGTCGACGCGAGCACGCTCGTCGACGGAGTCACCGACGACGTGGGGTGGGAGCCGGCCGAGGAGTACGAGTACGTCGCGCTCACCGAGCACGACGCCGTCAAGTGGCACGGCAAGCACGCGACGGGTGCTGGGGAGGTGCTCGTGACGCTCCCGTAGCGTGCGTGACGCTCGCGGCCGGGGAACGACGGCGATGCCGTCGTTCC
>JAPSLD010000076.1:0-3222 GCA_031181105.1 Isoptericola sp. | reverse complement strand
CCCCGCCGCGGGGGGGGGGGGGGGGGGGCCCGCGCCCCCCCCCCGGGGGCGGGGCGCCCCCCCCCGCCGGCCCCCCCCGCCCCCCCCCCCCCCCCCCGGCCGGGCTTCGTGCCGCCCCCGGCCGCGGGTGGTGCCGTCCGCGCGTCAGACGGCCGCGATGTCCTCGCGCGTCGCCTCGTCCAGGTCGGCCAGCATCGCCTCGGCGTCGGCGACGACCTCCGGCAGGTCGCGGCGCACGCCGTGCAGCAGCCAGCGGGCGAGCGCGAGCTCGCCGACCAGCAGCGCCCGGTCGACGAGCCGCGGGTCGCTCAGCTCCGTCCGGCGCAGCTGGTACGCCTCCATGATCGAGTCGACCACCTCGGGCGGCGCCGCGACGAGCAGCCAGGCGAGGTCGTCGGCCGGGTCGGCCACGCGCGCGTCGGACCAGCCGCTCATCGCGGTCACCCGCGTGCCGGTGACGAGGAGCTGGTCGGGCGCCAGGTCGCCGTGGACGACGACGGGCTGGAACCGCCACAGCGCGACGTCCTCGAGCGCCGCCTCCCAGCGCCGCAGCAGCGTCGGGGGCACGCGGCCGGTCGAGGCCGCCTCGTCGAGCTCGGCGAGGCGGCGCTCGCGGTACTCGGCGGCCGTGTAGGACGGCAGGCCGCAGGACTCGACGACGGAGGTCGGCAGCTCGTGCACGGCCGCGAGGGTGCGGCCCAGGTCGGCCGCGAGGCCGGGCCCCGGGCGGAGCGCGTCGATGTCGAGCGGCGCACCGGTGATCCGCCGGTGCACGACGGCCCGGCCGCCCTCGGGCAGCAGCGCGAAGCCGGCGACGCGGGGGACGACGAACGGCAGCACGCCGGCCTCGACGTACAGGTGCAGGGCGTCGAGCAGCTCGACCTCGGCCTCGAGCGCGGCGCCCGCGATCGTGTTCCGCGGCGCGCGCACGACCCACTCCACGCCGTCGTGCGCGGTGACGACGGCGACGTCGTAGTCGCCGGGAACCTCCTCGGGGCGGACCGAGCGGGCGTCGAGACCCGGCACGGCCGCCGTCGCGAGGGCGGCGAGGGCGAGCGGACTGCGTGGCACGCGACCACCGTAGACCGCGCGCGACCCCGGCGAGGCGCGTGCGCGCCGGGCGTGTCCCACGCGCCGCCGCTCCGCCGCCGTCGCCGTCGTGAGCGACTACGGTCAGGGGGTGCCGTCCCCGCTCGACCTGCCGTTCATGCGTAGCGTCCACGACCGCGCCGCCCACCGCCGGGCCGAGGCCGGGCTCGTCGACCGTCTCCGCGACGACCCCGCGACCCGGGTGCTCCGTCTCCGCGGCGGCCGCGTCGAGGTCGCGGCCCAGGCGGGGCCCCCGCGGCCGGTGCTCGCGCCGGCGACGAGCGAGGACGCCGACGGCGGCACGTGGCTCTTCCTCGGGGAGCACGACGGCGCGGCGCTGCTGGCGCTCGCCGTGCCCGACGACGGCGCGCCCGACGCCCCCGGCGCGGCCGGCGGTGACGGCCGGTGGGCCGGGTTGCGCGAGCTCGCGGGTCTGGACGACCTGGAGCAGGGGCTCCTCGTGGAGGCGGTCGCCCTCGCGCAGTGGCACTCCGCGCACGCCCGCTGCCCGCGGTGCGGCGCGCCGACCGAGGTCCGGCACGCGGGCTGGACGCGGGTCTGCACGCGCGAGGACCGCGAGCTCTACCCCCGCACCGACCCGGCGGTGATCATGGCGGTCGTCGACGACGCCGACCGGATCCTGCTCGGGCACGCGGCGCACTGGCCGGCCGGGCGGTTCTCGACGCTCGCCGGGTTCGTCGAGCCGGGGGAGGGCCTCGAGCAGGCGGTGCGTCGTGAGGTCGCCGAGGAGACGGGCGTGGTCGTCGGGACGCGGCCCGACGACGTCGTCTACCGCGGCAGCCAGGCCTGGCCGTTCCCCGCGTCGCTCATGATCGGCTTCCGTGCCCGGGCGGTGGCGACCGCGGTCCGGGTCGACGACGACGAGATCACCGAGGCGCGCTGGTTCACGCGCGCCGCGCTGCTCGCCGCCGTCGGGTCCGGCGAGGTCGGCCTGCCGGGCCGGCAGTCGATCGCCCGCGCGCTCGTCGAGGAGTGGTACGGCGCCGAACTGCCGGGCTGACGCCGGCGGTCAGTTGGCCAGGGCGGCCTTGACGTCCGCGAGCGAGGGGTTGGTCGCGGCCGACCCGTCCGGGAAGACGACGGTCGGCACGGTGCGGTTGCCGCCGTTGACCTGCTCCACGAACCCCGCCGTCTCCGGCCGCTCCTCGATGTCGATCACGGTGTACGCGATGCCCTCGGAGTCGAGCTGGGTGCGCAGCCGGCGGCAGTAGCCGCACCACGTCGTCGAGTACATGGTGACGGTGCCGGGCGCAGGGAGCGTCGGGGTGGCGGTCATCGAGAGGTCCTCCTGGGGACGACGGTCGGTGGGTGTCAGGATCGGCTGCAACAATCGCAGGCGATGTCCCTCGCCACCAACGCGACCGGCTCCCCGGTTCATCCCGACGCCATCCTCGACGCGCTCGACCCCGAGCAGCGCGACGTCGCCCTCGCGCTCACCGGCCCCGTGTGCGTCCTCGCCGGTGCGGGCACGGGCAAGACGCGCGCGATCACCCACCGGATCGCGTACGGCGTCCGCTCGGGGGTGTACAAGCCGACGTCCGTCCTGGCCGTGACGTTCACCGCACGTGCGGCGGGCGAGATGCGCACCCGGCTGCGGGAGCTCGGCGTCGCCGGCGTCCAGGCGCGCACCTTCCACGCCGCCGCGCTGCGCCAGCTCGGGTACTTCTGGCCGCGCGTCGTCGGCGGGGCGCCGCCGAAGATCCTCGAGCACAAGGCCGCGGTCGTCGCGGAGGCGGCCCGCCGCATCGGCGTCGCCGTGGACCGCGTCGCCGTGCGCGACCTGTCGTCCGAGGTCGAGTGGGCGAAGGTCTCGCTCGTCGTGGCGGAGGACTACGTCAAGGCGGCGCTCGCGGACGACCGTCCCGCGCCGTCGGGCTACGACCACCAGACGGTCGCGCGCCTGCTGACCGCCTACGAGGACGTCAAGACCGAGCGCGGCGTCATCGACTTCGAGGACGTCCTGCTCATGCTGGCCGACATGCTGTCCTCGCACCGGCAGGTGGCCGACGAGGTGCGCTCGCAGTACCGCCACTTCGTGGTCGACGAGTACCAGGACGTCTCCCCGCTGCAGCAGTTCCTCCTCGACCAGTGGCTCGGCGGGCGCCGCGAGCT
>JAPSLD010000075.1 GCA_031181105.1 Isoptericola sp. | reverse complement strand
TTCGCCACCCGGGTCGCCGCCGCGCTCGCGAACGCCGGGTTCCTCGCCGTCGCGCTGACGGCCGCCGCGGCGCTGGTCCCGCACGACCGCAAGGGGCGTGCGCTGGCGGTGCTGCTGTCCGGGACGACCCTGGCGACCGTCGCGGGCGTCCCCGGCGGAGCGCTGCTCGGCACCGCGCTGGGCTGGCGTGCCACGTTCTGGGCCGTGGCCCTGCTCTGCCTGCCTGCGGCCCTCGGCGTCCTGAGGGGGATCCCGGCCGGCCCCGGGCGCGACCCGGCCGCGGGCCGCCCAGCCCTGCGGTCGGAGCTCGCCCAGCTCGCCCGGCCCCGGCTGGCCGTGGTGATGGTGCTCGGCGCCCTGGTCAACGCGGCGACGTTCGCGAGCTTCACGTTCCTCGCCCCCGTGGTGACCCGGACCGCCCGGCTCGACGAGCTGTGGGTCCCGGTCGCGCTGGTGGTCTTCGGCGTCGGCTCGTTCGCCGGGGTCACCGTCGCCGGCCGGCTGTCGGACCGGCACCCCGGGACGGTGGTCGCGGTCGGCGGTCCGCTGCTGCTCGCCGGCTGGCTGTCGCTGGCGCAGCTCGCCGGCACGCCGGTGCTGCTGCTCGGCCTGCTCCTCGTCCAGGGCGCGCTGTCGTTCGCGCTCGGCAGCACGCTGATCTCGCGCGTGCTCCACCTGGCCTCAGGCGCCCCCACCATGGGCGGCTCGTACGCGACCGCCGCGCTCAACGTCGGCGCCGCCGTCGGACCCGTCGTCGGGGCGGCCACGCTCGGCACGACGGCCGGCGACGTCGGGCCGATGTGGGCGAGCGCGTTCCTGGCCGCCGTCGCCCTGCTGGTCGCGCTGCCGTCGCGCACGGCGGTCGCGGCCCGCCGGGGCGGTGAGGTGGCGGCCCGGGCGCGTTGATCGCCCGGGGCGACGTGCCGTACGATGCATCGGCTGTGACGTGAGTCACAACGCCGTCATGATCGCCGGCCTTCTGCGTTGACACGTCCGAGGGGACCACCGAGAGATCCTCTGGCACGGTTCGACGAGAGGCCCACCACGACATGGCGAGCTCGCTGCAGGACTACTCCGACGACGACTTGGCGAGCCTGGTCCGCGAAGGGCGCGACGACGCCTACGCGGAGCTGTACCGGCGGCACAGCGGCACCGCGCTGCGCTACGCCCGGCGGTTCGTCGCGCCCTCGGACGCGCACGACGTCGCGCAGGAGTCGTTCCTGCGTATCCTGCGGGCGCTGCGGCGCGACGAGGGTCCGCGCGACGGGTTCGTCGGCTACCTCCTGCGCACGGTGCGCAACCTGGTCACGGACCGGTCGCGTCGCACCGAGGCGGTGCCGATGGAGCCCGTCGAGATCGAGGAGGCGTACGACGAGCTGGACCCGGACCACGCGCACACCGTCGCCGAGCGTGACGTCCTCTCGCGGGCCTTCGCGTCCCTGCCCGACCAGTGGCAGCGGGTGCTCTGGCTGACGGAGGTGGAGGGGCTGCCGCCGCGCGAGCTCGTGCCCGAGTTCGCCGGGAGCTCCAACGCCGTCGCGCAGCTGTCGCGCCGCGCGCGCGAGGGCCTCCGCGGGGCGTGGCTGCAGGCGCACGTGCTGACCCGGGAGGCAGACCCCGGCTGCCGGGAGTACCTCACCGTGCTCGCCGACTACGACCGCGGCCGCCTCGGCGCGGCGCGGGCGGCGCGCGTCGACGCCCACCTCGTCGGCTGCGAGTCGTGCACGGCCGTGCTCGCGGACCTGCGCGAGCTCTCCGTGCGGCTGCCCGTGCTCCTGCTGCCGGTCGTCCTGGGCGGGGCGTCGTCCGCCGGAGGCCTCGCCGCCGGCGCGCCCGCCGCGGCAGGGGCCGGCACGCACGACGGTGCGGGCGCCACGGCGTCGCAGGGCGCGACGGCGGGCCCGGACCCGGTGGCGCTCGCTGGTGCGTCGGCCCACGGCGCCCGTGCCGTCGGCAAGGGCCTGCGGGCCCTGGGTTCGTCGTCGCAGGGGATGGTGGTGGCCGCCGTGGCGGCGGGTGTCGTCCTCGTCGCGGGTGTCGCCATCGGCGCCACCGCGCTCCGCGGGGGCGGCGCGTCGCCGGTGGACGCCCCGGTGCCGCAGGCGACCGACTCCGCCGTCGGCACCCCGACGCCGGGGCCCGACGCCGCGCCTCCGCCGTCGGCGGAGGGTGCGCCGCCGTCCCCCGAGGCGCTCCCCGAGCCCGCGGCTCCACCGACCGCGACCGAGACCGTCGAGGACGGGACCCGTCCGCACGCCCCGAGCCGCCCGGCCGCGGTGCCCGAGCGGCGGCCCGAGGCACGTCCCGAGCCTGCGCCGGGGGGCGCGCCCGTGCCGCAGCCCGCGCCGGTGCCCCAGCCTGCGCCGGGCCAGCCCGACCCGACCGAGCCGGAGCCCGACCCGACGGACCCCGAGCCGACGGAGCCGGACCCGGAGCCGACGGACCCGGAGCCTGAGCCGACGGATCCGGATCCGGAGCCGGAGCCCGAGCCCGAGCCGCCGTCGGCTCCGACCGCGGACGGCCCGGCCCCCGGCAGCTACCGCACGCCGGTAACCCTGACGGGCACCGCGGTCCCCGGAGCGCTCGTCGAGGTCGTCGACCACACCGGCGCGGTCGTCGCGACGACGACGGCGGACGCGGCCGGCTCCTGGACCGCGACCCCCGTCCCCGGCGCCCCCGACGTCGCGACGACGTACTCGGCCGTCCAGACCTCGGAGGGGTTGAGCTCCCCGGCGAGCGCACCCACGGGCGCCTACGTGTTCGAGGCCCCACAGGTCCTGTTCCCCCGTGACGGGGACACGCTCTACGCGTTCCCCGGTGGGTTCGTGCCGTTCTGGCTCCACGTGCCGGCCGGCACGCCGTACACCGTCACGGTGGACGGTGTGACGACCGCGTTCCCCGCCGTCGAGGAGGACACCGTCTTCGACTACGTCCTCGACGGCATGGCGCCCGGCACGCACGAGATCGTGACCCGCTTCGCGGACCCCGCCGGCGACGGAGCGCCCCGCCGGGTCGTGTTCCGGGTGCTGGGGGTGGGGGAGCGGTAGGCCGACGACCCGTCTGATCCGTTTCACCCGCTCGACCGCATCACGGCCGCGTCGCCGCTGCGTGTGAGGGGATGGCGGGCCGTACGCGCCCGCCGTCGAGACGTGGAGGACGCATGGATCACAGCCGCATCACCAGGACCGTACCCCTCCTGGTGGCGTTGGGCATCCTGACGGGCACCGCGGCGTGCGCCGCGCCGGACCAGGAGCCGCCGGCCTGGGACGCCGTGGTCGCGACGGACGCCGGCATGTGGGACACGGTGCCCGTGACCCTGACCTGGTCCCTCGCTGACGCCACCGCACCCGCCGGGTTCACGGTCGAGCTGCCCCCGGAGCTGCGCCCGCTCGTCGGGGAGACGGAGGCGACGGCTCCCGACGGGACCGCCGTCGGCCGTGTCGAGATCGACGGCGGGACGGCCCGCGCCACGTGGGACGCGGACGACCACGGCACCGCCACCGCCGTCCTGCCCATGGCGTGGGACGCCGGCACCGTGGCCGCCGGCGAGGACGTGGCGCTCGCCTTCCGCGCGGGCGACGACGAGGTCCGCCACGAGGTCCGCATCCGGCCCGACGAGACCGATCCCACCGAGGGGCGCCTCTACGGATACTGGGCCGACCGTGCCAACGAGGACCGGCGGGAGGCGCACGAGGCGCTCCAGTGGCGCTACGTCACCCCCGTGGGTACCTCGACGCCGGTGCGCCTGACGGTCGACGCCGGCCAGGAGATCAGCTGCGACGGCGTCGCGTTCCGCGCGCTCGTCGACGGCGAGGACGGCCGCGAGCTCCCCGGCTCCGAGGCGCCCGACGTCGCGTGCTCGGGCGGCGAGCTCGAGGTCACGCTCGAGCCGCGCGCACCCGACGAGGCCCTGATGCTGCTCGTGCCCGCCACCCCCGTCGTCGGCGCGCCCGAGTACACCGCGCAGGCCGACGCCGCGCCCGAGCCGCTCGCCAGCACCGTCGAGCGGGTGGGAGGCACCGTCCCCGCGGCCGCCCCCGCCCCCGCGTCAGGGGTGCCGGCGTCCTGGCTGCTGGCCGGCGGACTCGTGCTCGCGCTGGCGGCGACGCTCGCGCTGGTGCGTGCGTCCGTGCGCCGCCCCGTCCCGGCCACCTGACCGGCCGACCCCACCCCTCGCAGCACCCGCGCTCCCGGAGCGCGGACCACGCCCGGTGCCCGCCCCCCGGACACCGGTCGCCCGGTGCTGCCCACGAGCTGCCCCACCAACCCCGACCTGCGTGCCCCCGCGCGCCCTCACCCCCAGGGACGAACCATGTACCACCTCTTCATCCTCCTGCTGCTCGCGCTCGTCGCGGCCGGCGTGCTCACGCGCGCCGACCGCTGGGGCAGGCAGCTGCGCCACCCGGGCGCGGTCCGCTGGGCCGTCCTCGCGGTCACGGCCGTGCTCGTGCCGCTCAACGTCTACGCGACCACGCTCCCGGCCGGCTCGGGCGTCGCGCTGGGCGTCGCCCTCGCGTCGACGACGGCGCTCATCCTCGGGGCCACCGGCGCCCTGCTGCTGCGGCGACCGGAGCAGCGGACCCCGCGCCCCCGCCGCATCCTGGCGATCGGCGCGCACCCCGACGACCTCGAGCTCGCCTGCGGAGGCGCGCTCGCGAAGTTCGTCGACGCCGGCCACGAGGTGCACGCCATGGTCATGAGCCGCGGCGCCGTCGGCGGCGCCGAGACCGTGCGCCTCGCGGAGGCGCAGCGTGGCGCCGCGTTCCTCGGGGCCCGCACGGTCACCGTCCACGACTTCCCCGACACGGCGCTCGCGCAGGCCGAGCAGGGTCTGGTCGTCGCCATCGAGGCCGCGATCGATCACGTCGACCCCGACGTCATCCTCACGCACTCGGCCCACGACCAGCACCAGGACCACGCCGCGGTGCACGCCGCGACGCTGCGCGCCGCGCGGCAGCGCACCACGATCCTGTGCTACGAGTCGCCGTCCGCGACGCGGGCCTTCAACCCGAGCGTCTTCATCGACATCGCGGACCACCTCGACGTCAAGGTCCAGGCCGTGCGCCTGCACCGGGACCAGGCCGGCAAGCCCTACATGAGCGCGCAGCGGCTGCGCGGCCTCGCGACGTTCCGCGGCGCGCAGGCGAAGCGGGAGTACGCCGAGGCGTACGAGCCGGTCCGTCTGCTCGGCTCCGCCGTCGGGGACCTGTGATGGCCCGGGTGCTGGTGACGGGAGCGGGCGGCCCGGCCGGCCGCTCGCTCGCCGGGCAGCTGCGCGACCGCGGCCACGACGTCGTCGCCGTCGACGCGCGCCCGCTGCCGGGCGTGCACGAGGTGCCGCCCGCCGCGGACCCCGGGCTGGTCGGGGTCCTGCGGGACCTGGTGCGCGCGGAGTCGGTCGACGTGCTGGTGCCGACCGTGAGCGAGGAGCTGCCGGTCCTGGCGGCGGCCGCCGCGCGGCTCGCCCCGGCGCACGTCCTGGTCGGCACCTCGCGCGCGGTCGGGCTCGCCCACGACAAGCTCCGCACGGCCCGGTCCCTGCACGCCGCGGGCGTGCCCGTGCCGGCGACCGCGGTCCCCGAAGACTTCCGCGACGCGGGCGAGGCGATGCGCGCCCTCGGCGGGCCGGTCGTCACCAAGCCGCGCGTCTCCCGGGGCGGGCGCGGCGTCGAGGTGGTCGACGCGGCGTGGGCAGGCGAGTGGGACGACGTCCCGCCGGGGTCGGTGGTCCAGTCGTTCGCCCCCGGGACCGAGTACGCCCCGGTGGTCTACCGAGCCCCCGGCGCCACGGAGCCGGAGGTCGTCGTGGTCCTGGAGAAGACCGCGCTCGCCCACGGCCGCACCGGCAACGCCGTCGGCGTCCGGCGGGTGCGGGCCGACGACGTCGCGGACGTCGCGCGGCGCGCCGTGGTGGCGCTCGGCCTCACGGGGCCCGTGGACCTGGACGTCCGGCGCGACGCGGCCGGCCGGCCGGTCGTGCTCGAGGTCAACGCCCGTTTCGGCGCCAACAGCGCCGCCGTCCCCGAGCTCGTCGACGCGGCGCTGGCCGACGTCGGCGCCCGGCTCGCGGCCGAGCCGGCGAGGGTCCCGGAGGCCGTGGCGTGAGCGGCCTCGATCTGGCAGGTCTCGGTCTCGGGGGCATCGACGTCGGGGGCATCGTGTCGCAGGTGGCCGCGCTGGGCGGTCTGATGCTCATGATGTTCGGCCTGTCCAAGCTCGTCGCCGTGCCGCTGGCGGTCGCCTTCGAGGTGCGTGACGCGCGCCGACGGCGCCGTGGCCACCACACCCTGCTCGACGAGCGCCCGTGGGTCAGCGTCATCATCCCGGCGTACAACGAGGCCCCGGTGCTCGAGAACTGCGTGCGCTCGCTGCTCGGCGGGTCGTACGACCGCGTGCAGGTCGTGATCGTGGACGACGGGTCCACGGACGGCACGGTCGAGGTCGCGGGGCGGCTGGCCCGCACCTGCCCCCAGGTGCGCTTCGTCCGGCAGCCGAACGCGGGCAAGGGTGCCGCGCTCAACCACGGGATCGCCGTCGCGACCGGCGAGGTGCTCTTCTTCGTCGACGCCGACGGCATCTTCGGCCGCGACACGATCGCCGAGATGCTGCGCGGGTTCGACGACCCGCGGGTGGGCGCCGTGTGCGGGGACGACCGTCCGGTCAACCTGAACCGGGTCCAGACCCGGCTCCTCGCCGTCCTGAGCCACGCGGGCACCGGCCTGGTCCGCCGAGCCCTGACGGTCCTGGGCTGCCTGCCGATCGTGTCCGGCAACGTGGGCGCCTTCCCGCGCGAGGTCGTCGCGGAGATCGGCGGGTTCGACGAGACCACGGTCGGCGAGGACCTCGAGCTCACGTGGCGGGTGCACCGGGCCGGCTACCAGGTCGTCTTCCGGCCGCGGGCGCTCGTGTACGCCGAGTCGCCCTCGACCCTGCGGACGTTGTGGAAGCAGCGGGTGCGGTGGGCGCGCGGCCTGCTGCAGACGATGCGCCGCCACCCGGACATGATCGGCAACCTCCGGTACGGGACCTTCGGCGCGTACCTCGTCGTCAACACGCTGACCATGGTGGCCATGCCCCTGCTGCAGCTGCTCGTCCTGGTGCTGCTGCCGCTCGCCCTCGCGGGCGGGTCGACGTCGGTCGACGGCGGCGTGCTGGGCTGGCTCGGGTGGCTGGGACTGTTCGTCTCGGTGGGCGTGATCGTCGTCGCCGTCGGGCTCAACCGCGCGTGGCGCGACCTGCGCCACCTGTGGACGCTGCCGCTGTGGCCCGTGTACTCGACGATGCTGGGCCTCGTCGTGGTGCGGGCCCTGTGGCAGGAGCTGCGCGGCCGGGCGTCGGCGTGGAACAAGATGGTCCGCACGGGCGTCGTGAGCGTCGACGCCCTGGCGGAGCCGGCACCGGCCGGGGGCGGGACGCAGGTCGCCGGGGCGCACGCGGCGGCGCCGCGACCACCTCGGCACCGCGGGCTGCACACGACGCGGGCATGACGGATGTCACCGCGCGGCCGTGCAGGGCGCACGCCGACCGGTGAGCACGGGCACTACCTGGGCCGGCGCGCCCGCGGGAGGCTCGAGGCATGAGTTCACGACCGATCGTCTCCGTCCGCGGGGCCCGACGCCGGTACGGCGCCTTCGAGGCCGTCCGCGGGGTCGACCTCGACGTGTCCCGCGGCGAGCTGGTGGCACTGCTCGGCACCAACGGTGCCGGCAAGACCTCCCTCGTCGAGCTCGTCGAGGGCTTGGCCCCGGCCGACGCCGGTGAGGTGCGCGTGCTGGGGCACGACCCGTACCGCGAGCGCCACCGCGTCGTCCCGCGCGTCGGCATCATGCTGCAGCAGGCGGGCTTCTCCTCCGACCTCACGACGGCGGAGACGGCCCGCATGTGGGCCGGGACGCTGAGCCGCCCGCGCCCGGTCGCCGACGTGCTCGACGCCGTCGGGCTCGCGCACCGCGCCGGCGTGCGCGTCGGCAGCCTCTCGGGCGGCGAGCGGCGGCGGCTCGACCTGGCGCTCGCCGTCCTCGGGAACCCCGAGGTGCTCTTCCTCGACGAGCCCACCACCGGCCTCGACCCCGAGAGCCGCCAGGCCACCTGGCGGCTCGTGCGAGGGCTGCTCGCCGACGGCGTCACGGTCCTGCTGACGACGCACTACCTCGAGGAGGCCGAGGCGCTGGCCGACCGGATCGCCATCATGCAGGCGGGCCGTGTCGTGCGCGAGGGCACCGTCGCCGAGGTCACCGCGTCCGAGCCGGCGCGCATCGAGTTCGCCCCGCGCGACGCCGCGGGGCGCGCGGTCGCCCTGGCACCCGACGACCTGCCGAGGCTCGCCGGCCGGGCCGGTCCGGCCGTCGTCGAGCGCGGCCGGGTGCTCCTGCGCACCCGGGACCTGCAGGACGACCTGGAGATCGTGCTGCGCTGGGCGCGCGGGCGGGACCTGCGCCTGCACGAGCTCGAGGCGCGCTCGGCATCCCTCGAGCAGGCGTTCCTCGCCCTCGCCACGGACCGCTCGCCCGTCGACGACCGTGCGGAGGCGGCAGCATGACCGCGCCCACGGCACCGGCGACGACCGCGCCCGGCGCGCGGGCGGCGTCCGACCGCCTGCGCCGCGTCGCGGCGCTGGCCCGGGCGGAGACGACGCTGCTCGTGCGCAACCGCACCGCGCTGTTCAACGCGCTCCTCCTGCCCCTGGTCATGGTCGGGTTCTTCACGCTCGTCGGCGGCCTCGGCGACGCCGACCCCGTCGTCGCCGCGACGTCGGTGCTCACCTCGCTCGTCAGCGTCTGCCTGCTGTTCGTCGTGTACTACAACCTCACGACGACGTACGTCGCGCGGCGCGAGGACCGGGTGCTCCAGCGGCTGCTCACGGGCGAGTGCACGCGGCCCGAGATCCTGGCGGCCGCCGCGCTGCCGGCGCTGCTGGTGACGCTCGCCCAGGTCGTCGTGGGGTACGCGGCGGTCTCGCTGCTCGTCGAGCCGCCGGGCATGGCGAACCCCGTCCTGCTCGTCGTGGGCGTCTGCGGCGGGGCGCTGCTGTTCGCGCTGGCCGGCGCCGCGACGTCGGGGTTCTCCCGCACGGTCGAGTCGACGCAGCTCACGACGCTGCCCGTCGTCCTGGTGGTGCTGCCCTTCGCCGGGATCTTCGGGGCCCCGGGGCAGTCCGGCGCGCTGTGGGAGGTCGCGCGGTTCACGCCGCTGCGCCCCGTGGTCGAGCTGGTGTGGCTCGGGGTCGCGGGGATCGACGCCGACGGCCGCACGCTGCCGTTCGCCGAGACCTTCGCCGCCGCGGCGCTGCCCGTGGGGGTGCTGGCCGCGTGGACCGTGCTCGCCGTGCTGGGCACCCGCCGCTGGATGCGGTGGGAGCCGCGCCGGTGACCCGGGCACCCGTGGCAGGCTGATCGCATGGACCTCCCTCGCCGGCGCCTGCGCCCGCCACGACCGATGGCGGGCGCCCGGGGCGTCGAGGTGTACACGCGGGTCACGCTGTACTCGTTCGCGCTCGCCGAGCCGCTCTTCCTCCTCGTCACGGTCGCGGCCCTGTCCGACGCCGAGCAGGCGCCCGCGCTGCCGGTCGCGGTCGCGCTGCTGGTGCTCACGCCGGCGCACATGCTCCTGTGCGCCGCGACCGTGCACGTGGGCCTGGGCCGCGAGCCCTTCGGGTCCCGCTCGGGTCGTGCCGTGCTCGCGTCGCTGCTGGCGGTCACCGCCGCGCTGTGCGTCCTCGCGCTGACCGCCGTGCCGAGCGCCGAGTCGGCGAGCCAGATGTGGTACCTCGAGGACCCGCGCTCGAGCCTCGTCGCCGTGGTGGGCGGCTTCACGCTGTCGGCGCTGTCCCCGGTGCTGACGATGCGGGGCCTGACGGCGGGGGCGGTGGTGACGGCCGCGGTCGTCGTGCTGGGCCGCGTGCTCGACGGGGTCGGAGGGGTCGTCGGGCTCGCCGTCGTGGTGCTCCTCGCCGAGCTGGGCCTGGTCTCCAGCTTCCGGCTGACCGTGTGGATCCTGTACGTGGTGCGCGAGCTCGAGTCCTCGCGCGACGCCACCGCGCGGCTCGCCGTCGCGGAGGAGCGGCTGCGGATCTCCCGCGACATGCACGACGTCGTCGGTCGTGCGCTGTCCGCGGTGGCGGTCAAGAGCGAGCTCGCCGGGGCGCTCGCCCGGCGCGGCGACCCGCGGGCGGCCGACGAGATGGACGAGGTGCGGGCGCTCGCCCAGGAGTCGCTGCGCGAGGTGCGCGGCGTCGTCGCGGGATACCGCTCGGCCGACCTGGCGACCGAGCTCGCCGGGGCCCGGTCGGTCCTGCGGGCGGCGGGCATCGCCACCCGCGTCGTCGGCGACGTGCCGGCGCTGGCGACCCCGCAGGCGGAGGCGCTCGCGTGGGTCGTGCGCGAGGCGGTCACGAACGTGGTGCGGCACTCCGACGCGCGCGAGTGCCTGCTGCGGATGTCCCGCGCCCCCGGCGGCGTGGTCGAGCTGCGGATCACCAACGACGGCGTCCGGCCCGTGCCTCGCGAAGGGCACGCACCGGGCGGCGGCTCCGGCATCCCGGGCCTGCGCGAGCGGCTCGCCGCGGTCGGTGGCACGCTCGGCACCGACCACGACGGCGACCGGTTCACCGTGACCGCCCGCGTGCCCGGCGGGCCGGGACCCGCCGGGAAAGACGCGGCCGCGGCCGCCGGGGAGCGGCAGCCGTACGCGCTGCGGACCGCGGGGGAGGACGCATGATCCGGCTGGTGCTCGCCGACGACGAGGCGCTCATCCGCGACGCCGTGGCGGCGCTGCTCGCGCTCGAGCCCGACCTCGAGGTCGTCGCCGTCGCGGGCAGCGGGCCCGAGGCGCTCGCGGTCGTCGAGCGGCACCGGCCCGACGTCGCGGTCCTCGACCTGCAGATGCCCGGCGCGGACGGCATCGAGGTCGCCGAGCACCTCGCGCGGCAGGTCCCCGCGTGCGGCGTCGTCATCATCACGAGCCACGGCCGTCCCGGCTACCTCAAGAAGGCGCTCGCTGCGGGGGTGCGCGGGTTCCTGCCCAAGACGGCGTCGGCGACGGTCCTCGCGGCGGCGGTGCGGCAGGTCGCCGGCGGCGGCCGGTACGTCGACCCGGAGCTCGCCGCCGACGCCATCTCCGCGGGCGACTCGCCGCTGACGGCGCGCGAGGCGGACGTCCTCGAGCTCGCCGCCGACGGCGCGCCCGTCGAGGAGATCGCCGACCGGGCCGCGCTGGCGCCCGGCACGGTCCGCAACTACCTGTCGTCCGCCGTCGCGAAGCTCGGCGTGGCGAACCGGCACGAGGCCGTGCGCGTCGCGCGGAGCAAGGGCTGGGTCTGACGCACGCCGTCGCGGCGGCGGCGCGCGTCGCACGGACGACGCCGGACCGTCGCCCGCCCGTCACCTCGGCGTCCCCCGGATGCCACCTCGGGCGGGTGGGATCGGCCCATGACGACTCGCAGACGAACGACCCGCCGCGCGCTCCTCGCCGCCGCGGCCGCCCTCTCGACCGTGGTGACCGCCGCCGTCGCGACGTCCGTGACGGCGCCGTCGGCGGCCGCGGCGCCGCAGCCGCCGGCCGACCACGTGGTGCTGATCGCGCTGGACGGTCTCGACGCCGACTACCTGGAGCTGCTCGAGCAGGTGCCGACGCCGAACCTGGACCGGTTGGTGCGCCGGGGCAGCCTGACGACGTCGACGGGGGTGATGACGTCGATCACGAACCCCTCGTGGGCGTCGGTGGCCACGGGCGCCTGGCCGGAGCGGCACCTGAACACGGCGTACTGGTTCGACCCGGTGGCGAACGTGGCGCGCGGGCAGCAGCGGGACCTGGCGGTGCCGACGATCGCGCAGGCGGTGCGCGACCAGGGCGGCACGGTGTTCTCCGCGCAGTGGTTCATCGTGCAGAACCACGGCACCGCGTACGGCGACCCGCAGGGCCTGTACACCCAGCCGGGCGGGGAGTGCTCGCGGCGGGTGGACGACGCGGTCGCGGTGCTGCGCGGCGAGCCGGTCAACAGCGGCGGGCGGATGGTGGCCGCGGACGGGCTGCCGGAGCTGCTCGCGGTGTACTGCGACACCCTCGACGCGCTCGGGCACGCCGGCGGGGACGTGCACCCGGACATCCCGGAGGCGCTGCAGATGATCGACGCCCAGGTGGGCCGCATCGTGCAGGCCACCCAGGACGCGGGCATCTACGGGCGCACCGCGTTCGTGCTGACCGGGGACCACGGCATGACGACGTTCGACAAGGGGTTCGCCGACGAGGCGCTGGCCGCGATCGCCGGCGCCGGGTACCAGGGCGAGGTCCTGGGCTCGGGCCGGTCCCCGGCCCCGGGCACGGACGTGGCCATCACGGTCGGCGGCGTGGCGAACCTGCACCTGGTCGGCGACGCGGCGGGCGACCCGCAGGCCGTGGAGCGGATCCGCGCGGCGCTGGAGGCGCTGCCCCAGGTGCGCGCGGTGTACGACGAGGCCGACCAGGCCGCGATGCGCATGAGCCCGCACCACGGCGAGCTCGTCGTGGAGCCCGAGCCGGGCTGGTCGTTCGGCGCGACGCCCGCCGGCCCGGTCGGGCGCCACGGCGCCTCGACCGAGCTCGAGGTCGCGGTCGCGATCGCCGGTGCCGGGGTGCGCCCGGGCGTCGCGCCGGACGACCCGCGGCACGTCGACGTCGCGCCCACGATCGCGGCGCTGCTCGGCATCGACCCGCCGGCCGGCACCCAGGGCCGCGTCCTGACCGAGTCCGTGCGCGTGCGCTGACCGGCCCCGACGACGTGCGGCGACCGGCGCGCCGCACGTCGTCGCCGCCGTCGGTGCCGACCCGTAGGCTGGCCGGGTGTACGAGGGCGCAGTCCAGGACCTGATCGACGAGCTCGGCCGCCTCCCCGGCGTCGGGCCCAAGAGCGCGCAGCGCATCGCGTTCCACCTGCTCGCGGCGGACG
>JAPSLD010000269.1 GCA_031181105.1 Isoptericola sp. | reverse complement strand
TCGCCTACGAGTACGACACGGGCGAGCGCGCGTTCGCCGAGAGCCTCTGGGCGCTCGACGCGCTCGTCGGGCTCGTCGGGCTGGGCCTGCTGCTGCTGCGCCGCAGGGCGCCGCTCACGATCGCGCTGCTGCTGGGCGCGGCCGGTGCCGTGTCGGTCTCCGTCGCGGGGGCGAGCGTCATCGCGGTGGTGTCGCTGGCCACGCACCGCCGCTGGTGGCGCATCGGTGTCGCCGGCGTCGTGTTCGTCGTCGCGGGCTGGGTCTACGGGGTGATGCACCCGCTCGTCGTGGACCCGGGCTACTCGTCGCTGCTCGACGTCGTCGGCGGGTTCGTCGTCTACGCGCTCCTGGTGTGGATCGGTGCGTACGTCGGGCTGCGGCGCGAGCACCTGGCGTCCCTGCGCGAGCGCGCCGAGACGGCCGAGCGCGAGCAGGCCAGCCGGGTCGCGCAGGCGCGGGCCAACGAGCGGGCCCGCATCGCGCGCGAGATGCACGACGTCCTGGCGCACCGCATGTCGCTCGTCGCCATGCACGCCGGCGCGCTCGCGTACCGCACGGACCTGCCGCCCGAGAAGGTCGCGGAGACCGCGTCCGTCGTGCAGTCGAACGCGCACGAGGCGCTCACCGAGCTCCGCGAGGTGCTGGGCGTGCTGCGCGAGACCGACGGCCTGGCGGCCGAGCCCGACGCCGGCGGCCGGCCCGAGCGGCCCCAGCCGACGCTGGCGGACCTCGACGAGCTGGTCGAGGAGGCGCGCACGAGCGGCACCGAGGTGCACGTCGACGTGCGTGCGCAGCGGGTCGGCGAGCTTCCCGAGGCCGTCAGCAGGCACGCGTTCCGCATCGTCCAGGAGGCGATGACCAACGCCCGCAAGCACGCGCCCTGGGCGCCGGTGACGGTCGTGGTCGACGGCGAGCCGGGCGAGGGGCTCTCGCTCGCGGTGCGCAACCCCGTGCGCAGCGTCGGCCCGCAGCCGACGTCGGTCGGCGCGCCGCCGCCGTCGGGCCTCGGTCTGGTGGGGCTCACCGAGCGCGCCGACCTGGTGGGCGGCCGCCTCGCCTACGGTTCGGCGGGCGGCGCGTTCGTGGTGTCCGCCTGGCTACCGTGGGCGCCATGAGCGACCCCCTGTCCGTCGTCGTGGTCGACGACGACGCCCTCGTGCGTGCCGGGCTCGGCCTGATCCTCGGCGGCTCGCCGGACCTCGAGGTCGTCGGCGAGGCGGCCGACGGCGCGGCCGCCGTCGAGCTCGTCGGCCGCGAGCGGCCGGACGTCGTGCTCATGGACATCCGCATGCCGCGCCTCGACGGGCTCGAGGCGACGCGCCGGCTGGTGGCGGCCGGGGTGCCGTCGCGCGTCATCGTGCTGACGACCTTCGACACCGACGACATGGTGCTCGAGGCGCTGCGCGTCGGGGCGGCGGGCTTCCTGCTCAAGGACACCCCGCCCGACCGGCTCGTGGCCGCCGTCCGCGCGGCCGCCGCGGGTGAGCCCACGCTCTCGCCGAGCGTCACGTCGCAGCTCATCGCCGCCGTCTCGCAGACCTCGGCGCCGGACGGGCGGCAGGCCGCCGAGGCGCGCTTCTCGGCGCTGACGGAGCGTGAGCGCGAGGTGGCGCTCGCCGTCGCGCGCGGGCTGTCCAACGCCGAG
>JAPSLD010000074.1 GCA_031181105.1 Isoptericola sp. | reverse complement strand
AGGCGCGCTACCTCGACGGCGCCGTGCGGATCGGGGAGTGGATCGTCGCGAACACGTGGTCGGAGCGCCCGCTCGGCGGGTTCTCCTTCGGGGTCGACGGCGGCGACGCACCCGTGCCCAACGGGTCGACCGAGCACAACGTCGACTGCGTCGCCTTCTTCCGCCACCTGCGCTCCGCGACCGGCGAGCGTCGGTGGGCACGCGCGCAGGAGCACGCGCGCGCGTTCGTCGACCGGATGTGGGAGCCGCGCGGGGGTCACCTCTACACGGGCACGAACGACGGCGAGGAGATCAACCGCGACCCCTTGCCGCTCGACCCGCAGACGTGGGGGTGGCTCGCGCTGCGTGACGCGCGGTACGGCCGGGCGGTCGACTGGGCGGCCACCGCCCTGCGTGCCCGGGACGTCGCCGGCGAGGGACGCTCGCAGCTCCCGGCCGGGACCACCGTCGAGGGCGTCACGTTCTCGAGCGCGAGCCTGACGTCGACGGCGTCGTACAACGGCGTCCAGGTGCACCCCGACGGCGTGTGGCTCGAGGGCACGGCCCAGCTCGCCGCGGCGCTCGAGGACCACGGGCGGGGCCGGGACCAGGGCCGTGCTGCCGCGCTGCTGGACCAGGTCGCGATCGCGCAGGACGAGGTCGGCGGCGGCCAGGCGATGGGCGGTACGCCGCTCCCGCCGCGGTCCGGCGTCGTCGCGGCGTCGAGCCTCGTCGACTCCGGGTTCGGCTTCGGGTACTTCCAGGTCCAGCACGTCGGCGCGACGTCGTGGTACGTCATGGCGGCGGAGGGCGCCAACCCGCTCCAGGTGGGCGGCCTGCGCTGACCCGTCCCCTGCACGCGCGAGGCAAGAGGCGAGCACCTCCGACGACGACGCGCGGGCACCTGCTACGTTGTGCCCGATCCCACGGGAGCCCCACGCAGGGGCTGAGATCGGGCTGACGCGGCCCGGACCGTCGAACCTGACCGGGTCATGCCGGCGTAGGAAGTTGGAGAAGCATGTCGCACCTCGCACAGTCGCGCGCGCTCGCCTACGAGCGCGACACCGAGACCGGGATCCGCGTCCCGGTCACCGAGATCACCCTGGCGCCGTCACCCGACGGCACACCCAACCCACCCGTGCGCGTCTACCGGACCGAGGGCCCGGGCGGCGACCCGACGCGCGGGCTCCCGCCGCAGCGGTCCGCGTGGATCGAGGCCCGCGGGGACACCGAGGCCTACGCCGGTCGCCCGCGCGACCTCGCCGACGACGGCCGCGGCGCGCGGCGGCGCGGGGCTTCGTCGGCCGAGTGGCGCGGCGAGCGCCGCCCGCCCCGGCGCGGGGTCGGCGGTCGCACCGTGACCCAGGTGCACTACGCGCGCCGCGGCGAGGTCACGCCCGAGATGCGCTTCGTCGCGCTGCGCGAGGGGGTCGACGTCGAGCTGGTCCGCAGCGAGGTCGCCGCGGGCCGCGCGATCATCCCCGCCAACGTCAACCACCCCGAGTCCGAGCCGATGATCATCGGCCGGGCGTTCACGGTGAAGGTCAACGCCAACATCGGGAACTCGGCGGTGCACTCCTCGATCACCGAGGAGGTCGAGAAGCTCCGGTGGGCCACCCGCTGGGGCGCCGACACGGTCATGGACCTGTCCACCGGCGACGACATCCACACCACGCGGGAGTGGATCCTGCGCAACTCCCCGGTGCCGATCGGCACCGTCCCGGTCTACCAGGCGCTCGAGAAGGTCGACGGCGACGCGTCGCGGCTGAGCTGGGAGGTCTACCGCGACACGGTGATCGAGCAGTGCGAGCAGGGCGTCGACTACATGACGGTCCACGCGGGCGTGCTCCTGCGCCACGTGCCGCTCACCGCGGACCGCGTCACGGGCATCGTCTCGCGCGGCGGCTCGATCATGGCCGGCTGGTGCCTCGCGCACCACGAGGAGAACTTCCTCTACACGCACTTCGACGAGCTGTGCGAGATCTTCGCGCGGTACGACGTCGCGTTCTCGCTCGGCGACGGGCTGCGCCCCGGGTCGCTCGCGGACGCGAACGACGCGGCGCAGTTCGCCGAGCTCGACACGCTCGCCGAGCTGACGAGGCGGGCGTGGGAGCACGACGTCCAGGTCATGGTCGAGGGTCCCGGCCACGTGCCGCTGCACCTGGTGCGCGAGAACGTCGAGCGTCAGCAGGAGCTGTGCGACGGCGCCCCGTTCTACACGCTCGGCCCGCTCGTGACCGACGTCGCGCCCGGCTACGACCACATCACCTCGGCCATCGGCGCGACCGAGATCGCGCGGTACGGCACCGCGATGCTGTGCTACGTCACGCCCAAGGAGCACCTGGGCCTGCCGAACCGCGACGACGTGCGCACCGGCGTCGTGACGTACAAGATCGCGGCGCACGCGGCCGACGTCGCCAAGGGGCACCCGGGGGCGCGCGACCGCGACGACGCGCTGAGCAAGGCGCGGTTCGAGTTCCGCTGGCGCGACCAGTTCGCGCTCTCGCTCGACCCGGAGCTCGCCGAGGAGTACCACGACGAGACGCTCCCGGCCGAGGCGGCCAAGACGGCCCACTTCTGCTCGATGTGCGGGCCGAAGTTCTGCTCGATGCGCATCTCGCAGGACATCCGTGACGAGTTCGGCGGCGCGCGCGAGCAAGAGGCCGTCGCGGGGATGGCCGCCAAGGCGGCCGAGTTCCGCGCGGCGGGTGGCGAGGTCTACCTCCCGACGCCGACCGTCCGCTGACGTCGGTCGGTCCCCGACGCGCGTGGCCGCTCCCGGATAGGAGCGGCCACGCGTGCTCACAGCCGTCGTCCTGCGATCCCACATGGTGGACCCAGTATGGTGACGCGGCTTAGGCGCGCCTAACTTAGCGTCGCCTTACCTTAGTCACGCCAGCCACCGAGGAGTCCTGGACGATGCCCCCTTCGCCGACGGCGACCGACGCGCTCCTGCGCGGCCCGAGCTCCGCGCACTACGCCGCCACGCTGCACGACGTCGTCGACGACGTCGCGGCCCGGGTCGCCGCGGTCACGCAACCGTTCTGCGGGGCGAGCCGTGCGGAGCTGGCCGCGCTCGTGGACGGCGTCGACCTCGACGCCCCCGGGGTGGGCGACGGCCCGGCCCTGCGGGAGGTCGCCGACCTCTACGCCTCGCACGCCGTCTGGTTCCACCACCCCGCGTACGCGGCGCACCTGAACTGCCCGGTGGCCGTCGCGGCGGTCGGAGCCGAGGCGATGCTCGCGGCGGTCAACACGTCCGTGGACACCTACGACCAGTCGACGGTCGCCACACTCATGGAGCGCCGCCTCGTCGCCTGGACGGCCGGCCGGATCGGCTTCGCCGCCGGGGACGGCGTGTTCACCTCGGGCGGCACGCAGTCCAACCTGCAGGCCCTGTTCCTGGCGCGCGAGCACGCGCTCACCGCACCCGACGGCGCACGGCTCGCCGGTGCCGCACGCCGTGCGCGCCTGGCCCGCCTGCGCGTGCTCGCCACGGCCGCGAGCCACTTCTCGGTCGCGAGGTCGGCGCTGCTGCTGGGCCTGGAGGACGACGCCGTGGTCGAGGTCGCCACCGACGCCCGCGGCCGGATGGACGCGGACGCGCTCGCCGCGGCGCTCGCCGACACCGCGGCGGCCGGCGACGTCGTCATGGCCGTGGTCGCCACCGCCGGGACGACCGACCGCGGCTGCGTCGACCCGCTCGCCGCCGTCGCCGACGCGTGCGACGCCGCCGGCGCGTGGCTCCACGTCGACGCCGCGTACGGCGGCGGGCTGCTCGTCGCGCCGGCCCGGCGCCACCTGCTCGACGGGATCGAGCGCGCCCGCAGCGTCACGGTCGACTTCCACAAGACGTTCTTCCAGCCGGTCTCCTCGAGCGCGCTGGTCGTGCGCGACCCGGCCGACCTGGCCCGCACCGCCTGGCACGCCGACTACCTCAACCCCGCCGCCGACGCCGAGGTCAACCAGGTCGACCGCTCCCTGCAGACGACGCGCCGCTTCGACGCGCTCAAGCTCTGGGCGACGCTGCGCGCCGTCGGCGCCGACGGCGTCGGCCGCATGGTCGACGCGGTGTGCGACCTCGCCGCGGCGGTGCACGCCGAGCTCGAGGACGACCCCGAGCTGCGGCTCCTCGCGCCGACCGACCTGTCGACCGTCCTGTTCCGCTACGAGCCGGAGGGCGTCACCCCGGAGCAGGCGGACGCGCTCGTGCCCCAGGTCCGCCGCGTCCTGTTCGACTCCGGCCGGGCGCTCGTGGCCAAGACCGTCGTCGACGGCCGGCCGAGCCTCAAGCTCACGCTGCTCAACCCCGATGCCACGCTCGACGACGTCCGCGCGGTCCTGGACCTCGTCCGCGACGCCGCGCACGGCCTGCTCGCCGGGCAGGCGCTCGCGGCCGGCGCGGCACCACCGTGCCGCGGCGTCCACCCGCGCCTGGACCGCGTGGCCGGGACGCCCGCGCCCACCGCGGAGGCCGTGCGATGAGCGCCGCGGCCGGCCGTCCCGACGGGGCCCGCACGTACGACGTCGTGGGCGTCGGCATCGGCCCGTTCAACCTCGGCCTCGCGGCGCTCGCGGACCCGCTGCCCGACGTCGACGCGGTGTTCCTCGACCAGCGGCCCGGCTTCGGCTGGCACCCCGGCATGATGCTCGAGGGCGCGACGATCCAGGTGCCGTTCCTGGCCGACCTGGTCACGATGGCGGACCCGACGTCGCCGTACTCGTTCCTCGCGTTCCTGAAGGCCACCGGGCGCCTCTACCCGTTCTACGTGCGCGAGTCGTTCTACCCGCTGCGCTCGGAGTACGACCGGTACTGCCGGTGGGTGGCCGACCGGCTCGGCTCGCTGCGCTGGGCCCGGCGCGTCGTCGCCGTCGAGCACGACGCCGCGACCGACGAGCACGTCGTGACCGCGGTGCGCGTCGGCGGGCCCGACGACGGGACGCGCGAGCGCTACCGCGCCCGCCACGTCGTGCTCGGCGTGGGGACGGCGCCGCGGCTCCCCGCGCCGCTCGCCGACCTGGCCGCCGCGTGGCGCGCCGGACGGGCGGACGCGGGTCCGGTGGTGCACTCGGCCGACTACCTCCCGCACCGGGACGCCCTGCGCGCCGCGGGGTCGGTGACCGTCGTCGGCTCCGGGCAGTCCGCGGCCGAGGTGTACCGCGACCTGCTCGAGGACGTCCACGGCACGGGCGCGAACCCGGGCTACCGCCTCGACTGGGTGACGCGCTCGCCGCGGTTCTTCCCCATGGAGTACACCAAGCTCACGCTCGAGATGACCTCGCCCGAGTACACCGACCACTACCACGCGCTGCCCGCCGACCTGCGGGACGCGCTCGGCCGCGAGCAGCGCGGCCTGTACAAGGGCATCAGCGCCGCCCTGATCGACGACATCCACGACACCCTCTACCGCAAGTCGGCCCTCGGGCGGCCGGTGCCGACCACGCTGCTCACCGACACGGAGGTCGTCGCCGCGCGGCACGACGCCGGCACGGGCGAGCACGTGCTCACGCTGCGGCACGCACAGCTCGGCCGGGAGGTGGAGCACCGCACGCGCGCGGTCGTCGCCGCGACGGGGTACGGCGCGGGGGTGCCCGGCTTCCTCGACCCGGTGCGCGACCGGCTGCGCCTCGACGACCGAGGCCGGTTCGACGTCACGCGCGACTACACCGTCGACGTCGCCGGACGCATCCACACCCTCAACGGCGAGGAGCACACGCACGGCGTCACCGCGCCCGACCTCGGCTTCGGGCCGTGGCGCAGCTCCGTGGTGCTCGCCAACGTGACCGGCCGCGAGCCGTACCCGATCGAGCGGCGCACCGCGTTCCAGACGTTCGGCCTGCCCGACGGCGCGCCCGGCACGGCGCCGGAGGCCGGGCCCGCGGCGCGGAGGCTCGGGCGCGAGACCCCGGAGGCCGCCCGATGAGCACGACGACGGTTCGTGCGGTGCCTGCCTTCGCGGTCGCGACGCGGGTCGGGCGGCTCACCGTCGAGCCGGTCGTGCCCGCGCGCGACGCCGGGCAGGTGCAGGCCTGGCTCGCCCACCCGGCGTCGGCGTTCTGGCGCATGGGCCACCTCGACGCGGACCAGGTCCGCGCGTACCTCGCGGACGTCGCCGCCGACCCGCACCAGGACGCCTGGCTCGGCCGCCGCGACGGGGAGCCGCTGTTCCTCGTCGAGACGTACGACCCCGCCCGCGTGCTCCTCGAAGGAGTGCACGACGCGCTGCCCGGCGACCTCGGCATGCACCTGCTGGTGGCGCCGCCGCCCGACGCGCCGGTCGACCGCGTCGCGGGGCTCACCGACGCGGTGATGTCCGCCGTCGTGCGGTTCTGCCTCGCGGACCGGGCCGACGGCGGACGTGGGGCGGCGCGCGTCGTCGTCGAGCCCGACGTGGACAACGTCGCGGTCGCGGCCAAGAACGCCGCGGCGGGCTTCCGGGTGGTGCGCGAGGTCGAGCTGACCGACGGCGGGCACACCAAGCGCGCGGCGCTGTCCGTCTGCACGCGCGAGGACTTCGCCGCCTCGCCGCTCGGCGACGGGGTCGCGCTGGCGCCGCACCTGCGCGCCGACCTCGCCGGGCACGCGCACCGGCACCTGGCGGCCAAGGCGCTCGCGGAGCTCGCGCACGAGCGGTTGTTCCGCCCGGACCCCGTCCCGGGCTCGGACGGGTGGTTCGAGCTCGCGCTCGACGGGGTCACCTACCGGTTCGCCGCGCGGACGTTCGCGCTCGAGCACTGGGTCGTCGACCCGGCGTCGATCACCCGCACCACGACAGGTCCCGCGGGCGGGCGCGAGCTGGCCGTCGACGCGCTCGAGCTGGTGGCCGAGCTCCAGCCGCTGCTGCGGGTCCCGGACGACCTGCTGCCCCTGTACCTCGAGGAGCTCTCCTCGACGCTCGCGGCCGCCGCGGCCAAGCGCGAGCGCGAGCTCGCCGGCGAGGCCCCCGACGTCGCGACGCTCGTCGAGGTGACCTCGGCGCCCCGTGTCCCGGAGAGCGCCGCGGGCAGGCTCCGCGACGAGCACCGCCGGGCGGCCGCCTTCCAGCGCGTCGAGGCCGCGATGACGGAGGGCCACCCGAGCTTCCTCGCCAACAACGGGCGCATCGGCTTCTCGCTCGACGACTACCGCGCGTACGCGCCCGAGCGGGGCGGGCGGGTCCGGCTGCTGTGGCTCGCGGCGAGGCGCGACCGCACGCACCTCGCGCTCGGTGCGGGCCTGACCGAGGAGCGCCTGTACGAGGCGGAGCTCGGCGGGGCCGAGCGCGCGGCGTTCGCCGACCGGCTCGCCGCGCGCGGCCTCGACCCGGCCGACTACCTCTACCTGCCCGTGCACCCGTGGCAGTGGCAGCACCGGGTGCCGATCACCTTCGCGGCCGACGTCGCGCGCGGCGACCTCGTGCCGCTCGGGCCCGGTGCGGACGAGTACCAGCCGCAGCAGTCGATCCGCACGATGTTCAACCGCACGCGGCCCGACCGCCACTACGTCAAGGTGGCGCTCGCGATCCAGAACATGGGCTTCCTGCGCGGGCTCTCGCCCGCGTACATGCGTGCCACGCCCGCGATCAACGACTGGGTGGCCGCGCTCGTGGACGAGGACGCGACCCTGCGCGGCGCCGGGTTCGGCGTGCTGCGCGAGGTCGCGTCGGTCGGGTACACGGGCGACGTCTACCACCGCACGGCGACCCCGAGCGCCCACCGCAAGATGCTCGCGGCGCTGTGGCGCGAGTCACCGCTGCCGCGCACGGCGCCCGGGGAGCGGCTCGCGACCATGGCGAGCCTGCTGCACCGCGACGCGTCCGGCCGCGCGTTCGCGACCGCCCTGGTGCGCGCGTCCGGCCTTCCCGCGGACGCGTGGCTGCGCGCCTACCTCGACGCCTACCTCTACCCGCTCGTGCACTGCCTGCTCGCGCACGACCTCGCGTTCATGCCGCACGGGGAGAACCTGATCCTGGTGCTGCGCGACCACCGGGTCGACCGCGTGCTCATGAAGGACGTCGGCGAGGAGGTCGCCGTCCTGGGCGAGCGGGCCCTGCCCGCGGGCGTCGAGCGCGTCCGGGCCGTCGTCGACGACGCCGAGAAGGCGCTCGCGATCTTCACCGACGTGTTCGACGGCGTGCTGCGGCACCTCGCGGGCACCCTCGCCGTCGACGGCGTGCTCGCCGAGGAGCGGTTCTGGGCGCTGGTGGCCGAGACGATCGACCGGCACCGGGCCGAGCACCCCGACCTGCACCGTCGCGTGGACCTGCGGGCACCCCGCTTCGCGCACTCGTGCCTCAACCGGCTCCAGCTGCGCAACACGCTGCAGATGGTCGACCTCGCCGACCAGTCGTCGTCGCTCGTGTACGCCGGCACGATGGCGAACCCGGTGGCGAGCGCGTCCTCCCGCGAGGTAGCGCGTGGCTCCGCGAGGTAGCGCGTCCTCCCGCGAGGTAGCGCGTGGTTCTGCGAGGTAGCGCGCGGCTCCGCGAGGTGGCGCGCTACCTCGGCGCGGGGCCGGTGGTCGTGCCGGGCGTGAGCCCGACCCCGAGCGTCGTGGTGCCCGGCTGCCCGCCGGCCAGCAGGCCGATGGCCGCGTGCCCGAGCGCGGCGCCCTTGTCGCGCAGCGGCTGGTGGACGCTCGTGAGCACGTCGGGGGAGAGCCACGGCAGGTCCAGCCCGTCGAACCCGGCGATCGAGACGTCCTCCGGCACGCGCAGCCCCAGCTCGCGCGCGGCGATCACCGCACCCGCCGCCAGGAGGTCGGAGTGGGCGATGATCGCTGTCGGGCGCTCGTCGGCGGGCACCCACGCGCCGAGGATCTCGGTCGCCGCGTCGCGCCCGTGCTCGACGAGCGACGCGGGCGTCTCCCACGACAGCACCGGCTCGACGACGTCGCGCACGCCCGCGAGCCGGTTGCGCGTGGGTGTCCGCTCCACCTGGCCGAGCCGTGCCTGGTCCACCGGGCCCGAGCGCTCGTCGCGGCCGAACGGCAGCGTGATCTCCGCGACGCGCGTGTGGCCGAGGTCGACCAGGTGCCGGACCACCTCGGCCGTCCCCGCCCGGTCGTCGATCGCCACCAGGGGCGCACCCTCGACGTGCCGGCCCTCGCCGACCACGACGGGTACCCCGCGCCGCTGCAGCGCGTCGAGCGTCGGGTCGCGCGTCAGCACGCCCCACACCAGCACGGCGACGTCCATGGCCGCGCTCTCCAGGAGCGGGTCCACGCCCTCCGGGTCGGCCGGAGCCGCCCCGGTCACCCCGCCGCCGCAGACGCCGGGGATGAGCAGGACGCCGAGACCCTCCTCGCCGAGCACCTGCACGAGCCCGTCGAGCACCTGGACGGAGACCGGGTCGCGGAACGCGCGCCCGAGGTGGTCGCCGATCACCACGCCGACGATGCCGGAGCGGCCCGAGCGCAGCTGGCGCCCGAGCGGGTTCGGGCCGGTGTAGCCGAGCTCGGCCGCGGCGGCGAGCACCTTGTCCCGGGTCTCCGGCGTGATCGGCCCGGCGCCGGAGAAGGCGAGCGACGCCGTCGACACCGAGACGCCCGCCACCTCGGCCACCTTGGCGAGCGTGGGTCGGCTGGGGTGGGTGCGGCCCATGGGGCTCCCTTCCGTCCGGTCGGTGCGCCAGCCTACAACCGTCCGAGACGGCTCGCCCGAAACGATTTGACTGGCGGCCCGCGACGGGTGAACGTCTGGGGGTGAGCATCCCCTCGACCGAGTCCGCGCGCCCCTCCGCGCGCGCGGTGCGCGCGGCCACGTGGGCCGTCGTCCTCGTCTTCGTCCTCAACGGCTTCGGCTTCGCCAGCTGGGCCTCGCGCATCCCGTCGGTGCGCGACGGGCTCGACTTCTCCCAGAGCCAGATGGGCCTCCTGCTGCTCACGGGTGCCGTCGGGTCGCTGATCGCCCTGCCGCTGTCCGGGATGATCTCGGCCCGGCTCGGCGCGGCGCGCACCGTGCTGGTCTTCGCGGTCGTGTGCGCCGTCGGGTACACCGTCGTGTGCTTCGGCGTCGAGGCCGAGCAGGCGCTGTGGGTGCGCGTCGGCCTGTTCGTCGCCGGAGCCGGCGTCGGGGTGTGGGACGCCGCGATGAACCTGGAGGGCGCGGTCGTCGAGCAGCACCTCGGCCGCTCGATCATGCCGCGCTTCCACGCGGGCTTCTCCCTGGGCACCGTCGCGGGTGCCGGCGTGGGCAGCCTCGCCGCGCACGCGCAGGTCCCGCTCACCTGGCACCTCATCACCGTGATGGTGTTCGACGTCGTGGTCGTCGCCCTGTGCGTGCGCGCGTTCCTCCCGACGCACGGGGCCGACGACGGCGCACTGGCCGCCCACGCCTCGTCGGACGCCCAGCACACCGACGCCGCGGCCGACCCGGCCACCGCCGTCGAGCCCTCGGGCGGGCACTCGCTGCGTGAGACGCTCGCCACCTGGCGCGAGCGGCGCACCCTGCTCATCGGGCTCGTCGTCCTGGCGGCCGCGCTGACCGAGGGCGCCGCCAACGACTGGGTGAGCCTCGCCGTCGTGGACGGCTTCGACGCTACGGAGAGCGTGGGCGCGCTCGGCCTGGCGCTGTTCCTCGCGGCGATGACGGGTGCGCGCCTCGTGGGCACGTCGCTCATCGACCGGCTCGGGCGCGTGCCGGTGCTGCGCCTCAGCGGCCTCGCGGCGCTCGTCGGCGTGACGGTGTTCGCGCTGGTCCCGGTGCTGTGGGTCGCGCTGCTCGGCGTGGTCGTGTGGGGCGCCGGCGCCGCGCTCGGCTTCCCCATGGGCATGTCCGCGGCGTCGGACGACCCCCGCCGTGCCGCGCTGCGCGTGTCGGTGGTGTCGACGATCGGGTACTCGGCGTTCTTCGTCGGTCCGGCGCTCATCGGCTTCCTCGCCGAGCACACGGGCTACCGCGCGGCACTGCTCGTCATCGCGCTCCCGGTCGCCGCCGGGCTCCTGGTGGCCGGGGCCGCCAGGCCGCTGCCGCAGGCGAGCCAGGGCGCGCCGTCTACGCTGGACCGGTGACTCTCCCGACCCAGAGCAGCCCGGTGGTGCCGGCCACGGACACCGCGACCGACCGCGCCGCGGTGGCGCCGCCGACGCTCTCCGAGCTGACGACGTTCCGCGTGGGCGGGCCCGCCGACGCGTACGTCGAGGCGACGACGGAGGCCGAGCTGGTCGACGCCGTGCGCACCGCCGACGAGGCGGGACAGCCGCTCCTGATGGTCGGCGGCGGGTCGAACCTGCTGGTCGCGGACGAGGGCTTCGGCGGCGTGGTGGTGCGTGACCTGCGCCAGGGCGTGCGGGTCGAGGCCGAGGACACGTGCGGCGGTGCGAGCGCGACGGTCCCGGCCGGTCACGACTGGGACGCGTTCGTGGCCGAGGCCGTGGACAACGAGTGGGTGGGCGTCGAGGCGCTGTCCGGGATCCCCGGGACCATGGGCGCGGCGCCCGTGCAGAACATCGGTGCCTACGGCCAGGAGGTCGCGGGCGTGATCTCGACCGTGCGCACCTGGGACCGGGCGGAGAGCCGCGTCCGGACGCTGGCCGTCGGCGAGCTCGGTTTCGGGTACCGCACCTCGCTGCTGAAGCGCACGATGCGCGTGACGGAGGGTGCCGACGTCTGGTACCCGACGCCGCGGTACGTCGTGCTGGACGTCATGGTCCAGATGCGGCTCGGGTCGCTCTCGGCGCCGGTGGGGTACGCAGAGCTCGCGCGGCGGCTCGGGGTGCAGGTGGGGGAGCGGGCGCCGTCGGCCGAGGTGCGCCGGGCGGTGCTCGAGCTGCGTGCCGGCAAGGGCATGCTGCTCGACGGCCTGGGCGGCGCGCCGACGCCGGACTACGACCGCTGGAGCGCCGGGTCGTTCTTCACCAACCCGGTGCTGCCGGCCGACCTGGCCGACGAGCTGCCCGCCGACGCGCCCCGCTACCCGGTGCGGTCGGCGACGCCGGCCACGAGCACGGGCCCGAGCCTCGGCGCGGTCGACGCGTCCCTGGTCAAGACGAGCGCGGCGTGGCTCATCGAGCGGGCGGGGTTCACCAAGGGGTTCGGCGTGGCGGGCGAGCACAGCCCGGCCCGGCTGTCGACGCGCCACACGCTGGCGCTGACGAACCGCGGGGGTGCGACGGCGGCCGACCTCGTGGCGCTGGCCCGTGCGGTGCGCGACGGCGTGCGCGACACGTTCGGCATCGAGCTGGAGCCCGAGCCGGTGCTGGTGGGCCTCGCCCTCTGAGCGGCGCCGCAGGACCGCGGGCCGCGTCAGTGCACGACGACGGTGGTGCCCTTCGGCATGCCCCACGTGTCCCAGAGCCAGTTCATGGCCGCGTTCGACACGCGCACGCACCCGTGCGACGCCGGGAAGGGCGGGATCGACGGCGAGCCGTGCACCGCGATCGCACCGGTGAAGTACTTGGGCCGGTACATCGAGCCCAGCTCGAGCGTGGACTCGTGCAGGTAGTCCCGCTCCATGTACACCGCGAACGTCCCGCGCGGCGTGCTGGCCCGGTAGCTGCGGCCCTGCGCCTCGAACGTCTCCCCGTTGCCCGACGACGCGTTGATCGTCCGCACGACCCGCCCGTCCTCGACCGCCAGCAGCAGCTGCCGGTCGAGGTCGATCTCGACGACCTTGCCCGACGACGAGACCGGCGTGGGGCGCACGCCGCGGTCGAGGGCGTCCTGCGTCCTGGGCCCGACGACGCCGTCGCGGTACAGCCCGGCGGCCTTCTGCAGCGCCCACACCGCCTGCTGCGTGGCCGGCCCGTAGGCGCCGTCGACCTCGAGCAGGAAGTAGCCCAGCTCCTGCAGGCGCTGCTGGAGCGCGACGACGCGCTCGCCCGTGGCGCCCAGCGCCAGGTGCTCCGGCCCCTTCTCCTCCTGCGCCTCCTTGCCGTCGCCGTCCCCGTCGGCGTCGCCGCTCCCGGGCGTGCCCTCCTCGTCCGTCGCCTCGTCCGTGTCCTCGTCCGGGCTCGCGGACGCCTCGGGCGACGGCTCGGCCGAGGGCTCGCTCTCGGGCTCGGTGGGCGACGGCGCGGCAGAGCTGCGCTCGGGG
>JAPSLD010000268.1 GCA_031181105.1 Isoptericola sp. | reverse complement strand
TCTACGCGGTCGGCGGGCAGGAGCTCGGGTACCTGCCCGGCTCGGAGTCCGAGAAGATGAACCCGTGGGCGCAGGCGGTCTACGACACCCTCGGCGCGCTCGTCTCGCACGAGGTGGTCGACGAGGTCATCGACCGCGACATGCTCGAGGTGCTGCCGCTGACGCACATCCGCGGGCGCTCGCTGCACGACGCGTTCGTCATCGTGGACGAGGCGCAGTCGCTCGAGCGCAACGTCCTGCTCACGGTGCTCTCCCGGGTCGGGCAGGGCTCGCGCGTCGTGCTCACGCACGACGTGGCGCAGCGCGACAACCTGCGCGTCGGGCGCCACGACGGCGTCGCCGCCGTGATCGAGGCGCTGAAGGGCCACCCGCTGTTCGCGCACGTGACCCTGACGCGGTCCGAGCGGTCGCCCGTCGCGGCGCTCGTCACCGAGATGCTCGAGGGGCTGGACCTGTAGCGGTCGGCGGCGCGCCCCGGGGTGGAACCCCCCAGCCCCGCATCCCGGGGCGCGCCGCGTCGTGCAGGCCGACGGTATCAGGTGAGGTAAGCCTTACCGAACCCGTCTCGGCGCTCGGGCGGGCTCAGGCCTGGGGCGGGCGCGTCATCGACAGCACGTCGAGGGCGTCGTCGAGCTGGGCCTCGGTGACCTCGCCGCGCTCGACGAACCCGAGGGCCACGACGGCCTCCCGCACGGTGATGCCCTCGGCCACGGCCTTCTTGGCGACCTTCGCCGCGGCCTCGTACCCGATCACGCGGTTGAGCGGCGTGACGATCGACGGCGAGGACTCGGCGTACGCGCGCGCCTTCTCGACGTTGGCCGTGATGCCCGCGACGGTCCGGTCGGCGAGGACGCGCGAGGCGTTCGCGAGCAGGCGGATCGACTCGAGCACGCCCTGCGCGATGACGGGGATCTGCACGTTGAGCTCGAAGGACCCGCTCGCGCCGGCCCACGCGACCGTCGCGTCGTTGCCCACGACGCGCGCGCACACCATGAGCACGGCCTCGGGCACGACGGGGTTGACCTTGCCCGGCATGATCGAGCTGCCCGGCTGCAGGTCGGGGATGAAGATCTCGCCGAGACCGGTGTTGGGGCCCGAGCCCATCCAGCGCAGGTCGTTGCAGATCTTCGTGACCGACACCGCGATCGTCCGCAGGGCGCCCGACAGCTCGACGAGACCGTCACGTGCCGACTGCGCCTCGAAGTGGTCGCGCGCCTCGGTCAGCGGCAGGCCGGTGTCCTCGCGCAGCAGCTCGATGACCCGCTGCGGGAAGCCGGCGGGCGTGTTGATGCCCGTGCCGACGGCGGTGCCGCCGAGCGGGACCTCGGCCGCGCGGGGGAGCGCCGCCTCGAGCCGCTCGACGCCGTAGCGCACCGCAGCCGCGTAGCCGCCGAACTCCTGGCCCAGGGTCACGGGTGTGGCGTCCATCAGGTGCGTGCGGCCCGACTTCACGACCGTCGCGAACTCCTCGGCCTTGGCGCCGAGCGCGTCCGCCAGGTGCTGCAGCGCGGGGACGAGGTCGCGCACCACGCAGGCCGTCGCGGCGACGTGGACCGACGTCGGGAACACGTCGTTCGACGACTGCGAGGCGTTGACGTGGTCGTTCGGGTGCACCGGCCGGCCGAGCGACCGGGACGCGAGCGTGGCGAGCACCTCGTTGG
>JAPSLD010000073.1 GCA_031181105.1 Isoptericola sp. | reverse complement strand
ACGGCGGCGCGCAGCCCGGTGGCGACGTCGTCGACGCCGGCACCCGTGGCCACGACCCGGCCCGCGACCTCGTGGCCGAGGACCATGGGACGGCGCAGCGTCGCGGTGCCGGACGAGCCGTGCCGCCAGTAGGCGAGGTCGGACCCGCACACGCCGCCCCACTCGACGGCGAGGAGGACCTCGCCCGGGCCGGGCTGGGGGTCGGGCAGCTCGTCGACGCGGACGTCGTCGGCGCCGTGGACGACGACGGCCCTCATGCCGCGTCCTCGAGCCGCACGAGGTCGCGGCCGCGCACCTCGGGCGCGAGCCGCGCCGAGACGAGGGTGATGAGCGAGTACGCGACGAGCATCGCGGCGATCGGCCACCAGTGACCGGTCAGCGCGGTGAGGCTCGCGGCGAGCACGGGACCGATCGCGGTGGCGAGGATGCCGCCGATCTCCTTGGCGAGGGCGAGCTGCGTGAACCGGGTGCGCGCTCCGAAGAGCTCGGCCATCGTCACGCTCTCGAGGGAGAACAGGCTCAGCACCGCGATGTTGAGCAGCAGCGCGACGGCCACGGTGACGAGCACGGGCTCGCCGGTGCTGACCAGGAGCATGCCGGGCACGCTGACGAGCATCGCGAGGACCGTCACGGCGGTGTACACCGGCTTGCGCCCGAAACGGTCGCCGAGCATGCCGACGAGCGGGATGGTCGCGAAGCCGACGAGCGACCCGATCGCGATCGCCGTCGTCCCGACGGACCGGTCGACGAGCATGGTCGTCGCGATGTACCCGACGAGGAACGTCTGCACGAGACCGGAGTTGCCGGCCTGGCCGAACCGCAGCCCGAGCGCGAGGAAGAACGCGCGGCCCTTGCGCTGGTGCAGCGCCGCCTCGAGCGCGCTGCGGTCCTGCTCGTCCCCGGCGCCCGCGTCGGCACGGCTCGCGGCGGCGAGCTCCTCCTTGGACAGCGCGACGCCGTCGACGACGTCCTCGCGCTGCTCGAACACCGGGCTCTCCTTGAGCCGGCGGCGCAGCCACACGGCGAAGAGCATCAGGCCGAAGCTCAGCAGGAACGGCAGGCGCCAGCCCCAGCTCAGGAGCTGCTCCTCGGACAGCACGGCGAGCAGCAGGGCCCACAGCGCGGACGCCGCGAGCGTGCCCGAGTTGGTGCCGAGGCACACGAGCGACGCGATGAGGCCGCGACGACGCGGCGGCGCGTACTCGGCGAGCATCACGGTCGCGCCGGCGATCTCGGCGCCGGCGCCGAAGCCCTGGACGAGGCGCAGCACGACGAGCAGGATCGGCGCCCAGATGCCGATGACCGCGTACGTCGGCAGAGCGCCGATCAGCGTCGTCGACAGGCCCATGAGCGTGATGGTGATGACGAGGACGCGCTTGGGACCGATGCGGTCCCCCATCCGGCCGAAGTAGACGGCACCGACCAGGCGCGCGACGTAGCCGACGCCGTACGTGCCCATCGCCGCGATGAGCCCGACGGCGGGGCTCACCTCGGGGAAGAAGAGCTGGTTGAAGACGATCGCGGCCGCGAGCGAGTAGAGCTGGAAGTCCATGAACTCCATCGCGGTGCCGAGCCAGCCCGAGGCGGCCGCCCGTGTGAGGTCCTTGGTCGTGCGCTGCCCGCGCGCGGCGGGAGGGCTGGTGTCCTGCATCACGGTTCGCTCCTTCGCTGCTGTGACGGTAGCCGGGGGCGGGCGACGACGCCCGTGCGGTCGGGAGGGTCGGACGGCTGGAGATCCTCGAGGCGCTCCGGCTGCGCCCCGGGGTACCGGCCGACTGTCATGGAAGTGCTGCCATACAAGTATGGGAGCGCTGTGGTGTCAAGCCGCTCCGGGCCGCGACGGCCGACTAGCATGGGTCCATGACTCCGCCGGGCGCGCGCCGTACGACGCGACGAGCCGTGCACGAGACGCTGCGCCAGAAGGTCATCACGCTCGAGCTCGCCCCCGGCGCGGCGCTGTCGGAGAACGAGCTCGCGGCCAGCCTCGGGGTCAGCCGCACGCCCGTCCGCGAGAGCCTCCTCCTGCTCTCCGAGGAGGGCTTCGTCCAGGTCTTCCCGCAGGTGGGGTCGTTCGTCTCCCGCGTCGACCCGCAGCGGGTCGCCGACGCGCAGTTCGTCCGCGAGGCCGTCGAGCTCGCGTCGCTCGACGCCGTGCCGGCGGAGCTGGACGACGACGCGCTCGCCGCGCTCCGCGCCAACCTCGCACGCCAGCACGACGCCGGGATCGGCGTCGAGGAGTTCTTCCACCTCGACGAGGAGTTCCACCGCGGGCTGCTGGCCCTCTCCGGGCACGCGAGCGCCTGGTCCACCGTCGCGTCGGCCAAGGCGCACCTCGACCGGGCGCGCCGTCTAGGCCTGCACCAGACACCGCCCGACGCGTTCGTCGCGCAGCACCAGCAGATCCTCGACGCCCTCACGGCCGGGGACCGCCCGACGGCGCGCGAGCTGCTGCGCTCGCACCTGCGCGCCGTGTTCGACGACATCGAGCAGGTGCGGGAGCGCTCGCCCGAGCTGTTCGCCTCCGACGCGGGCTCCGTGCCGGTCCGCCGCAGCGTCGCCGTCTGGACCTGAGCGCGCGCGTCCGCCCGGAGGCGTGACGAGCGCGCGGCGATTCCGCTTGCACCCGCTTGAGAGAATGGGACGTCGTGAGCACCGAGCCCTCCACCCCCCAGCAGCCCGCCGGCGACGGCGGCACGCGTCGTCGTCGACGCGGCCGGGGGCGCGGGGCGCAGGCGCCGCAGCGCGGGGCGCCGGCACGGCAGGCGGGCCGCGCCCGGCGGGTGAGCGCCGCCCAGCTCGAGCGTGCCGCGCAGGCGCGTGCCGCCGTCGTCGTGCCGCCGATCACCTATCCCGAGCAGCTGCCGGTCTCGGCGCGCCGCGCCGACATCGCGCGGGCGATCAGCGAGAACCAGGTCGTGATCGTCGCGGGCGAGACCGGGTCGGGCAAGACGACGCAGCTGCCCAAGATCGCCCTCGAGCTCGGCCGCGGCCGCACGGGGCAGATCGGGCACACGCAGCCGCGGCGCATCGCGGCGCGGTCGGTCGCCGAGCGGATCAACGAAGAGCTCGGTGGAGCTGGGCCGCAGACGCTGGGCGGCGTCGTCGGCTACCAGGTGCGCTTCACGGACCAGTCGTCCGAGGAGACGCTGGTCAAGGTCATGACCGACGGCATCCTGCTGGCGCAGATCCAGCGGGACCCGGAGCTGCGCGCCTACGACACGCTCATCATCGACGAGGCCCACGAGCGCAGCCTCAACATCGACTTCCTGCTCGGCTACCTGTCGCGGCTGCTGCCGCGCCGGCCGGACCTCAAGCTCGTCATCACGTCGGCGACGATCGACTCCGAGCGGTTCGCCGCGCACTTCTCCCCCGCGCACCTCGCCGAGATCGGCGGCGCGCCCCGGGCCGTCGTCGACGTCCTGCCGGACCACGCGCCGGTCGTCGAGGTCTCGGGCCGCACGTACCCGGTCGAGATCCGGTACCGGCCCCTCACGCCGGACACCGACCCCGAGGCCCCGGCCAAGAAGAAGGGTGAGGAGAAGGACCTCGTCACGGGCATCGTCGAGGCGTGCGACGAGCTCATGCGCGAGGGACCGGGCGACATCCTCGTGTTCCTGTCGGGCGAGCGCGAGATCCACGACGCCGCCGACGCGCTCGAGGGCCACCTCGGCGAGCGCGTCCGGGACCCCAGGCGCCCCGACCACGTCGAGATCCTGCCGCTGTACTCGCGCCTGAGCGCCGCCGAGCAGCACCGCGTCTTCCAGCCGCACCCCGGCCGGCGGATCGTGCTGTCGACCAACGTCGCCGAGACCTCGCTGACCGTGCCGGGCATCCACTACGTCGTCGACCCGGGCACCGCACGCATCTCGCGCTACTCCAAGGCCACCAAGGTCCAGCGGCTGCCGATCGAGCCGATCTCGCAGGCGAGCGCCAACCAGCGCTCCGGCCGCTCCGGGCGCGTGGCCGACGGCGTCGCGATCCGCCTCTACTCGGCCGAGGACTTCGAGCGGCGGCCCGAGTTCACCGAGCCGGAGATCCTGCGCACCTCGCTCGCCTCGGTGCTGCTGCAGATGATCTCCGTGGGCGTCGTCGAGACGCCCGACGACGTCGCGCGGTTCCCGTTCGTCGAGCCGCCGGACACGCGCGCGGTGCGCGACGGCGTGCAGCTGCTCACCGAGCTCGGCGCGCTCGAGGTGAGCGAGGGACGGACGCGGCTGACCGACGTCGGGCGCACGCTCGCGCAGCTGCCCATGGACCCGCGGCTGGCGCGCATGGTCATCGAGGGCTCGCGGCTCGGTGTGGCGCGCGAGGTCGCGATCATCGCCGCGGTGATGTCGATCCAGGACCCCCGCGAGCGGCCGGCCGAGACCCGGGCGCAGGCCGACCAGCTGCACGCGCGGTTCACCGACCCGACGTCCGACTTCCTCACGTACCTCAACCTGTGGGAGTACGTGCGCGCCCAGCAGCACGAGACGGGCTCCTCGGCCTTCCGCCGCCTGTGCAAGGCGGAGCACCTGAACTTCCTGCGCATCCGCGAGTGGCAGGACGTCGTCGCGCAGCTGCGCGAGATGGCCAAGCCGCTGGGCGTCGACATGTCGTTCACGCCCCGCACGCGCACCGAGCGGGCCGACGGCACGGAGGACGACCACCGGCTCGCGTGGGACGGCGACACCATCCACCGCGCGCTGCTCGCCGGGCTCCTGAGCCAGATCGGCATGCAGGACACCGGCGAGATCAAGGCCTCCTCGGTGGCGCACCTGCGCGGCGAGGCGCGCGCACGCGCGCTGCGGCAGGCGGCCAGGCGGGCGCGCAACGAGTACCTCGGGGCGCGCGGCGCGCGGTTCGCGATCTTCCCCGGCTCGCCGCTGAGCAAGAAGCCGCCGGCGTGGATCATGGCCGGCGAGCTCGTCGAGACCTCGCGCCTGTGGGCCCGCGACGTCGCGCGCATCCAGCCCGAGTGGGCCGAGGAGCTCGCCGCGCACCTCGTCAAGCGCACGTACTCCGAGCCCCACTGGTCCTCGAAGCAGGGCGCGGCCATGGCGATCGAGAAGGTCCTGCTCTACGGCGTGCCGATCGTCGCGGACCGCAAGGTCCTCTACGCCACGGTCGACCCCGAGGCGGCGCGCGAGATGTTCGTGCGCCACGCGCTCGTCGAGGGCGACTGGACCACCCACCACCGCTTCTTCGCCGAGAACCGGCGGCTGCTCGCCGAGGCGTCCGAGCTCGAGGCGCGCTCGCGGCAGCGCGGGCTGGTCGCCTCCGAGGACGACCTGTTCGCCTTCTACGACGAGCGCGTGCCGGCGGAGGTCGTCAGCGCCCGGCACTTCGACCGGTGGTGGAGGACGGCGCAGCGCGAGAACCCCGACCTGCTCACGTTCACGCTCGACCAGCTCGTCGACACCTCGGCCGTCGACACCTCCGCGTTCCCCGAGGCGTGGACGCAGGGCGAGGTCACCCTGCCGCTCACGTACCAGTTCGAGCCCGGGACCGACGCCGACGGCGTGACCGTGCACGTCCCGCTGTCCATCCTCAACCGGGTGGTGCCCGACGGGTTCGACTGGATGGTGCCCGGCCTGCTCGAGGAGCTGTGCGTCGCGACGATCCGCTCGCTGCCCAAGGCCGTCCGCCGCGAGCTCGTGCCCGCGCCCGACGTCGGGGCCGCCGTCGCGCGGTGGCTGCGCGAGAACACGCCCGCGTGGCAGGACATGACCCGCGCCGGGGACATGGCGTCGCCGTTCCACGTCGAGCTCTCCCGCGCCGTGCGGCACCTGCGCGACGTCGTCATCCCCGCCGACGTGTGGGACGCCGAGCGCGTCGAGCGGCTGCCCGCCCACCTGCGCATGACCTTCCGCGTCGAGGAGCGGCGCGGCGCGGAGACGGTCGTGGTGGACGAGTCCAAGGACCTGGTGGCGCTCCAGAAGCGGCTCGCCGCGCGCTCCGAGGCGGCGGTGCGGGCCGCGGTGAAGGGTGCTGTGGGGGTCGCGCTGGAGGAGGCTGCGGCTCGGTCCCGTCCGGGTTCGGCTCCGGCGGGCGACGCGGCGTCGGACACGTCCAGGCGTCCGTCCGCCTCGCCCAGCCAGCCTGGACCTCCGCACGGCGCCGCCCCGTCCGTCTCGTCGTCCGGCTCGTCGTCCGCCGTGGTCGCGGAACGTTCCGACCTCTCCACCTGGCCTGCCGACCTTCCGGGCGGTTCGCTGCCCGAGGCGGTGTCGACCGACCTCGGGGGCGGGGTCGTGGTGCGGGGGTATCCCGCGATCGTGGAGGAGCAGGACGCCAAGGGGCGGCCGACCGTGGCGCTGCGGGTGCTGGCCGACGTGGCGGAGCGGGACGCGAGGCACGCGGCCGGCGTGCGGCGGCTGCTGCTGGCGGAGGTCGGGCTGCAGAGCGGCCGGATCACGTCGCGCTGGACCGCGAAGCAGTCGCTGACGCTCGCCGCGGCGCCGTACCGGAACACCGAGGCGCTCGTCGCGGACCTGCAGCTCGCCGCCGTGACGGCGCTGACCAGCGCGGACGTCGAGCGCGCGCCGGGGACGCCGACGGGCGGACCGATCGCTGCACAGATTCGCGACGTCGAGTCGTACAACGCTGCCAAGGAGCTCGTGCGGCGGCACCTCGAGGACGAGGTCTACCGCGTCGTCGGGCACGTGGTCGCCGCGCTCTCGGCATGGCGGACGATCGAGGGCGAGGTGCGCTCGTCGTCGTCGCTGGCCCTGCTGAACACGCTCCAGGACGTCCGTGACCACGTCGCGACGCTCGTCCACGACGGGTTCGTCTCGGCGACCCCGCCCCGGCGCGTGCCGCACCTCGTGCGCTACCTGCGCGCGGCGTCGTACCGGCTCGAGAAGGCGCAGGCCAACCCGCACCGCGACGCCGAGCTGGCGTGGCGCGTGCACGACGTGACCGAGGCGTACGCCAAGGCCCGCGCCGCGTACGCGGCCGGGCCCGCCGACCCGGCGCGGGCCGCCGAGCTCGCCGAGGTCCGCTGGCTGGTCGAGGAGCTGCGGGTGTCGCTGTTCGCGCAGCAGCTCGGCACCGACGGCACGGTCAGCGAGAAGCGCATCCGGAAGGTGCTCGACCCCGCCAGGTGGTGAGCCGGTCGCCCGGACCGCCGGTCACAGCACCCGGAGCCCGGCCTCCTGCGCCTGGCGCCGCAGCCCGCGCACGTCCGCGCAGCTCAGGCGCACCTGCGAGCCGTCCGCGAGGACGAGGAAGTGCCGCCGGGTCGCGAGCATCTGCGGGGCACCGCTGATCAGCGCGGTCGCGTCGGCGTCCACGCCGCCCACCTGCGCCCGGCCGTCGCGCAGCACGAGCCGGGCCGGCCCCGGCGGGACCGTGGTCGGGCCGAGCGGCGGCACGTCGTCGGGCAGCACGCGCACCGCCAGCCCGTCCCCGCCGGACCGCGCAGCCGCCGAACGCAGGGCGAACGTGGCTGCCACGGCCAGCGCGGGGACGGCCACGACGGCGGCGCCGATCGCGACGTCGCCGGCGCCGAGGGTGCCGGTGCTCGCGCGCGCGAGCACGACGACCACGCCCGCGAGCGCCACGGGGAGCAGGAGGAGCGCCCGCCGGCCGGCCGCGCCGCGTACGTCGAGCGGGCGGTCCAGGCCCTGCAGCACGCGCCAGCCCGTCCAGCGGAAGAGGTCGTCGTTCTGCACGCCGACGAGCCGCCACGACTCGGCGAGCCGGCGCCACGCCCGCACCGTGGCGGACAGTGCCGCGAGCGTCAGCGGGAGCGCCGCGGCGACGGTCGTCAGGCGGGACGCGGCGTCGTCGCGACCGAGGCCCACCGCCACGAGCAGCACCCCGGCCCCCAGGGCCACGGGGTGGAGCACCGCGCGCAGGAAGTCGAGGAAGCCCGTCACGCCGCCCACCGAGCGGACGCCGGGGTACGGCGTGAGCTCGGCGTGCTCACGAGCCCGGTAGTGGTGCTGCGCCTCCGGGTCCGGCGCTGCGCCGACCCCACCGGCCGGAGCAGCGTCGCGCGCGGGCAGCGCCAGCACGCGCGGGTCGCGCAGCGCCCAGGACCACGCCGTGCGGAGCCGCCGGGCGCGCACCCAGTCGCGCCGGAACCAGGCCCACCAGGCGAGCGCCCCGACCGTCAGCACCAGGCCGAGCACGAGCGTGGCCACGTCGGCACGCTCGCTCGCGTACCCGAGCAGGGCCGCCGCCTGCGGGGCGGCGAACGCGCCCAGCCCGACGGTGCAGACCACGATCAGCAGCAGGCCCGCGAGCAGCCGCGACGCACCGCTGTCGCGCTTCTCGGCGACCCCGAGACTGACGGCTGCGGTGTCGTACCAGTCGCCGAACGTCGTGGGCGGCGCGACCTGCTCCGGGAACGGCGGGAGCGTCTGGCGCGCCATCAGCCCTCCACCGCCGGCGGGAGCGGGTTGCCGTCGCGGTCCACCGGCGTGATCGTGGCCGGCCCGGCCATCGCTGCCAGCAGCATCCCCAGGCCGTTGCGCTGCGCGGGGTCGAGCGACCAGCCGCCGAGCACGAGACCGGGGCCGCCGCCCTTCGGCGCGGCCACCACCGCGGCGAGCCCGACGCGGCGGGTGCGGGGCTCGGCGTCCTCGGGCTCGCCCGGCACCCGGTACCGCATGTCGAGCTCGGTCGTGAGCCCGAGGGCAGGACCGATCCCGGTCTGGAACACCTCGGTGTACGCCTCGTCGACGTCGAACCCGAGCTTGGCGGCCATGACGCGCCGGACGATCTCCATGAGCGACAGCGGGCCGTCGTCGACCGCCTCGAACTCGGTCACGGTGCCGATCACGTCCCAGAAGACCTCGCGGCCGATCGCCGTCGGTCCCTGGTGCTCCGCGCCCTGGTGCACCAGCCCGTGGACGAGGATCCCGTGCCGGGAGGCCAGGTCGCGCCACGCCTCCAGGCCGGTGCGCAGCAGGCCGACGTCGTGCGGCGTCAGCTCGGTGCCGACGGCGTCGAACGAGGCGCGGATCGCCCCGAGCGCCTGGTCGACCGTGCTCGTCGCGGCCAGGTCGACCCAGTCGTCCGGGACGCGTGCGCTGAGCCTCCAGCGCGTGGGGTTGTCCGTCTCGAGGGTCGTCACACCGCGTCCTTCTGCTCGGCCTGCGTCCGCCAGAGCGCGCGGTCGCCGTCACGCTCGACGTCCCAGCCCATGTTGAGGACGCCGATCGGGTTGGTCCCCAACCACGTGCCCTGGTCGAACATGATGTCGACCGAGCGCCACCCGAGCTCGGTCACCGACTCGATCGTGCCGCCCTTGGCGGCGAGCGTGAAGAACCCGGGCAGCACCTCGGCGGCCGCGCGGCCGGTGCTGGAGAACGGGTTCATGAACTGGGCGAACGTCGGCGCCGTGCGGCCCGCGGTCGTCGCCGCGGCGGCCGTGGCGCGGAACGTCGCGCCCAGCGCACCGAGGCCGAGCGCCGTGCCCACCATGCCCGCGACCACGCCGGGGGTGAAGCCCTCGGACCACGACCCCGCCTGCCCGGCCGCCGAGAGGTACCCCGCGAGCGTGCTGGCCGCACCGAGCGCGACGCTCAGCGCCGCGAGCGCCGGGGACCACGGCCCCGGGATGAGCGACGCGAAGCCGAGGATCATGCTGCCGATCGACAGCCAGTTGGACAGCGTGTTGAGGAACCCGGCGTGCTCGGCGGCCCACTCGAGGATGTAGTCGCCGATGTCGTTGACGAAGTCGCCGATGTCCTCCCAGCGGTCGCCGACCCAGTCCACCGCCCGGTCCCACCAGGACGGGTCGTCCGGTGCCATCGCGGCGGCCGTCTCGAACCTGTCGAGGAGGCGCGCGGCGGCGCCGTCGTAGCTCTCGGCGAGCTGGCGGATCTCCTCCCAGATGCGGTCGACGGCGGCCTGGGCGTCCACCATGTCGTCGTGCGCCTGGCCCCTGCTGCGCTGGTTGTCGCGGTAGGTGTCCCACCGGTCCTGCGGCGCGTCGTCGTCGGGCCGCGGCAGGTCCGGCAGACCGTAGTAGGAGGACTGGGCCGCGCTGAGGACGCCCTTGGCCTCGCCGAGACGGCGGTCGAGCGAGTCGGCCTCGTCGCGGAACCGCTCGAGGTCGTCCGCCCAGGTCGCCAGCGCGCCGGCCGCCACCCGGAACGCCTCCTCGGCCTCGACCACCTTGGGCTCGAAGTCGTCGTGCAGCATGGACCGGAACGCGACCGCGGCCTCGCCGACCCACTCCCCCTCGTCGACGCTCCCGAGGAGGAACTTCACGCGCTCGAGCGTCTCGTGACCTCCGGTCAGTCCCGTGGACAGGACCCCGGTGACCCGGTGGTCGCCCGGCGCCGGGTCGTGACCGATGTGCTCGTACTGGACCATCAGGCGTCCCGCAGCGCCGCGGCGAGGTCCGCGTCGATCTGGGCGAAGCCCTCGCGGATCTTCTGGAGCTGCTCCTTCGCGTTGCCGGTGGCCTCGCACATCTGGTCGATGCTGTGGTCCCACCGGTCGCGGAAGTGCGAGACCTTCTCGACGAGCTCCGGTGCCCCGACCGACGCCGGGTCGGCCGACCTGATCGCGTCGAGCGGCTCGTACAGCCGGTCCTTCATCTGCCCCAGGTCGGTCTCGACCTTGGCGAGGAACTCGTCGTTCATGACGAGATCACCCATGTGCTCCCCCTGAATCCTCTGCCCGACCGGCACGGAGTATGTCAAAGGACACCGCGCCCGTGCCATGGGGAGATCTCCCCACGCGCCGGGAAAGGCCTGGTGAGCGTGGCGCGCCGGCCCGTACCGTCGTCGTCGATGAGGCTGCACGACGACGAGGTCCCCGTCACCGCCGACGACGTCCGCCGGCTCGTGCGCGCCCAGCTGCCGCGGTGGGCGGACCTGCCCGTCACCCCGGTCAGCGAGTCCGGGACCGACCACCGGCTCTTCCGGCTCGGCGACGGGCTCGTCGCACGGATGCCGACGATCGCCTGGGCGGCCGCGCAGGCCGAGAGCGACGGCCGGTGGCTGCCGGTCCTCGCGCCCCACCTGCCGCTCGCCGTGCCCGCGCCCGTGGCGCTCGGAGAGCCCGACGACGGGTACCCGTTCCGCTGGTCCGTCGCGCCCTGGCTCCCCGGGCGGGCCGTCGCCGACCCGCTGGACCCGACGGCCGAGCCGGACCTGGACCTCGAGGGTGCCGCGGCGAGCCTCGGTGCCTTCGTCACGGCGCTCCGCGCGATCGACACGGCCGGCGGCCCGGCCGCGACCGGAACCTCGCGCGGCGTGCCGCTCGTCCGGCTCGACCGGGCGGTGCGCGAGGCGATCGCGGCGTCGGGCGACCGGATCGACGGGCGGCGGGCGACCCGGGCGTGGGAGCGGGCCCTCGCCGCCGACCCCAGCCGCGATTTGGGCACCTGGATCCACGGCGACCTCATGCCGGGCAACCTGCTCGCCGAGCGCGGGCGGCTCACCGCCGTCATCGACTGGGGGCCGCTCGGCGTCGGCGACCCCGCGGCGGACCTCACGCCCGCCTGGCAGCTGTTCGCCGGGCGCTCGCGCGAGGCGTTCCGCGAGGCGGCCGGCGTCGGGCACGATCTCGACGACGCCGCGTGGGAGCGCGGCCGCGGGTGGGTGCTGGTGCAGGCCCTGGTCGCGCTGCCCTACTACTGGGACCGCTGGCCCGCCTTCGGCCGTGCCTCGCAGCGCCGCGTCGCCGCCGTCCTGGCCGACGCCTGAGGGCGCGCCGACGGCGCCGGCGCCTCAGGGTCGGTCAGGGAGAGACCAGGGGACCTCCCGATACCGAGCGGACGGCACCCGCCGTACGGTCGAGGCATGACCAACGGACACGTCCTCCACCGGCCGAGCCGCGGCCGCATCCTCGGCGGCGTCTGCGCCGGGATCGCCGACTACTTCGGCTGGAACCGCACCCTCGTGCGGGTCCTGACCGTCGCCTCCATCCTCATCCCCGGCCCGCAGGTCCTCGCGTACATCGTGGGCTGGATCCTCATCCCCGACGAGCGCAAGCTGTCCCGCCGCTGACGCGCCGGCTCGCGCGGGCGGTCAGCGCAGGGCCGACGGCGCGACGGCGTCCATGTCGGTAAACTCCTGGTTCTCGCCCGCCATCGCCCACACGAACGAGTACGACGACGTCCCGACGCCCGAGTGCACCGACCAGCTCGGCGAGATCACGGCCTGACGGTCGGCCACCACGAGGTGCCGCGTCTCGGTCGGCTCGCCGCACAGGTGCACGACGCGCGCGTCCTGCGGCACCCCGAAGTACAGGTAGCACTCGGTGCGGCGGTCGTGGGTGTGCGCGGGCATCGTGTTCCACATCGAGCCCGGGTGCAGGCGGGTGATCCCCATGACCACCTGGCACGACTGCACCCCCTTGGCGTGGATGATCTGCGTGAGCGAGCGCCGGTTCGAGGTCAGCTGGTCGCCGAGCTCGAGCACGTTGCCCTCGCCGGGCAGCGTGAGCACCGTCGGGTAGGTCGTGTGCGCGGGCGCGGAGAACAGGTAGAACGCCGCTCCCTCGCCCGCGAAGACGACGTCGCGCGTCCCGCGGCCGACGTAGAGGCACGCGCCCTCCGGCAGCTCGTACGTCTCGCCGCCGGCGGTCACGGTGCCGGTCGAGCCGACGTTGACGATGCCGACCTCCCGGTTCTCCAGGAAGTACTCCGCCCGCAGGGCGTCGTCGGCGGGCAGCGGCAGCGGGTCGGCGCCCGGCACGGCGCCGCCGAGCACGATCCGGTCGTGGTGCGTGTACACCGTGCGGACCTCGCCCGGGACGAACAGGTCCTCGACGAGGTACTGCGCGCGCAGCTCGTCGGTGCTCATGCCCGGGACCTGGGCCGGGTGGGTGGCGTAGCGCTGTTCCATGGTGGCTCCCTCGGGGTCTGTCGGTACGGTCAGCGCACGAGCCAGCCGCCGTCGACCGGCAGCACGGCTCCGTGCACGTAGGCGGAGGCGTCGGACGCGAGGAAGACGAAGGCCCCCGCGAGGTCGTCGGGCACGCCCCACCGGCCGGCGGGGATGCGCTCCGAGATCGTCCGCTCGCGCGCGGAGTCCGCACGGATGGGCGCGGTGTTGTCCGTGGCCATGTAGCCCGGCGCGACCGCGTTGACGTTGACTCCCCGGCCGGCCCACTCGTTGGCGAGCGCCTTGGTCAGGCCGACGACGGCGTGCTTG